>JAICIG010000097.1 GCA_025924495.1 Pirellulales bacterium | reverse complement strand
GTCGGGGGTCGTAACGCTCCCCAAGCCGGGCAGCATCAACGCATAGTTCGTTCGCAGCGAATGAGGATCGGTCGTCAGGCTTAAGATGCGGCCGTTGTCGCTCAACCGCGCCGAGGCGATGCGCAATTTGCCGCGCGGAGTCTGCAATTGTTGCTGCACGACAGCATAAGGCGGGCGCAGAACCTCGTAGCGATCTGCCGCGCGCACGTAATCGCCATATTCGATTTCGGCCTGCCGGAAGTGTTCGAGAAACGACGCAGCGACGGGTCGATCGAACGCCACTCGAACCTCGAGCGGCCCGGCAGGCCAGACGCCAACAGGCTGCGGCGCCTCCCGATCGCTGTAGAAGATCTTGAACAGCTTGCCGCCTCCTTGGGGACCCACGCCCCAATCCGGCGGCCCGCTGTGGCAGGTCACGGCGAGCGAGCCGTCCGGCGCAACGGCGGTATCAAGCAAGAGCAGACGACTGACGGCAATCAATGTCGAGCGGCCCACGTAACCGGCGGAAGTTTTCACGAGCGTCGATCGCCACAACTTGCCGCGAGAGAAACCGCCGACTAGCGCATCCCCCTCCCACTGCGGCGGTCCAAACGACTTTCGCTCGGCCGCCGCCTCGTTGAATGTCAACCCGCACGTCGATTGATGCTGCGGACCGAACGCCAAAACGGCTGGCTCATCGACCACATCGGGCAGGTGCTCGCCGTGCCGCGGCGGAAAGCCGTAATGTCGCCCGGGAAGAATCTGGTTCAACTCGTCGAGCGGATTGCCGCCGGGCAGCCACGTCGCCCCTTCCTGATCGGTGCAGAACAGATCGCCTTCGCGATTGAAAGCCAACGTCATCGGAAAGCGGATGCCGGTGCAGTAGATCTCTCGCTGCTTTCGATCGGGGCCAAGCTTCAGAATCGTGCCGCGTTCGCTTGCAATGTCGTAATGGGCTTTGCCGTCTTTGACCAGATAAGCATTCGTGTAGTCGGCGCAGCCGAGACCGAAGAACAGGTTGCCTTGCCGATCGAGCGCGATCCCCATTGCATCGACGCCGTTGCTGCTTACTTGGGGCTGCGGCCAGCCAGTCGAAACAATCTCTTCGCGATCGGCCCGGCCGTCCCCATCGATATCCGGAAACAGCGAAACTTTGCCGTGCGAGGTGACATACAGCCCTTCGGGCGCCAGCGCCATGGCGATCGGTTGGCGCATCGTCGGTTCGTACCAGTATGGTTCGACTTTGTCCTCCAGGCCGTCGCCGTCAGTATCGGAGAGCAAATGAATGCGGCCGTCGTAGCCCAAGGCCAGCAGGCGGCCGTCGGCGAGATAGACCAGATCGTTGATGTTGGTCAGCTCGACAGGCAGCGGTTTGACGGTAAAGCCGGGCGCAAGAACGCGAATCGGGGGTTCAGGCGGCAACCCTCGGATTTCGAAGAGAGATGCGTGTTTCGCCCGCAGATAGCGATTGACGTCGGCCAGTTCGATATCGGTCAGTTGACGATCGTAAATGAGCGCTTCCGCAATTTCGCCATCGAGAAATCCGTTCGCGGTCGAGGGACGCCCCGCGTTATCGTAACAACGGGCGCCCAGCCGCAACTCGTCCATAACAAGCGGGCCAGGGCTGCGCGGCCGCTCGCCGCTGGCGGCGCCATCGATGCTCAAGCGCACGCGATCGCTGCGTGCAGCCGAACTGACGGCCAACGCATGGAATGTGCCGAATTCTTGTGGCGCGGCGAGCAGGTTCTGCTCTCCGCCGAATCCGGCGCCTTCAAGATTCAAATGAGTCCAGCGGTCGCTGTCTCCGCCGCCCAGATCGAGATTGAGCCCGGTGACATAATCATTGGCGCCGGCCTGATTAAACTCCAAGAACGCTCGGAAGAAGCCGGGATTTGATCGCGCCGAGCCGACGACGATGATGGTAAAGCCCTCCAACCTCGCATTGAGGCCGGTTGCCACGAGGAAGTCATCGGCGCCATCAAACCGCACAGCCCCGCGCGCCGTCGAACCGCCCTGCAATTTCGGTCGAGCATTCGGCGCCGGCTGTACCAGATGGCGGCGGCGTCCGCTGGCGTCGCGCCAAATTTCGATCGTCGCACCGTGTCGCTGCGGCGACCCCGCGTCGGCGGCTATGGCGCCTTCGAGCCGAGTGGCATCGTACCAGGCTTGCAGGCCTTCGCTGACCGGCAGGCTCCCATCCGCCCAAGGTTCGAGAGCGTACGACTCACCGAGATAGAGCAAGGAGTAAACTGAAACCGTCGCCAGCAGAACGCGTCTGTTCATGGTCTGTCTCGATAAAGAAAGGCCTGTCGTAGCCGCGCCCGATCATACCTCGTTTTTCGACCCCGATCACCTAAGATAGACGCACTCCCGCCGAGGCAACTTTTGTGTTTGCGTGATTTCCCCGGTTATGAACCGCGACAGGCAGGAATGCATACCCTCCCGGGAACCTTTAATGCATCTAAGACGGTCGTAAACCTTGCCTTGTCGGCCTTGATCGACGATAGTCAAAGCTTATGAATAGAGTGGCGGAATTCCTGGCTGGGGGCATGCTCGGGGACCGCCATGAAGAGCCCGCCTGAACTCCCTCCAGCCAGACAAGAGACCGCGATGGGCCGATTTTTCCGATGCGTAATCCTTGTGGCCGTTTTCAGTCATCCGGAGTGGAGCATTGCCGCTGAGAACGATCGGGTGTTATTCAATCGCGATATCCGCCCGATCCTCACCGATAACTGCCTGCAATGCCACGGCCCCGACAAGAACCACCGCGAGGCCGATCTGCGGCTCGATATTCGCGACGAAGCAGTCGCTCATCACGCGATTCAGCCAGGTCAACCCGATCAAAGCGAGTTGGTCGCCCGCATCTTCAGCAACGATCCCGACATGCTGATGCCGCCGGCCAAATCGAATAAACAACTTACAGACCAGCAAAAAGACTTGCTGAAGCGCTGGATTGCGGAAGGCGCGGAATATCAAGGACACTGGGCTTACTTGCCGCCGGTCAAACCAACGACGCCGGCCGGCGCCAATGGCATCGATTATCTTGTCGGCGAGCGGCTCAAGAAACTCGGCCTGCGGGCATCACCCGAGGCTGGTCGGCGAACGCTGGCGCGACGGCTCTATTTTGACTTGCTCGGTTTGTCCCCCAAACCGGAGCAAGTCGAAGCGTTCGTGCAAGATGCGGCCCCCGACGGCTACGACCGCCTAGTGGAAACGCTGCTGGCTTCGCCTCATTACGGCGAGCGGATGGCCGAGAGCTGGCTGGATGTAACGCGCTACGCCGACACGATCGGCTACCACTCCGATACCCCGCGCAACGTCTACCCGTATCGCGACTATGTGATCCAGGCCTTCAATTCGAATAAGCCGTTCGATCAGTTCACCATCGAGCAACTGGCAGGCGACCTGCTTCCCAACAGTACGCTCGAGCAAAAGGTCGCATCGTGCTTCAATCGGCTGCTGCTGACGACCGAAGAAGGGGGCGCCCAGGCCAAAGACTATGAGGCGCGGATGCTGGGCGACCGGGTTCGCGCGGTCGGGGCCATCTGGTTGGGGCAGACGATCGGCTGCTGCCAGTGCCACGACCACAAGTTCGATCCGTTCACCTCGCGCGACTTCTATTCGCTGGGCGCCTTCTTTGCCGACATCCAAGAGCCGATCATTGGCGCTCGCGAAACCGGCATGAGCGTGCCCAGTGCAGAGCAAGCTCAAAAGCTGGCAGAACTGCAGGCGGCGGCGAATTTGGTGCAACGCGAATTCGATACCTCGACGCCTGAGCGCGATGCGGCCCAGACGGCCTGGGAACAGGCAGTGCGCGAACAAGGCGGCGCCGCGCAAAACTGGACGCTGCTCCATCCGGAACAAATAACTTCCGAGAAAGGAGTGCAATTCAAAGTCGAGCCGCAGGAGACCGTGTTTGCCGATCGGGCGCCGCAGCAAGGCGTTGATACGTATCGCGTCACAGTAAAGACGCAGCTCAAGCAAATCGCCGGCTTTCAGTTGGACGCGCTCGGTCGTGATGGTCTGCCCCAGCGCGGCCCGGGCCGGGCCAGCAACGGCAACTTCGTGCTCAGCGAGTTCAGCGTCGCCGATGCGGCCGGCAAACCGCTCCGGTTGACGGGCGCCACCGCGACCTTCGAACAGCCGGGTTTTCCGGCAGCATCAACCATCGACGGCAAGACCGAGCCAAACAACGGCTGGGCGACGGCCGGAATGACAGGCGCCGAAACCGCGATTCGCTTTGAATTGGAAAACCCGATTGGCAATGGCGAAGAAGTAGCGCTCACGTTCACGATCCAGCAACTGCATGGCGACAATCACGTGCTCGGCAAGTTCCGCCTCTGGGCGACGACCGCCGTTAAGCCTCTGACTCCGGTTCGCGCGGTGCTGCCGCCCATGGACATTGTCGAGATCATCAAGCTCGAGCCGGCGCAGCAGAACGACGGGCAAAAGGCGATGGTCGCGAATCACTTCAAAGCCAACTCGCCGACTTTGATAGACCTGCGCGCCAGGCTGGCGGCGGCCCGTCAGGCGGCGACCGATTACGAGAACTCGCTGCCCAAGTGTCTTGTCTCGGTTTCGGGCAATCCGCGCGTAGTCCGCATTTTGCCTCGCGGCAACTGGCTCGATGAAAGCGGAGAAATCGTGCAACCGGCGTTGCCCGCCTCTCTCGCCAACGCCGCAACCCTGTCAGCACAGCGGCTGACGCGGCTCGACCTGGCAAAATGGCTCGTGTCGCGAGACAACCCGCTCACGGCCCGGGTGTTCGTCAATCGTCTCTGGAAGCAATTCTTTGGCATCGGCCTTTCGAAATCGCTCGACGACCTGGGCTCTCAAGGAGAATGGCCTGCCAATCCGGAACTGCTTGACTGGCTGGCTTGCGACTTTATCGATTCGGGCTGGGACGTAAAACGGCTCGTGCGCACCATCGTGCTCAGCTCCACATATCGCCAAACGTCTGCGACAACGCCACAGCTGGCCGAGCGCGATCCATTCAATCGCGAATTGGCCCGGCAGAGCCGCTTCCGGATCGACGCCGAGCAGGTGCGCGACAATGCACTCGGAATCGCCGGCTTGCTATCGCCCAAAATCGGCGGGCCGAGCGTGAAACCGTACCAGCCGGACGGTTACTGGGAGAATCTCAACTTTCCGGTGCGGCAATATCAGGCCGACACGGGCGAAAGCCAATACCGTCGCGGGCTGTATACCTGGTGGCAGCGGTCGTTCTTGCATCCCAGCATGCTGGCCTTCGACGCTCCAACGCGCGAAGAGTGTGCTGCAGACCGCACGCGTTCGAACATCCCACAACAGGCGTTGGTGCTGCTCAATGACCCGACCTACGTCGAAGCGGCACGGGCCTTCGCCGCGCGGATTTTGAAAGAAGGAGGCGCCGACATCGACAGCCGGCTGACCTGGGCCTGGCGGCAGGCGTTGTCCCGTCCGCCGCGCGACGACGAACGTAGCACTGTAAGCCAACTACTGCAGCGGCAACTTGCGCAATACGGCCAGGATCCGGCCAGCGCCGAAAATTTACTGAAGGTCGGCATTCTGCCGATGCCCGAGGGAATCAACCATGCCGAGTTGGCGGCCTGGACCAACGCCGCCCGCGTGATCTTGAATCTGCACGAAGTCATTACCCGGAACTAGCCATCATGGACGCGTCGCAAAACATTTCTCAGTTAATTCACCGCCGCACGTTCCTGACTCGCTCGGCGATGGGCGTCGGCGCCGTCGGCCTCACAAGCTTGCTCACTCCTCGGTTGTTTGCCGCCACGGCCCAAGGCGCTGCCCGCGGCGTGATCAGCCCGCTGCATCATCAAGCGAAAGCCAAGCGTGTGATCTGGCTGACCATGGCGGGCGGCCCATCGCACCTCGAAACATGGGATTACAAACCCAAACTGGCCGAAATGCACGGCCAGCCGATGCCCGAAAGTTTTACGAAGGGACAACAGATCGCCCAACTGCAAGGGCAGAAGCTGGTCTGCTATGGACCACAGACGAAATTCAAGAAGTTCGGCGGCACGGAAATCTGCGAATGGTTCGAACAGATCGGCGCCGTGTCCGACGAGATCTGCTTCGTGCGTTCGATGACCTCCGAAGCCATCAACCACGATCCGGCCCACATGTTCATGAATACCGGCTCGCAGATCGCCGGCCGGCCTTCGATGGGCGCCTGGGCCACGTACGGCTTAGGAAGCGAAGCCAGCGATCTGCCGGGCTTTGTCGTACTTACGTCGCTCGGCCGCGGCGGCCAGAACCAGCCCATCGCCGCGCGGCAATGGTCGGCGGGCTTCTTGCCGAGCAAGTTCCAAGGCGTCCACCTGCGCGGCAAAGGCGATCCGGTGCTGTATCTCAGCAACCCGCCCGGCGTGAGCCGCGAGCAGCAGCAAGATGTGGTTAACGCCGTGAACTCCATCAACGCCGGAACTGACGCCGTATTGCACGATCCGGAAATCGCCACGCGGATTGCGCAGTACGAAATGGCGTTCCTGATGCAGGCCAGCGTGCCCGATCTGATTGATACGCGGAATGAATCGCCGCAGACGCTGGAGCTTTACGGCTGCCAGCCCGGCGACGGCTCGTTCGCCTCGAACTGTTTGCTGGCCCGGCGGCTGGCCGAACGCGGCGTGCGGTTCATTCAGCTCTACCATAAAGATTGGGACCATCACGGCGGCGTGCGCAATGGCGTGGAACTGAAGGCCCAAGAAATTGATCGGGCCTGCGCGGCGCTGATCCGCGATCTCAAGCAGCGCGGCATGCTGCAAGATACGTTGATCGTCTGGGCCGGCGAGTTCGGCCGCACGCCCATGTCCCAAGGGGGCGACGGCCGCGACCACCACAACAAGGGCTTCACAGTCTGGCTGGCCGGCGGCGGAGTCCGCGGCGGGCTGAACTACGGCGCCACCGATGAACTTGGCTATGCCGCCGTGCAAGACGTCGTGAGCGTACACGACCTGCATGCCACCATGTTGCATCTGCTCGGCATCGACCACGAACGCTTCAGCGTCAAGTTCCAAGGGCTTGACGCCAAACTTTCGGGCGTCGAAGGCGCGCAGGTGGTGAAGGGAATCTTGAGCTAAGGAACTCGAATGGATCAGGTGTTGATTATCGTGGGCGACGCGACGGAAACCGTCGACACGCTCTATCCGTGTTATCGCGTGCAGGAAGAAGGCATAAAGCCCGTCGTGGCGGCGCCCGAGAAACGTCGCTACCAAATGGTGATGCATGAAGTAAAGCCGGGCTGGACGATCACCAAGGAGTGGGAAGGCTACACGATCGAGGCCGATATCGCCTTTCGCGACATCCGGCCCGAAGAGTACCTGGGCATCTTCTTCAGCGGCGGCCGGGCGCCGGAATACATTCGCGACGATGAGGACCTGCTGCGGGTCACGCGTTACTTTTTCGAGCACAACAAGCCCATCGCAAGCGTCTGCCACGGCGTGGAAATCCCGGCCCGAGCGGGCTGCGTCAAAGGCCGCCGCATGGCCACGGTCGGCAAGTGCCGCTTCGATTTGGAAGTGTGCGGCGGCATCTTCGTGAACGAGCCGTGCGTGGTCGACGGCAACCTGGTCAGCGGGCGCACGTTCCATGATCACGGCCACTACATGGGCGCGTGGATCAAGCTGCTACTGGCAGAGCGGCAGAAGCAAGCCGCCAACAAGTCGTAGCTGAGTAAGGCCAGCCATGAGAGAGTCTTCCGATCGACGCGAGTTTCTTGCCGCCAGCGCTGCCGCGTTCGGGGCCGCCATGCTTGGCTCGTTCCGGGATGCGGGCGCGGCCGACGCGGAGCCTCCCGGCGTCACGCTGGGCTTCAGTCTGTACGGCATGAAGACGCTTCCGGCCGATGATGCCTTGGCCGCCTGCGCAAAGATCGGCTACGACGCCGTGGAACTCGTCTGCATGCCTGACTGGCCGACTGCCCCCGCGAAGTTGTCGAAGGACGCGCGCCGCGGCTTAGGCGCACGCCTCGCGGAACTGAATCTTTCGCTGCCCGCACTGATGGAGAACTTCAATCTTGGCGTCGATGACGACGCCGATCGCGCTCAGCTCGACCGACTCAAGGCGGCCGGCGAATTGGCCCATGACCTGGCGCCCGATAACCCGCCGCTCGTTGAAACGGTTGTCGGCGGCAAGGCAGGCCAGTGGCCGCAAGTCAAAGCTCGCTTTGCCGAGCGACTGGCCGGCTGGGCGCGCGTCGCCGAACAAACGAAGACAGTGCTCGCCATCAAGCCGCATCGATTCGGGGCTTTGAATACTCCCGCCGACGCCGTCGCGCTCGTCAAACAGATCGACAGCCCCTGGCTGAAACTGGCCTACGACTACAGCCATTTCCAGTTTCGAGACATGCCCTTGAGTGACACGTTAAAAGAGATGATTCCGCTGACTCGGTTCATTCACGTCAAGGATACCGTGCTCGACAAAGGGCAAGCGCGTTTCGTGCTGCCGGGCGAAGGCGGGTTTGATTACGTTCCCCTACTGCGCAAAGCCGTCGCGCTCGGCTATCGCGGCTGCATCTGCGTCGAGGTCAGCGGCATGGTCTCCGGCCAGCCCGGCTACGATCCCATTGCCGCAGCGAAGAGATCGTACGAAAATCTGACGCCAGCGTTTGAAAAGGCGGGCATCAAGCGATCACGAGGCTGACTTCGTAGGGTGGGCCTCGCCCACCGAGAAATCCAGTCACGCTCTGATTCAAGGTGGGCGAGGCCCACCCTACGAGTTGTAGCTATCCCGGCACGCCCATCGCACGGAAGATTCCGCGGCAAAACTCCGGCAAATCATCGGGCTTGCGGCTGGAGACAAAGTGCCGGTCGACGACCACGGCCGTGTCTTCCCAAATGGCGCCGGCGTTGACCAGATCGTCCTTAATGCCCGGCGAGCTAGTCACGCGCACGCCCCGATACACGCCGGCGGAGATCGGAATCCAGCCGCCATGGCAGATGGCCGCCACGAGTTTGCCGGCCGCCGAGAAGTCTCGCACGAGTTGCAGCACTTTCGGATCGCGCCGCAATTTGTCGGGCATGAAGCCGCCGGGAATCACCACGCCGTGGAAATCGGCCGCTTCCATGTCGCGAATGGCCGCGTCCGAACGGCAAGGATAGCTGTGCTTGCCCGAGTACTTGTGTTCGGCCTCGGGGCCGGCGACCGTCACATGGGCGCCGGCTTCGTTCAGCCGCAGCTTCGGATACCACAATTCCAAATCTTCGTAGATGTCGTCGACAAACATCAAAAATCGTTTGCCGTCCAGCGGCCCTTTGTGCTCCATAGCCATGTGAATCCTCCGCGCAATGTATTCAGATTGCCGACAACGAACGGGCGATGGCTCTTATTCAAGCAAGTCGGCCGGAGATCTCAAGTGGGGCATGCTCAAGCATTCAGACGCCAGATGGCGAAATTCAAGTACGAAGCGAAAGTGACCCAAAGCCAATATGGCACAAGCAAGGCGCCGGCTACGCCAGAGACTCTGAAAAACGAGACCATCGTGGCCAGGATCAACAACCACAAAAGCGCGACGTCGCCAAACGCCAAACCGGGTCGCTCGAGATAAAAGAAACAGCCCGACCAGGCGACGTTCAACGCTAACTGAGCTGCGAACAAGCTCAATGGAAGCTTGACCTGTGTGCGCTCGCGCTGCTGCCAGACGAGCCAGGCGGCAATCGCCATCAGCAAATACAGCGTCGACCAGACCGGGCCGAACACCCAGTTGGGCGGATTCAAAGAGGGCTTAGCGAGACCGGCATACCACGTATCGAGCGAAGCGAAGGTGAGCCACGAACCAGCGGCAGCGGCGGCAAAGCAAACGGCCACGGAAATCACGAGCGCCAACGCATCTGTGCTTGAAAATCTCATCGCTTGCTCCGCGTACTTCCCCTCGCGCGGCGCATTTCAGCTAGCGCCGCCAGCGCACGCTGCCGCGCCTCGCTATGATCGACGATTGGCTCGGGATAGTCTCGCCCCAGTTCAATTCCGGCCTCCTTGAGCGTCTCGCGCGGAGCAGCCCAAGGTTGTTGCAACCACTCGTCGGGCAGCGCCGCCAGTTCAGGAACCCAGCGCCGCACATAGGCTCCGTCGGCATCGAATCGTTCGGCCTGCTTAACCGGATTAAAGATGCGAAAGTAGGGCGCCGCATCGGCGCCGCAGCCGGCGACCCACTGCCAACCCAAGGTGTTATTCGCCAAATCGGCATCAACGAGAGTGTCCCAAAACCAGCGGGCGCCGGCTTGCCAAGGGAGCAGCAGGTGCTTGACCAGGAACGAGCCGACATTCATTCGCACTCGATTGTGCATCCAGCCGGTCGTCCATAATTGCCGCATGCCGGCATCGACGAACGGGTAGCCCGTTTGGCCGCGCTGCCAGGCGCGAAGCGCTGATCGGTCGTCGCGCCACGGGAATTGCGCGAACTCCGCATGCAGCGGTTCATCGTCCGTTTGCGGAAAGTGATACAAGAGATGATGAGCAAACTCCCGCCAGATGAGTTGCCGCAAAAAGCCTTCAGCGGCAGCAGTAGTCTTTTTCCCCAGTTCGCTGGCGAGGTCTTGCACGGCATGCCAAATTTGTCGCGGGCTGACCTGGCCGAAATGCAGGTACGGCGATAACCGCGAAACGCCCTCTTGGCCTGGCGTATCTCGCCCTTGTTCGTAGCCGGCAAGGCCATGCGCTAGGAAATACTCGAGCTGCTTCTTTGCCCCGGCGGCGCCGGGCTGCCACGCCTCGCGCATACCGCCGGCCCAATCGATCTGCGGCTCGAGCCCGAGTTGGCACAGCGAGTCGCTGCTTGGCCAATGCTCGGGAGTGCACAACTTGTTCGGCGGCGCCTTGGGCTGATGCGGCGGCGCAGCGGCCAGGCAGGCACGATAAAAGGGCGTGAATACGCGGTACGGTTGATTCTGTTTGTTCAAGATCTCCCACGGCTCAAACAACAGCGAGCCTTTAAAGCTTTCCGCCTCGACGCCGCTCGACTGCAGGGACGATTTGACCTCGGCATCGCGCTTTTGCACGGACGGTTCATATCGACGGTTCCAAAACACCGCCGTGGCGGAAGTCTCGCTGACTAGCGACTCGAGTGCGGCCAAGGTCGGCCCGCGGCGGATGATCAACTTCGATCCGAGGCGCTCCAGGTCGTGTTGCAATCCGACAAGCGATTGATGAAGCCACCAACGGCTAGCTGCGCCCGATTGCCACGGCGACTCATCGTCCGGCGCCCAAATGAATGCGGGAATGATGGGTCCCTTGCGCGCCATTGCCGCTTGCAATGCTGGTTGATCTTCGAGCCGCAGGTCGCTTCGGAACCAGACAATCGAAATAGGCGCCGCCATTGGCATCATCCGTCAGGAACCAAATCGGTCCGCATCTGCAAATGTGGATTCCAAACTAGGCCTGTCGCTGGCGCGCGGGACAAAACAAGGCAGCGCTGGCGGTAAAGCCGTGTAGAAAGTTCTTGCCGCCGATCGGTCCGATTTCGCCTTGCGCGAAGAATCCGGCGACGGGGATCGTGCCGAGTGCCTTGCGCAGCGCGCCGGCGTCGTGATGCGGCTGATCGAACAATCTCGTGCCGCGGCCATTGCAGGTAAACAACAGCGCGCCTTGCGCGGCATAGCCCGACGATTGCATGGCCGCATTCAACAGCTCCTGCAGATCTTCATCGGCGGTCCGCGCGTCGCGCACGTGAAACTGAACTGTCTGTCCCGTGCGCACATAGTCGCCGATGGCCAGCGCGCCGGTATTCCGGTCGGCGCCGATGCAATTGCGAACCAGAAAGTCGCCGCGTGCGAACTCGCCTTGATACTCGTTGATGACGCGTCCCAGGTGCAGCCCCTTCTGCGCCAGTTCCTCATCCTCCGGTGAGAGCCCGATGAGCACTTCCTGCAGTTGCGCCAACGGCGGCTTTCCGCTCAACTCGAAGATGACGTTCTGCTCCGCTTTGGTGACCACGAAAGAACGGCCGATCGGCCGACAGCCTTGGGAAACGACGGCCCGAATTTCTACCGGTCCGTGAATCAATGCCGCAACGGCGCCTTCCGTGAACGCTTTGCGATTGAAGATCAGCCGGTTCCCGCCGGGCGCATAGGCTCCGCTCGCCATGCCGCCCAGCACTGCCACGCCAGGGCGGTCTTCGTTGAGCCGTTCCAGGAGCCAGTCAGCCGGAAAACTGAACGGCTCGCCTAATAACATCAGTGCTGATCGCGCGGGCCATTCCGCCGGCAACTCGTCGGGCCAGCCGACTACCGTACCTCCTTCAGGCGTTTTCTCGAATTCCAAATGCATCGCTGCGACTGAGACGCCCGGCAAAGACGCCAGCCAGAGCGAGATGGCGGGCGACTGCTCGATCTCGCGATCGTTGCCGATGATCGACTCGCCGGTACACCCGAGCAGGCACTCGGCGTTCGTGCGTTCGAGGATCTCGGCGGCGATTTCTTCGGCCTTGTCAACATGGTGCGGCGAGAAGAACACGACGGCCAGGTTCGGCCTCGCGCCAAGTTCATGGACGGCCCCACACGCCTCGGCGACCGCCTCGTGCGTGCCCGACAAAGTCGACAGCTTCGCGGCGAAGCGCATGCCGCCGTCCGATTTCAACTTATCCATTGCAACGCGAAGCCTTCTCTTGAGAACGCCTGGCGCCTGACTCAACGTGAAAACTTCCAGCAGGCGCGTCTCGCCAACTTACCCGGAACGAGTCATTTCGGATATGGGTCGAGCGATTCCTGCGTGGACGTGCACTTTGAAGGCAATAGCTGCGCGAACGCGCAGGGCGAGGCAAACGGGCGTCGCAATCGCTATACGTCGCGACTAGCCGCGCCGCTGCAGCACCGACATACGGATGGGACCGGTTTCGGGTCGTTGAATATCGACGTCGAACTCCGCCTCCAGCGCGTCGAGTACTTCGACGATTTCCGCTTCGGTGGGCGGACGATTGGGATCGACAAACATGATGCGGTCCGTCAGCGGCGCCGCGGCATCGAATTGCGAGTCGCCCGCCGCGGCGTCTGCAATCGCCCCGGCATATCGCCGGCAGAGTTCGTGCAACGTGCGTCGCACCGGCTCCTTCAGCGTCGCGGGAAAATTCACCAACAGCTCAACCGGTTCGCCAGCCACGCGATTCCTCCTCGGCCCAGCCTGATGCAATGTTTACTCGATGCCTTGCCGCCGGTACTTCTCTTTATACTTCTCCCACAGCCGCTTTTGGCGGTCGTCCAATTCGACCTTGCGACCCTCAATGAACGCCATCGTGACTTGCGAAGGAATCTCCAGAGGATCGTCGCTCGACACTATCAAAGTGGCGTCCTTGCCTGCGTCGAGCGAACCGAGGCGGTCGGCCGCGCCCAGGATTTCCGCGGCCGAAAGCGTGATCGCGCGGATGGCTTCTTCGGTCGTCAGTCCGAAAGCCGCGGCCGTGCCGGCATGATGAGCCAGATTACGGACCATTGACGGCCGTTCCGCGCTCGAAATACAGAACGCGACGCCCGCGTCGCGCAGCCGGGCCGGCAAAGTAAACGGCGCGTCGTACGAATCGTCGTGCCGCCTTGGCAAGCGATGGACTCCGCCGACAATCACCGGAATCTGATGCTTCTTTAGCAATTCGGCGCACTCGGGGGCATCGTAGCCGCCGGCAATGATCAACTTCAGCTTCTCGTGCTCGCAAAAGGCCACGGCCGACTGGATCTGCTGGATTTCGTCGGCGTCGACCACCAGCGGCATTTTTCCTTCCAGCACGGGAACGAATGATTCCCAGCGCGCATCGAAGTCGTGGCTCCGACCGTTGCCGTTCGAACGAGCTTGCCGATGGCGGTGATAGGCGCGAGCGTCTGCCAGCGCGCGGCGGATTTCGACTAGCGCCTTATCACGGCTTTGCAGCTGCTCCTGGGCCGACATTTCCTGCCACCAGGTGTGGACTGGCGCCATCTGCGGCCACCGCACATGCACGGCCACCGCGGGGTTGAACGTCATGTCCTCCGAAGTCCAGCCATCGAGTTGTACCAGCGCCGACGTACCCGTCAGCAGACCTCCACCGGGAATCGTCAGGACCGTTAACACGCCGCCCGAGCGAGCAATGGGGATCGTCTCGCTATCTGGATTGATAGCGGTACGCGCTTGTACATTCGGGTTGATGCGGCCAAGTTCCGAGTGGTCGGCCGTCGCCTTGATCATCGGAATCTCGACCAGGCCAAGCTGAGTGAAGGCGTCGATGAAGCCGGGATAGACGTGACTGCCGTTCAGGTCAATCTTCTCCACGTTGGCCGGTAGCGCAACGTCCTTGCCGACGGCGATGATCTTGCCGCCGTCGAACAACAGCATGCCATCCTTGATTTCCGGCTGCGAAACCGGATGGATGATCCCGCCGATCAGCGCAATCGGCCGATCTTGTGGCGCGCCCGGCGGAGCAGGGGAGGCCTGCAAGCCCGAGGCGGCGAGGGCGGCCGCGATCGCTAATGCCCATCGGCGGGCGCCGATGATCATGCGGCTTATGGGCCGCGACTCTGCAGCTGCGCCAGCCGCTACGTCGCATAACGATACTCGTGTGAAAAACCCGGCAGGAGGAATACAAAACCGCATCTCACTCTCCATAAGACTCGACCTCGTGGTCATGATCATCGTCATGACAGAAGATATCGTGACGCGGCCACGTCTCTTTCTTGGGTTCGTCCAATCCTTCAAAGGGTTCGTCGGAAGAGAGGACCCGCTGAATCAGAGCGGCGCGCATCCGCGCCATTTCGGCGTGCTGGGCCGCGTCGGCCTGGGGGTAAAATTTTTTCCGGCCGTCTATCCTTTTCTGTTCGAAAACCGCATAGCTCGACAGCGGCGAGCGGCTCCAAACGACCAGGTCGGCGTCTTTGCCGACCTCGATCGACCCGACCTGCTTGTCGATGCCCAACTGCCTTGCCGGGTTCAGCGTGACGAAGGCCAAAGCCTGCTCCGGCGGCACGCCGCCATATTTCACGGCTTTGGCTGCTTCCAGGTTCAGCCGCCGCGCCAGTTCCGGATCGTCGGAATTGAACGAGGTGAGCACGCCGGCGCGATGCATCAAGGCGCCGTTGTAGGGAATCGCGTCGTAGACCTCGAACTTGAAACCCCACCAATCCGAAAAACTCGATCCGCCCGCGCCATGTTTGGCGATGACATCCGCCACCTTATATCCTTCGAGCACGTGCTGCAGCGTCTGCACGCGAACTCCAAACTGCTCGCACGTGCGGAGGAAGGCCACGATCTCGTCCTGCCGGTAGCTGTGACAATGCACCAGGCGTTTGCCTGCGAGTACTTCGACCAAAGCCTCCAACTCCAGATCCGTCCGCGGCGGCAAGCCTTGCGGTTTCTCGCGCCACTCGTTCCAGCGCCGGCGATAATCGATGGCCGCATTGAATGCATCCCTGACGATCTGCTCCACGCCCATTCGCGTTATTGGATACCGGTTGCCCGGCCCCCAGTTGCTCTGCTTGACGTTTTCCCCCAGCGCGAACTTGATGCTCGGAGGAGCGCCTGCGAACTTGAGTTCCTCAGGCAACGAACCCCAGCGGAACTTGATCACCTGATTCTGGCCGCCGATCGTGTTGGCCGACCCGTGCAGGATGTTAGCACACGTCACTCCGCCGGCTAACTGGCGGTAAATGTGGATGTCGTTCGAGTCGATGTAATCGCCGATGCGGACTTCGGATGTAATGGTTTGCGTGTTCTCGTTGATGCCGCCGTCGGTGGCGATGTGCGAATGACAATCGATGATGCCGGGCGATAGGTGCTTGCCGCGAACATCGATGATCACTGCATTGTTCGGCAACGAGAGTTCGCGTCCCACGCCCAAGATTTTTCCCTGTTGGACAAGCACCGTCGCGTCTTCGAGCACGCCCGCGGAACCGCTGGTCCAAACCGTAGCATGCTGAAAAACGACGGCCTCTGGTTGTTCAGGCGCAGCAGCCACGCCAAACGCCCCCAACGGGTAATTCACTGCATAAAGGGCCTGCTGCGATTCGGGGGCGGCGTCAGCCGGCGGCGCTTGGGCGTCATCGCCGGCCTTGGCCTCGGCATCTTTCCATCGGGCGGTGCGCTTTGCCGAACAAGCGGATCGGTCGCCGCCGGGCCAGACGAGTACGCCCAGCCAGCCGGGCCCTGACTCGTTCCGGTCGTTATCGTCCAGCGGATTCGAAACTGTCCCGCTGAGCTGCAGCATTCCCTTCCAACCCAGAGCGTCGCCTTTGACGACGGCGGAGAACTGAGACGCATCGAGAGCGACCTGCGACAGATCGGCCTCTTTCTCTCCGCGACGAAGCTTTCCCGAGAGCTTCTTCGGCGTTCCCTCCAGCTTGATCATCAACGTTTCCGTGCCGCCATCGGGCTTGGATAGGCGGATTTCCCACTCCCCGCGCAGATCGGCCAAAGAAGCGCTTTCCGTTTCATAGCGCTGACCGTCGACCCACGTCTCCAGCACCTCCGTCTGTTTGGCGAACAGATCGCCGCTCGTGAGAACGAAATTCGCCGCTTTGCCGGCTTCGAGCGTGCCAAGGCGATCGCCGACGCCGAACAATTCCGCGGGAGCGACCGTCATGGCGCGCAACGCGGCTTCGGGCTTCAGACCGCGCCGGACCGCTTTACGCACTGCAGCCAGAAAATCTGCCGTGTCAGTCAAACCCTGCGTAGCAAGCACGATCTTGACGCCCGCCGCATCCAGCCGGCCAGCGTTTTCCGGCGCTAAATCCCAATGCATGAGCTTCTCAAGCGAGACCGACATGGCCGACTCGGGGGTCGCCACGCGAGGCGCCTTGGGAAAATTGAGCGGAACGATCACCGGCAACTTCATCGCGGCGATCGCATCCAATCTGCGGTACTCGTGCCCGGAGCCTTGCAGAATGCAATTCAGCTTGAATTCCTTCGCCAGTTGCTCGGCGCGCAGACAGTACAGTTCGTCGAGCGTGCGCACCATGACGGGCATTTTGCCGGCGAGACTTGGTTCGAGCGCCGCCAGCGCCTCGCTGCGCTCGGGCCGAGCCAGGCCCGCCTGCTGTTTAAAAGCCTGCCAGGCGTCAGCATGCCAGCGTGCATCGTAGAACGCCTGCCGCACTAAGGCCATTGCCCCCATCGGCGACTTCGGATACCCATCCCCGCCGCGCGGCGGCACGAGCATCAGATGCAACGCGACTTGCGGCTCGAGAATCGACTGGGAGCCCGGAGCGTCGCCGGTGGAGACCAGGGCACTCGTTCCCTTGATAATGCCCGCCGTGGGGACGATCAATCGGGCAGCGAAACCTTGGCTGCGCAGCTTCTTGTTCAACTCGGCGTCGACGCCGTAGCAATTCGAGGCATCGACCTGGGGCAACACTTGCGAGTTCCAATAGCCCGCGCCGTGCTTGTCTGAGATTCCGAGCTTGGACGCCTCGGGCGGCAACTCGCTGAAGGCGTCGATCAACCCCGCGTAGATCGTTTTGCTGCGGCAATTCCAAATCTGAGCTTCAGCCGGAATGTCGATGTCCGCACCGACTGCCTCGATCAGGCCGTCATGGATCACGAGCGTCCCGTTTTCGATAATCTGACCCGGTGCAATCACCAACCGGGCGCCAACCAAAGCATGCGTGCTCGGCGTGTTCTCCCGCAAACCGGCAGGCGGGGTCGTGTGGGGCGCGGCTGATGCCCACATCGCCAGGAAGAAAACGCTAGAGACTGCAACAAGAAAGTGCCGGCAAGGCCGCAAGCAATGCATGGGAAGTCCTTCCTTCGCTATTCGACGCCGCGGTCATGCGACGACGAGTCTTCCCCAACGATACTTGATCGCGGAAGTGAAGGCCAGCGAATGGCAGGCGGGTTAGACGATTCGGCGTTCGCCGAACGCGGGCCGAATGGGCGCCAGGCGCCAATGCATCCGGCTCGTCAGGCGCCGCGAATTCCCCGCTTTGAAGTTCGCGCTACTGCTGCGTCTTGTCGAAATACTCTTGCGAACCCATGATCGCGGCCAACACCTGCTCGTCGCGCATGCCGTGCGCCAGCTTGTCGATCCAATAAGCGACGCCTGCCTGGTCCACGTCGCGATCGAGCGTCTGCTGATACAGGTTCTGCACTTCGATATTACGGTACTCTTTGCTGTCGAACACCTGGTCGGCAATCTGAGCGCGCGTCACGCCGTGCGACAGTTCCTGCTCAAATGAGGCCTTGGCCCCATCGTCAATCTGCCGATCGAAGGCATCCTGGAATAGCGCGGCCAGGAACCCATCATTTGTACCGCCGCCGCGCTGTTGGAAATACTCCTCCGAGCTGACAATGATAGCTGCTAGTTGCTCCAGGGTTTCCCCTTGCAGGAGCAGTTTGTTATCTGCACCGAGTGCGCCTTGGTCGGCGTCGCGATGCAAGTAAGTCTGGAACAGGGCATTGATCTCATCGTGGCGGTATTCACCGCTGTTCTGGATCCCAGCGACGACCTCTTGCCGCGAGGCGCCCGCGTCAAGCCTGGCGGCCCAATACTTGACGCCGTCGAAATCGATCTGACGATTGAGCAACTCGCTGTAGATGGCTGCTACGAAGCGCTCGTTTGGCGTTCCCTGATCGCCGGGCGGCAAAAATGCATCGCCGATGTCGGCGGTCGACGTAAACACGGTCTGTTTGCCGTCGTCGATGACGGTCACCGTGATCGTATAATGCCCCGGCTTGCTGTAAGTGTGGACGCCCGAGACGCTATACTCTCCCGGGTATGCGTCGTAAGGCGCGTACCAGCCCACTGCTCCGGTCGTCGTCGTTCCGTCGCCCCAGTCGATTCGGGCGGGGTTGTTCGGATCTCCATCTGCGTAGTTGACGAAACCCTCTTGGCTTCCTCCTTGCGTGAATCTCGCAACAACGACATGATGATCGAGTTTCGTCGACAGCGGGATGCCCGCACTGCCGGCAATCCTCAAGCTGATGCCTTGAATTGGCGACTCAGCGACTACGGCATTGGTCACGGCGATCAGATCGTCGTGGCCGTTTCGATGAATGGTGACGATAATCGTGTAAGCACCGTCTTCCGCGTAAAGATGGCTGCCACTTACGGAAAACAATCCGGTGGCAGCATCATAGCTAACGACGCCCGTTGTGGGGTTACTGTCGTCTCCCCAAGCGATTGTCGCAGAATAATCAGTCAACGAGCCACGCCCGTTCGGGTCAACAAAGCGCGCCACCGCCTGGCTTCCGGAATCAACGCCTTCAGTGAAGTTGAAGGCCGCTCCGGCCTGGTTCAGTACATTCGCAGGCGATAGCGCCTCGATGTCTTTGAAAACAACCGATTGCCGATTGCTGAATGTCCACGAGCCGAAGGAGCCTGACGCGTCGGTTGCTACGGTTAGCTGGGCGCCCGTTGCATCAGCAAGCATTAGATTTAGCGAATCGCCCCCTTTGCCCTGCGGTGCAGGGTCGCCGCCATTCACCGTAACCGCTGTTGCGGCAAGCGGCGTAATATTGAAATGGTCCTCGCCGGCGCCGGTTGTCAGAGACAACCGGCTCACGCCCTCAATCGCGATCTTATCACGTCCATCAAAAAAGCTGATATTCGCCCGACCGCTGTACGACTGTGGGGCCAAGAAGCTGTAGGACTGCGGGGCCAAGAATACATCCCGGGAAGCACTTGAGGTTGTCTCGAGATTCAGCTCACTAACGTTCGAAATCCCCGAAGTCGGGCCATTAGAGGACAATCCGACGGGTAAATAGGAATAGTCGGGGTTGCTGTTCAGCGTCATGTCGCGCAATGTCAATGTCCCGCATCCATCACACGACAGACTTGTCGTAAATCCCTCGATATCGACGTTGGCCAACGTCACTGAGGTCGGATTGCCAGTCACAGTTATCCCAACATAATTCGGCCACGTAGCTCCGATCGGTGCGCTTGGCGGCGGTGGCTGATAACTAAGGATGACATCTCCTAGCCCCTGCAGGGTCAAACTCTTAGTTATCCGAACACCATCTTCGGCATAATTTCCGCCTGCGATGTCAATCGTGTCCCCTGCTTGCACCAGGGGCGAAGCCAAAGCCTGACCGATGGACTTAAACGCCGTACCGGTATCGCCGCCCGTTGGAGCGGCATCGTACGTCAGATTGGCTTGCTCGTACGTCTGTCCCTGGCCAAAAGTAAGCTGATCGCCAGCCGATAGCCCGCCGCTGGAGTCGCGGTCGGCCACGAGAGCGAGGTTCGCGCCGACATAGAAGGTCGTGAGGACCATTCTAGCTTCCAGCAATTCAAGAGTGCGGCGTCGGGTCGC
>JAICIG010000096.1 GCA_025924495.1 Pirellulales bacterium | reverse complement strand
CGCCGGTAATGGACAGTTCGCGAGTAAAGGCCTGATGCGGCCCCACGTCGCCCGAATCACCACTCAGACGCACCGGACGAAAGAACGGGTACCGCGCCGCGCCGCGACGATCCAACTGATCGTCGGCCCGGGCTTGCGCCATCAAGTCATGCACCCGCTCGTAAAGCGGATGATGTTCCGGCAGAGTCGTGCGCGGGGCGGGCCTTGTGGTGGGCGTCATGGCGTTCGTGCTCTCCGAGGTGCTCAATTAGGCGCAGGGTCGAGTTTGCATTCCAGGACATCGAACCGCCGAGACTGGCGGCAGCTTATGGCAATGACATGCGGCAGCGCTCTACGGATCGTGCGCAAAACCCAATCCATGAAAAACGTAGTTCACTCCAGCCCAAGGTTTTGAACTTTTGCAATTTGCAATTGGCTTCCACGACGTGCGATCGCCCGGGCCGCTCGCGCGGGTCGAGGCGCCAGTTGCTGCGTGGGAGGGTTCACAAGGCGCCGCTGCAAGCCGCAAAATCGAAGAAAGCATTAAATCGGGCTAAATAGCGTGTGGCCCGTGCGCCGATAATGGGCTGGCAAAACCGCGACGGCGCCCCAGCCGCCCGCCGCTTTCTTCGAGGGAGACTCCGTGCCGAACGCAGTGCGACACACCTTCGCAGCCTGGCTTCCTTGGTTAGTTTTGCTGGCCATGCTCGTCAGCATACCGGCGTGCGCAACGAATCGAGACCGGTCGAGGCCAACCGCGGCGGACGATCTCGATTCGGCTCGCAGCGACTTCGATCGTCACACCCCGCCGGGCGGCGACTGATCGCTGCTTAAGGTTTGGCGCCGAGCCATGCCTTGGCGCCAGCCCCTCACTCGCCCGCTCGTCGTCAAATTCGTTCGCAGCGGCAAATTTGGCATTTGCGGCCGGGTCGCTGGCAAAATGCGGAGTTTCCGGGCGATCTTAACGCCCGGCGGCCCCCGGTTTTCGTAGTAAGTTTGGAAACGCTTCCAAACTTACTCGCATCTGCTGGCAAACTTCATGAAACTCGCGGCTTGGCTTCTCATTTCCGCTTGCCTGCCGGCAACTCTGCAGGCACAAGAGAATCGTCCGAATTACTGGTCTGCAGCGCGGGGAGGCAACGCCGGTTGGCGGCCGCAAGGGGCGGCGGGCATGTTGCCCTCCTCGCCTTTCGGCGCCAGTTATGGATTTGGGGCCCCTTACAACAGCTTCGGGGCCGCATATGGGTCAGGATCGCCCTATTTCGGCCTGGGCGGCGGCTATGGGGCGGGCTTTGGCGCTGGCGGCGGCTACGGGGCGGGCTACGGCGGTTATCGCTACGGTAACTACCTGGCCACAACCTACGGCGGCAACAGCGCCGCAACAGGCGCGGCCGCTCGATTCTATTATGGCGCTCCTGGCGGAAATGGCGGCTTCGGTTATGGGCCAGGAGGCTATGGCAACAACGATAATTCTACGTACCGTTATCGCGGCACTTCCGCTTTGCCGCCGGTGCCTGCGTTCGACAACTACGCTCAGCCCTCTCCGCTCGTGCCGTACTCGTACATCTACGCCAACCAGCGCACGCCCCAAGCCCCGGCGCATCCGGAAACAATCAGCAATCCGTTCGTCTCTCAGGCGCATAACCAAGAAGCGCCTATGCCGATGCCGCCGGCCGATGAACCACCCCAACGCAAGGCGGATTAATCGCGATCAGACCGAGACGTCGAACAACGGCGCGTTCGGCGACACGAACGAGACGACGCTCGCAGGGTCTTGCGCGTCGCCCACCTGGTAGATCGTGACGACCGGCGGGCGCCGTTCGACCGATTGCAGGAATTGCATCAGCCCCGCGTTGTTAAAATCGATGGGGTTAAACTGCATCAACGCGGAAATCTGATCCGCATTCTGCGTAGCCGTCTTGATCGGATTGTTGAAGAGTTGCGCCAGTAGTCCATAAGGCAGCGCATTGGTGGCAAAAGTACTGGTTCGCAACATCTGCCGCACCTGGCCGCGCAATGCGAGTCGCCGAGCGGTCGCAACGCAGCATTGAGGTCGTGGTTGAAAAACCGGATCCGAACGGACAAGAAAGGTCTTCCAACCCTAGGTCGGCGGCAGAGCGGGTCAAGTCGCTAAATACAGCGATTTTGCCGGAAAAATCGACGCGAAGGCGTCAGATGTAGTACATGTTTTCCGACTGCTGCCGCGCCCGGTCGATCAGCTCGGCGAATGTGATCGAGCGCAGCATCTCCTGCTGGACGTCGGCCACTTCTTGCCAGGCAGCGCGTAGAACCTTGGCCGGAACCGAGTCGGGCGAAGCGCTCGATTCAATTGCTTCCTCGGCGCCCTCGATGACGTGCATGACCTCGGCCAGGGAAATCTCTTCAGGCGGCTTCACCAATTGGTAACCGCCCGAAGCGCCGCGCGTGCTGGTGACGAAGCCCGCTCCCTTGAGCTGCAATAGAATCTGCACGAGGAACCGCGAAGGAATGCCGTGTTCGTCGGCGATGGAACGAATTCGCACCGGCTCGCCCGAGCCGTAGCGCTCCGCCAGCTCCAGCATGGCGATACAGGCGTATTCAGTCTTGGCGGAGATTTTCACGCGTTACTTGTCTTCGAGGGTATGCAGACCGCACTCCACCTTGCCCGTGCCGCTCCAGCGGCCCGCGCGTTCGTCTTCGCCGAACATCACTGCTCGGGTGCAAGGCCAGCAGCCAATGCTGGAATAACCTTGGTCATGCAAGGGATTGTAGGGAATCTGTTCCTCGACGATCATTTTCCAGACTTGCTGCTTCGTCCAGTTGGCCAGCGGGCTGATTTTGACCAGTCCGAATTTCTTATCCCAACCCACGATCGCCGCCTTGGCTCGGTCGGGGCTTTGATCGCGACGGATGCCGCTCATCCAGGCGTTCATCCCAACGGCCGCGTCAGTCAGCACTTTGATCTTGCGGTCACGGCAGCACTGGTCGGGATTCGTCTTATAGACCGGCCCCCCGTGCAACGCCTCATAAGCTTCGACCGACAGCTCGGGCTGCTTCAATTCGACGGTAATGCCATAACGCTGGGCAATTCGATCGCGCAGTTCTAAGGTCTCTTTGAATTGGTAACCGGTGTCCAAATTGAACACTGGAGTTCGCGGTTCGATTTCGGCCAGCCAGTGCAGAATCAAACAGCCTTCCGGTCCGAAGGCCGTTGCCATCGTCAACTTGGGAAAATAGTTCTCCACTGCCCAGGCAATGATTTCCCGAGGCGAGGCGGTTTCCAGCTGGCGGCTGTACTCGGCAAGCTGCTCTAAATCGGGGGCGGCCGTCGGGGCGCCGTTGCCGGCATTTGTGGTACTGGCGCCTTCCGCCGGTCGGGCATTAGAAAGGGGCGGGGGGGGCTCGGTGCTGGCAGGCATGATTCGCATCAACATGGCACGTTCGACGTCCAGAAGTACGCCAATGCTATGAATGTTACTAATCAAAGTCAACTATCGCGTTCCTTCCAAGTGGTATCGTCCGACCCGAAGCGAAATCTTCACTCTATAACGATTTTGACGGCACCCCTTCCGCAAGGCCCGGGTATTAATCGCAACTTGTTTGCCGGCAAGGGGCTTCGTACTGCTTGACTGCCGCGCAGCCGTACGTCAACATTTGATCTTCGCGGGCCGGCCAACCTCCTGGGTTAATGCCGGCTCAGCCGCAGGGGGAAGCGGGCAATCAGATCGAAAGGCGGTAACGATTCATGGCCGAGCAGACCTACTTAGCCGTCGACTTGGGCGCCTCGGGGGGCCGACTTCTTGCCGGCCGATTCGACGGGCAACAGGTCCGGCTCAAGGAACTGCACCGCTTTGAAAACGGCCCGGTGGCCGCAGCTGGTGGCCTGTACTGGGACGTGCTTGCTCTATGGTCGCAAATCACCCAAGGCCTGCGCATCGCACGGTCGAAATGCGGCGACGGCATCCGCAGCATCGGCGTCGATGCCTGGGGAGTTGATTTTGCCTTGCTGGGCCGCGACGACGTTTTGTTGGGCAATCCGCACTGCTACCGCGATCCGCGTAGCGAAGGCATGCTCGACCGGGCGATCGCCGTGGTCGGCAAGGAGGAAATCTTTGCTCAGACAGGCTTGCAGTTCATGCCCATCAACACGCTATATCAGCTGCTTTCCATGCGTGTCCATCGCTCGCCGCTGCTCGATGTGGCCGAGTCGTTCTTGATGATGCCCGATTTCTTCCATTGGCTGCTCACCGGCGAGAAATCGAACGAATTCACGAACTCCACGACGACGCAGTTCTTCAACCCCACGACCGGCGATTGGGCGTTTGACCTGCTGAAGAAGCTCGATCTGCCGACCCATCTTTTTCGCCCCGTCGTTCAACCAGCCACGACGCTTGGTCCGTTGCGCCGCGAAGTGGCGGCCGAAACCGGGCTGACCGACGTGCAGGTCGTACTGCCAGGTACTCACGACACGGCAAGCGCAGTGATGGCCGTGCCCGCCCGAAGTCAATCGCGCCAGCGGCCCGACTGGTGTTATCTCAGTTCGGGCACGTGGTGTCTGATGGGCGTCGAGATGCCGCGGCCGGTGATCAACGACGATTGTCGGCTCCTCAATTTCACGAACGAGGGAGGGATCGGGGGCACGATTCGGTTGCTGAAGAATATCACCGGCTTGTGGCTTGTGCAGGAATGCCGGCGCGTGTGGCGGCACGCGGGCCGCGACTATAGCTGGGAGGAGCTGATGCGACTTTCCGCCGCAGCGGCGCCTTTGGCCGCGCTGATCAACCCCGACGACCCGGCGTTTTTGAGTCCCAGCGATATGCCCGAGGCGATTCGTTCTTACTGCCGCCGCACAAACCAGGCCGCACCCGCCGGCGAAGGCGCCATGATCCGCTGCGCCCTCGACAGCATTGCCTTGAAAAGCCGCTGGGTGCTCGAGGGCTTGGAAAAGCTCTCCGGCAGTCGCCTCGAAACGATTCACATCGTGGGCGGCGGAGCGCACAATCGCGAGTTATGCCAGGCGATCGCCGATGCCTGCCAGCGCCACGTCTTGGCCGGTCCTGTCGAAGCCACGGCGCTTGGCAATCTGATGGTCCAAGCGCTCGCCGCGGGCGCCGTCGGCTCGATCGCCGAAGCTCGCGACGTCGTTCGCCGCAGCTTTCCGCTGGAATCGTACGAGCCCAAAAACTCCGCCGCGTGGCACGATGCCTACACCCGCTTTCTGCCGCTGGTCGCGTAAAACGGCGAAGGGCGTTCGTCGCCCGGCGAAATTCTCACGCGAGGTCAATTGAATCGGCCGCTGCCCGTTTAATTTCCTCGGCGGCGCCATTATCTTGGCGCCATAACTCTTCGATTGCTTGACGCCGGGCAGGCCGTCGCCGCCGCACTGAACAACTCACGAAAGGCAACCATGGTACAGGTCGGACTGATCGGCATTGGGTTTATGGGCATGATCCACTACCTGGCCTATCAGAAGGTGCGCGGCGCTAAAGTCGCCGCCATTTGCACTCGCGACAAGAAGAAGTTGGCGGGAGACTGGCGCGGAATACAAGGCAATTTTGGCCCGCCGGGCGCGCAAATGAAGCTTGGCGACATCGGCCGCTACGAGCGCTGGGAAGATCTGCTTGCCGATCCGAAGATCGACATGGTCGACATTTGCTTGCCTCCCGCAATGCACTTGGAAGTGACGTTGGCGGCGCTGCGAGCCGGAAAACACGTGATCTGCGAAAAACCCATCGCGCTGGAAGCCGCCGATGCGGCGAAGATGGTCAAAGCGGCCGAGCGAGCCAAGAAGCAACTTCTGATCGGGCAGGTGCTGCCGTTTTTCCCCGAGTACGCGTACGCCTATCAGCTCGCGACGAGCGGCAAGTACGGCCGCCTGCTGGGCGGGCATTTCAAGCGGATCGTCTCCGACCCGCTGTGGCTGAAAGACTTCTACGATCCGCGGCAAGTGGGCGGCCCGGTGATCGACCTGCATATCCACGACGCTCATTTCATTCGCCTGTTGTGCGGCATGCCGAGCGCCGTGTTCAGCACTGGCCGCTGGCGCGGCGAGGTCGTGGAATTCGTCGATACGCAGTTCCTTTATCCCGACAGCAAGCTGGCCGTCTCAGCCTGCAGCGGCATCATCAACCAGCAAGGGCGAAGCTTTACGCACGGCTACGAGATTTACTTCGAGAAAGCGACGCTGACCTACGACTTTTCCGTACTCAACGGCGAACCTGTCACAAGCATGCCGCTCACCTTGCTGACCGCCAACGGCAAAGCCACGCAACCAAAGCTCAAGGAAGTCGACGCTTTTGCGGCAGAGCTTACCGAAGCGGCAAACGCCGTACGCAGCGGCCAACCGTCGCAATTCCTCGCCGGGAACCTTGCCCTCGACGCTCTCGTTCTTTGTCAGAAGGAAACCCAATCGGTCCGGAGCGGAAAACCGGTTAAGGTCTGACGGCCGTTCCGACAGCAGCGCAGGCGCCTACCGCGCCGGGCGGCGGCAATCCGAATGCGGAATTTCCCGCAAAATCTAGCGCGTCGAACTCTCCGCCAGGCCGTTGCGTATCTAAGTCGTCAGGCGTTTCAACCGCCTGGCGCCACGGCCGCTTGCCGCAAGCCGCGTTCCGCGCGGCTCGAAGCGACTCGGACGAATTGCCGTGGATCAATGCAGCGGCGGGAAGCGAAATTCGGCTGGATCTTTGCGGTCCGAGTTTTCGCGGCATCCGAGCATAACGTCTTTGACACTCCTGCCGAGTTTTTCGGCGGCTCCTGATCGTCAGGCGAGTCCCAAGCAATCGGTCTGCACCGGCGGCGCCGTCGGCGGTTGAGACTTTTTTCTCGACCCTTTTGACGACCGCGGAATCGTGACCTATATTCGAATAGCCGGAAGGCTTGGACCCGCCCGCTGGCAAAGTCAGAGACGCACACCACGAAACTGCTCGACCGTGAGACACGGTACCCACCGCAATGCTGCGGACGGCAGCCCTCGCCGGGGTTGACCAACGCGGCGCCTGCTTAGGTTGGTCGTCTTGTCACCCCGTTCTACAGATGCGAGACATCATGCCACGTAGGGTCTGCTTCGGCGTATGGACGCTCCTTGCGTCCCTGTTCTTCCTCTCTCCTTCGGCTTGGGCTCAGCAACAAGCTGCGACCGGACCGAGCGTTTCGGTTTCGAATCGCACGGCGGTCATTGGCGATTTGCTCAGCCGCGGCCAGGCCTTGGAAAACGAGCGCCGTTGGGGCGAAGCGCTCACGCTTTATGAAGACGCTTTGCGTCAATACCCGACGCAGCGTGATCTTGAGCAGCGCATGCAGCTCAGCCGCATGCACTATGACCTGGGACGTCGCTATAACGACCAGACGTTCCGCAAGGCGTTAGCCAGTAGCACCGGCCGGCAGGCGCTCGACTTATATGGCGAAGTGCTGCTGAAAATCCAGACCCACTACGTCGACAATCCCGACTGGCGTCGGCTGGCTGAATTCGGCGCCAGCGCCTTAGAGATTGCCCTGGCCGATCCGCTGTTTATCGAGGCGAATCTTTCCCGCGTTCCGCAAGCGCAAATCGACAATTTCCGCCGCCAATTGCGCTCGCGGCTCAACCTGCAACTGGTCGCCACCCGGCACGCCGCCCAGGACATCGCCGCCACCGCTGCACGGTTGGCCCGTACGCAGCTCGGCTTGTCCGAAGCAACCGCCATTCAAGAGTTCACGAGCGGCGCCACCAACTCGCTCGATACGTATTCCGCTTTCCTCACGCCCGGCCAACTGAACGAGGTGTACTCGCAGATTGACGGCAACTTCGTCGGCCTGGGGGTGGAGTTAAAGTCAGATCAAGGCGCGCTGTTGATCGTCAAAGTCATTCCGAGCAGCCCCGCCGAGCGAGCCGGCATTCGCGCCGGCGACCGGATCGTGGCGGTCGATGGACGCTCGACGGCTGAGCTTTCGACTGACCAGGCCGCAAACCTGCTGCAAGGCAAAGAAGGCAGCGTGGTCGACGTCACGGCCGTGACGCCGGGCGCTAATCCGCGTGAGCTGCGCATCCGCCGCGAACACGTGGAAGTGCCCAGCATCGACGACATTCGTCTCGTCGAACCGGCCTACGGCGTCGGCTACCTCAAACTCACCTGCTTCCAGAAGACAACCTCGACCGACCTTGATGCGGCCTTGCATAAGCTGCATCGCCAAGGAATGAAGAGCCTGATCATCGACTTGCGAGGCAATCCCGGCGGACTGCTCAATACGGCAGTCGACGTGGTCGACAAGTTCGTCGATCGCGGCACGATCGTATCGACTCGCGGCCGCAGCCGTCAGGAAGACTACACCTACACCGCTCGCGAAGTCGGCACCTGGCGCATGCCGCTGGCCGTGCTGATCGATGGCGACAGCGCCAGCGCCAGCGAGATTTTTGCAGGCGCCATCCGCGATCACCGTCGGGGCGCGATTATTGGAAGTAGAAGTTACGGCAAGGGCTCGGTACAGGGCATCTTCCCGTTGAACATGGGCAATGCGGGCTTGCGATTGACCACGGCGAAATTCTACTCTCCGCTCGGACGGCCTTTCGCCGGCGTCGGAGTCGAACCGAACGTGTCCGTGCCCCATCAGGTCGCTCGGCCTGAACTTTCGGAAAATGGCGACCAGCTTGCTGCCGCAACCGACGCCGCGCTTGCGGCCGCCGTCCGCGAGTTGAAGCTGCAAACCGCCGCCGGCAAGCCGCAAACCGTCAAGGCACAGCAGTAACAATAGCAGCGTAAATCTTGTTCTAGCCGCCCCTTAAGTTCTCCCTCCCGCCGATTACTCTTGGTCGAACGGATTTCAGGCGGTAGGATCAAGCCCTCGGGCTTGGCCCTGCCGCCTGAATCCTTTTAACCTCCCAACCGACTCCGCCTCCTTTTGGCTCGACGACAATCGGAGATCATGCCGGCCGATGATCTATGAACGCCTCGGCAGACTAATCTCGCGCTATTGGGCGCTCGTGATCCTGGCATGGATCGCCGGTTGGTGGTGCCTGCACTCTCTCGCCCCTCGTTGGGATGACGTCACGCGCGACGGCGATCTGGCGTACCTGCCGGAGCAGATGCCCAGCGTGCAAGGCGAGCGATTGCTCGAGCGCGCTTTTCCGAGCATGCGTTCGCGGAGTCAGGCGGTGCTGGTGCTGGCACGGCCCGACAAGCCGCTCTCGTCCGACGATTGGCTGATGGTTCATCGTCTGGCCGCGAGGTTGTCTGCGGAAGCGCGTCCCGATCTGCCGATTGTCGAAAGTTGGACGCCTCAGACGCCGGTGATCGGCAAGAAACTGGTCAGTGAAGACCGCCAGGCGGCCTTGATCGTTCTGCTGCTGAAGAACGAGTTCATGGCGATCAACAACATCGCCACGCTGGAACAGATCCGCCAGGTTGTGGATGACTTGCGCCACGAGCCGGACTTCCCCGCCGGCTTGCAGGCGGGCGTTTCGGGATCGGCTGCCATCGGCGGCGACATGCTAAGCGCGGCGCAGGAGAGCATCAAAAACACGGAACTGGCCACGGTGGTTCTCGTCGTCTCGATCCTGTTGCTGGTTTACCGCGCGCCGATCTTGGTCGTCATCCCTTTGGCCACGATTTTGCTCTCGGTCGCCGTCTCATTGGATGCGGTAGCGGCGCTGACCCAGATCAATCAAATCCCGGGCCTGGAACATGTCGACTTCAAAATCTTCAAGACGACGAAAATCTTTGTCGTCGTGATCCTGTTCGGCTCTGGCACCGATTTCTGCTTGTTCTTGATCGCACGTTACCGCGAAGAGCTGGAGCGCGGGCTGAACCGGGCGGCTGCCGTGGCCGCCGCCCTGGGGCATGTTGGCGAAGCGCTGGTGGGCAGCGCCATGACGACCATTCTTGGCCTGGGGACGATGTTCTTCGCCGATTTCGGCAAGTACCGCAACAGCGGACCGGCCATTGCGCTGTGCCTGGCGATTACGCTGGCCGCTTGCCTGACGCTCGCACCCGCGCTGCTCCGGGCGTTCGGCCGCGTCGTCTTCTGGCCGTTCGGGGTGCGGCCTGCCGGCAAGGCGCCGCCGGGCGAAACCTCGACGCCGGAGTCTGCTAAGCGAGCGCCCCGCTTTTGGGAGCGCTTAAGCCACGCCATCATTGCTCGGCCAGGCCTGATTCTGATCACGAGCCTGGCCGTAATGTCGCCCCTGGCGTATCTGGGCGCATCGGTCGAGATCAGCTACGACCTGCTCGAGGAGCTGCGATCCGATCGGCCGAGCGTCGTCGGCACGCGCCTGTTGCGCCGGCATTTCTCACCGGGGGATACGGGGCCCGTCACCATTCTGGCCCGCCGGGACGGCGCGCAGTTCGACACGCTCGAAGGCGAAAAGGAGATCGCCCGGCTGACGAAACTGCTCTTCGATTTGCCCGGCGTCGCCTATGTCCGCAGCATCGCCGAACCGCTCGGCGATCGGCCGGGCTATTTCAACGTCTTCAGCGAGCAAGGTCGCAGCAAACTGGCCGCAAAAAAGCATCCGCAGACCAAGGCGATTTACCTGACTCAAGTGCCGGAACTCGCCGGCGAAGTCACGCGGTTGGACGTGATTTTGAAGTACGATCCGTTCTCCAGCCAGGCTACGGCGGCTTTCGAGGGCGTAACCAGGCTGCTGGACGACTTGAAGAACGATCCCAAGTCGGTCTGGCATGAAACCCAATTCGTGTACACCGGCACGACGGCCGCCGTGCGCGATCTGCAAGCCGTGACGCAGAGCGATCAGTCGTTAATCCAGCGTCTGGTTGTGATCGCCGTGCTCGGGGTGTTGATCGCCATTTTGCGGCGACCGGTGACTTGCATCTATCTAATTCTATCGGTGCTGTTCAGCTACCTGGTGACAATCGGCGCCACGGAACTCGTCTTCGCCTCGCTCTACCATCCGTTCAATGGGCTCGACTGGAAGGTGCCGATCTTCTTGTTCGTGATCCTGACGGCGATCGGCGAGGACTACAATATCTACCTCGTCACGCGCGTGCTGGAGGAACAGCAGCGATTGGGGCTTATGGAAGGCCTTCGTGTGGCGGTGGTTCGCACCGGGGGCATCATCACCAGTTGCGGCGTGATTATGGCGGGGACGTTTGTGTCGATGATGTTCGGCACGCTGCGCGGAATGCTCGAACTCGGCTTCGCCCTGAGCCTCGGGGTAATGCTCGATACCCTGGTCGTGAGGCCGATTCTGGTCCCCGCTTTCATGGCGCTTCTCTGTCGCCGCGCCGCCAATCGCGTCGCCGCCGCCGACGGCGTGCTGGTCGGTGAATCCAATCGCTCGGCAGCGGCGAAAGCGTGACGGAATGCCGGCGTTTCCCAGCGTGTAAACTCTCGGCGGCGCCTAACTGGGGGAAAGATGCATGCGTTATAGTCAAACGCTGCATAGTTTGCGCGCAGGTTGAAGATGGGCCGTTTTTCGGAAAATTCGGCGTAAGTCCATTGTAAATCGCCAATTCTGCGCTATGATGCCCGCTTTGGCCCGGTCGGGCGGCACCCGACTTGCTATCACCTGCCGACTTTGCTTGGCGGAGCTGCAATCATCAGCCACGGCGCGCAGGCTGTCCTGTGTAACTCAAGCCCAAGCGGATTGTTGCGATACCTTCTGGACATGACTAATTAGAGAGGGAACCAGTGAAACCCAAAGAGGTCTTGGCACTGTGCCGAGAAAAGGATGTCAAGGCGGTCGACCTGCGATTCATGGATTTTCCGGGAATCTGGCAGCACTTTACGATCCCGGCGAACAAGTTGACGGAGGACGTCTTTGAAGACGGCCTCGGCTTCGACGGCTCCAGCATCCGTGGCTGGCAAGCCATCAACGAAAGCGACATGATTCTCGTCCCGCAGCCCGAAACGGCCGTGCTGGATCCATTCACGAAGTTGCCCACGATCAACATGATCTGCAACATTCAGGATCCGATCACTCGCGAGGACTACACGCGCGACCCGCGCAACGTCGCTCGCAAGGCGGTCAACTACCTGAAGAGCACCGGCATCGCCGACACCTGCTACATTGGCCCCGAGGCCGAGTTCTTCATCTTCGACGACATCCGCTTCGATCAGCGGGCGCACGAAGGCTACTACCACATCGACAGCATCGAAGGCGAGTGGAACCGCGGCCGCGTCGAAAGCCCGAACCTGGGCTACAAGCTGCGTCACAAGGAAGGTTACTTCCCCGTTCCGCCTGCGGACCAGTTGATGGACATCCGCAATGAGATGATGCAGACGATGATCGATTGCGGCATGGACGTGGAAGCCCAGCACCACGAAGTCGCCACCGCCGGTCAATGCGAAATCGACCTGCGATTTGCCGAGCTGGTCAAGATGGCCGACGCGATGTGCATGTACAAGTACATCATCAAGAACGTCGCCAAGAAGTACAACAAAACCGTCACCTTCATGCCTAAGCCCCTTTACGGGGACAATGGCTCGGGCATGCACACGCACGTTTCGTTGTGGAAGGCGAACGAACCGCTGTTTGCCGGCAGCGGCTACGCGGGTCTGAGCGAGATGGCGCTGTACGCCATCGGCGGTTTGCTCAAGCATGCCCCGGCGATTCTCGCGTTCTCGAACCCGACGACCAACAGCTACAAGCGGTTGGTGCCCGGTTACGAAGCTCCGGTCAACCTGGCCTACTCGCAACGGAATCGCTCGGCTTCTTGCCGCATTCCGATGTACAGCGCCAGTCCCAAGAGCAAGCGCGTCGAGTTCCGTTGCCCTGACCCCAGTTGCAACCCGTACCTGTCGTTCTCGGCCATCTTGATGGCGGTGATCGACGGCATCCAGAACAAGATCCACCCGGGCGATCCGCTCGACAAGGACATCTACGATCTGGCGCCGGAAGAACTGGCCGAAGTGCCCAAGACGCCGGGCTCGCTCGACGAAGCGCTCAACGCGTTGGAGCGCAACCACGAGTTCTTGCTCCGCGGCGACGTGTTCACGGCCGACGTGGTGGAAACCTGGATCAAGTACAAGCGCGAGAAGGAAGTCGACGCCATGCGTCTGCGTCCGCACCCGTATGAGTTCTGCTTGTACTATGACATCTAAAGCTTGACGAGCGGCGCGGGGCGGGGCAAAACGATTCTGCGCTCACGCCGGGGAAAGCTCGTTAAAACTTGACACTCCACGCCGGGCTGGTAGTTTGACTGCCGGCCCGGCGTTTTTATTGAGTGAGTAGAATGGAACGCTTCGCGCTCGCTCACATGGATGAAGATCCTCATGCCATGAAATTGCCGGTCCGGCCTTTACTACTACGTCCTCACTCCTGACTCCCTCACTCTGCCATGCTTCCCACGCTCGAAAAGCTCGCCCGCTTCGATACGCCGACGATTTGCAATGTGATCGAACTGTTCGATTTCTGCCCGCGCAATCGGGGTTATATGGATGGCCGCATCAAGGCGAGTTTCTCGCACTTGCCGCCGATGGTGGGCTTTGCCAGCACGGCCTGCTTCCGCAGCGATTGCCCCCCGGCGACAGGCGACGCCTATGGCAGCATGGACAAGCAAGTCGCTACCTTTGCCGAGTTGCCCGGCCCGGCGATCGTGGTGTTTCAGGATCTGGATGATCCCCCGGTGGCTGCGACCTTCGGCGAGGTGATGTGCTCGGTCTACAAGGCCTTCGGCTCGGCCGGACTGATCACTTCCGGCGGCGGCCGCGACCTGGAACAGGTCCGCGCGTTGAATTATCCGGTCTTTACCGGCACGACCATCTGCTCGCACGCCTATTGCCATCTGCTGCACATCGGCCTGCCGGTTCGGGTCGGCGGATTGGTCGTTCGGCAGGGAGACTTGCTGCACGGCGACGCCAATGGCGTAACGAGCATCCCGATTGGGCTCGCGGCGGAAATCGCCGACATTGCGCCGGAGTTTGTCGCGGCTGAACGGATCGTGCTCGATTACGTCAACGCGTCCGGCCCCAAGACGCCGGCGGGTCTGTCGGCGGCGCGCAAGGAATTTGCCGCCGTGGTCGATCGTCTGAGCCAGCGTGCAAAATCGGCCTGCGGCCAGCAAGCTTGGAAACCCTGACGCCGGGTCGATATTTAACAATCCGACTGGCAGCCGCAGCGACCGCTAGGGGAAGGCGTATTTCGGATTCTTCGGATCGAAGTCGCGCGCCGTCAGGCCTTGATTGAACTTGAGCTGAAGGTACTTATATTGCTCGACCAGCATAGGCTCTTTACCGGTTTCGTCGGGCCATTCCCACGATTCGAAGCGCACGGGAACATTCCACTTCTTGTCGAGCCAAATCCGGGCGATGGCTAACTTGAAGTCGCCATTGCCGCGCGGATTGCGAATGTCAACGCAGACGCAAGGGCGATCGTCCACTCGCTCGTTTTCGATGAATTTAACGCGACAGTCTTGCAGCAAGTCTTTTCGCCCGCCCAACTCCAGTAACAGCGCGACGAGCTTTTTCATGCCGGCGTTGGTGATCGGGTAGCGATTGTTTCTCATCGCCAGGAACCCAGTCGGATCGAGCGCCACCGTACCGACGACCTGGCCGCTGATTCCGGTCGCATGACCGACGAGCTTGCCGTCGTTTTCCCCTTCGACATAGATGGCTTCCTGGCCAGCGAGCGAAACTGGTTCGAGAAACCGCATGTAAACGCTGAAGGGCTGATGGCGGACTTTCATCTCCAGTCGCTCTTCCGGCAACAACTCTCCACTGACTCGCTCGCGTTTGGCGAAGATGCACGTATAATCCTTGATCTTCTCCAACGATTCGAGCGAACTTTTGGCCAGCGCCAGCGCCTCGTCGAGCGAGGCCGCGCCGCGTTGCGCGTCGGCTTTGTTCTTCGGCGGACTGGCGGTTTGCGCTCTCGGCGCCTGCGCTTCACCGCGCGCGGCCGGCGCGGGGGGATCTGCGGCGCCCGACGGCTGGCCGCAGCCGCTTGTTAGCAATAAGCCGCCGAGCCAAATGCCTGAGCAGAGCAAAGACTGAAATGTCCGGGCGTGCAGCGATTCCATCGTCCGATCCGCCCGCCTCGGCAGGCGCCCTCCTTTATTTCGCGTCTTTGACGGTGATCAAGCGGTCTTCTTCGGGAAACGTCGTCAACTTCAAGTTCTTGAAGTGAACTTCCTGCGGCGCCTCGTTGGAGTGCAATTGCAATCCAATTGGCCCTTCGAACAGAGCATCTCCCTTTGGATCGGCCCAATCGATGATCTGCATGCCGTTGGCGGCCACACGAATGCGGTTTCCTTGCGCCAGTATCTCCAGATCGTTCCAGTCGTGCTGCTTGCCAATTTTCTTGCCAGGTCCAGGATCCACCGGCAGACCGTTGCGTCCGTACAAGTCGTACATGCCCCAGCCGCTCGGAAACATCACCAGATGTCCGGCGAAGGTGAATTCATCGCCGCGCTCGGGCGCCTGCCGCCCCCAGAAGGCAATGCCCGAATGCATCTCGGACTGAACCAACTTCACCGTGGCCAACAGCCTGAAATCGGTGAAATGTCTATCGGTGAGCAGATAGGTGCTGACTTTGACCGGCTCTGTATTCTTGCCGACAATTGCTCCGTCTTGGACCGACCAGAGTCGTTTATGCCCAATCCAGCCTTGCAGGTCGCTGCCATTGAACAATTCAATCGTCTCGCTCTTCCCCTTGCGCGGCGGCTTGACGACGCTGTTTTCGTCCGCCGCGCGACCACAGTGATCAATCATCAACGTCAGGCACAGCGCCAATCCGACTGAGCTCGACAGGTGGAGTAGTGATCGTGTCATTGTGCAGTCTCTCCTTCGGTAAGTTGCCAACTTGCAGAACTCCAAGGCGCAGTCCGAACGACTCGAACTCGCCCTGACGACGTTGCAGCTTCTGTACTGGCGCCCGACATAACTTACCTGAGGATCCCCTTTTCCGCACGCCGCGTCCCCTGAAGGCCGGTTTACAGAATTCGGCCGGACCGACACAATCGACGGACGCAGCACTACTGATTGAGCGGCGGCTTCGCACGCGGCAGGGCCGAAATCATTCCGGCTCATTAAGCAGCGACCGCCGTAAATCGCGCCACCGCAACATGGGAGTCGACAGGTATCCGATAATGGCAAAACGCAGGCCAAACGGGACAAAAACAAAAACTAAATTCTGGCAGATTCAGTCTGCGCAGCTCGCCGAATTCGATCAGCGGCTTGCCAGCCTGACGCCGATCACGCCCATTGCCTTTCTATTGATCGCCATTTCTGTAGCGGTCTTCGTTCCTATGGCCCGCAAGGGCGACGGGCTGTGGGAACCCTTTTCTGCCTTGACGTTGCAAAGCTGGGGCGCCAACGCCGCCTTACTCACCCAACGTCATGAAGGCTGGCGATTGTTGACCGCCATCTTCGTGCACGCCTGGCTGCCTCAGTTAATGTTTAACGCTTGGACGCTGTACGACCTGGGACGGTTCATGGAGCGCCTGTTGGGTAGCGCCGGCTTTTTGTTGACGTTCCTGGTTGTCGGCTTCTGTGGAAATCTGGCGAGCGCCATCTTCCAGCCCGGACAAGTGGTCGCCGGCAGCACGGGCGCCATCTTCGGCCTGCTCGGTGCGCTCATGGCTTTCGCCTTGCGATTTCGCAGCTCGTTTCCTCCGGGCGCCGTCGCCCGATTGCGCATCAGCGTACCAGCCTTCATTGCCTTTAATGTCGGCTATGGCTTGCTAACCAAGCGCGTCGACAGCGCCAACTATTTGGGCGGCCTGATCAGCGGACTCGTTTGCGGCCTGCTTGCCGCGCGCCCGCTGACGGCGGAAAGCGCGGCCCGCCGCTGGCGCAGCAATCTGCTGCTGTGCGCCGTGGCCATCGTCTTGGCGCTCGTCGCGCCCTGGGCGCTCGCGACGCATCCCAACGTGATTCAAGAACAAATTCAATTGGTCGATCTCGAGCAGCGTCTGACGAAGCAGTACCAATCGGATCGGGCTAAATACGAGGACAAAAAGTTGTCGCCGGCCGGTTTCGCGTCGGCCATCGAGAAAAAGATCTTGCCCGACTGGCGGCAGGCGCGCGCCCGTTTAGAGGTGATGAAAGGCGTTGCCGCCCCCGATCAAGCCCGCTGGCGCGATTTGCAAGCGTACGCCAAGCTGCGCGAACAGGCCTGGGAGCTTACTGCCGATGCCTTGCGGTTCGGCTCGGATGAAGCGATCGATCAAGCCAGGCAAAAGGAAGCCGAAGCGGATCGCGTTGCCGACAAGATGGCTGAGCAAGACAAGCAGCGGTGAGCCTGACGCCGCTCAGTCGCGGCGCACCGTTTCGGGTGAGAAGGCGGGCAGACAGACCGCGATGTACTCGGCGCCGTCCTGCTCCGGCGAGCTATAGCGGACCCACTCGCCGCGATGCGCAATCACCGCCTGGCCGGCCCGCACATCGAGTTGTCCCTGCTCGTGCTCGACTCGCAGCATGCCCCGCAGCACGATCGTGTATTCATCGAACTCCGGTCGCTGTCCCGGCTCGAGCCAACCGGCGGGACTTTCCATGTGCGCAACACTGAGGGCTTGAGTGTCTGAGTTCACGCGACCGACGTACTCGCGGATGATTTTGGGCTTATTGCCTGCCGCCGCGATCTGTTTGGGGCTGGAAATCAAGGTCGGCATTAATGGCTCCCATCTCTCGTATTTCGCAACGAACCGGCAAACCTCAGGGCCTTACAACTAGCCGGCCGGGGGCGCGGAAGGAATCATGCGCATCATATCGACCGACGGCACCAGGCGAAACCGCTGACATGACTCTACCCAGAGTCCTATCGGCATTGCCGCAGGATTCGCCAAGTTGGCAAAAACTGGCAGTCCGGTGTCGGTTCGGTTAGGATATTGCCCAAGAGGCAAGGAACCATTTCGGAACAGACGATGTCGCCTGCGGCGCCTGAGAGCCCGCCGGCGCTCCTTGCGCTTGAGACGTGGCGTCTGAGCGGTCCCAGTCGGGTTCGCTTGTGAAGAGGAATTCTCGCCATGACCAACGAAACAGCTCTGATTGAAGCGGTCCAGCAAGGCGATCGTGAAGCCTTTGCCAGGCTCGTCGAGCGCTACCAGCGTCTTGTTTACGGCTATCTCCGGGCACGTCTGCTGCAAGCGTCGGACGCTGATGATCTGACGCAAGAAGTCTTTCTCCGCTGCTATTCAGCGCGGGCCCGGTTCGACAGTGCGGCCCTGATCGGTCCCTGGCTGATCGGCATTGCTCGGAATATCCTGCGCGAGCACGCGCGGAAGACGAAACGACGCCGCGAGGTGGCATGGACCGAACTATGCCTGGATGCCGAGGAACAGACCAAACTCGATAGCGACGCGGCTGACGAGCGACTGACGCATCTGGCGGGCTGCCTCGATTCGCTCGGGCCGAGCGCCAAGCACGCAATTCAATTGCGATACAGCGCCAAGCTGCGGCTCTCGGAAATCGGCGCCAGGCTGGCGCGGAGCGAAGGGGCGGCCAAACTGCTGATGTTCCGCGCGCGTCAGGCATTGAAATCGTGCCTGGAGCGACGCGGCAGGAGGGCGGCGCGTGACTGATCTCGAACTCACCCAACTCGTGCGCGACTCACTGCCGGAGGAACTTTCGTTCGAGCAGATCGAAATGCTGCGGCGCCGCATGCCTCATACGGCCGAGCTGCGAGCGGCTCTCTGCGACCAATTGCAACTCGAGCAATCGCTCTGCGGCGCTTTGGGCGAGGTTCACGTCTCGCTCGACTGGATCTTTACGCAGGCCGCCGCGGCTTCGGCTGCCGGCGGCATCGCCAAGCTGTTTGGCTGGGGCTCGACGACCGCTCTGGTGGTCGCAGTCGCTTCCGTCGGCGTGATCTTGCAGCGGCCCTGGGCCGCCGTTCCGCAGGGAGCGCCCCCGCCGGTCGCACAGGCAGTCGCGATCAACGACCTGCGAGCGCCGCGGATCGGCGAGATTGAACCGCCCGTCGCGCCGCCTGAAGAGCTGGAAGTGGTCAGCCCCTCGGATGCAATCGTCCCGCCAGCGGCGCAGATCAAACCGGCTCATGCGGTCGAACGCCCTGCGCAGAAACGGCCGCTTAAGCCCGCAGCAGCGACTGAGCTTCGGCTCGATGGCGAAGAAGCAGGCTTCTTCGCCGAGTTGCCGGGCAGCGATTTCGAGCGTTTGAGCGCGCGGCTGCAATCAATCGAAGGGCCTCATCAGCCGGTCATTGCTGATGGCGAACAACAGCCAGGCATTTTGATCGGCGGTCTGGCGAAGTTGCATGAGGCCTGGCCCGCGGGCACGGCTCTGCGCGTGCGACCTGCCGGCAAACAACGCTTGCAGATGCATTTCTGGAAGGGCGTGCAAGGCATTTCGCTCGAGCTGTTTTCCGAACCGTAGCCTGGCTGGGCCGCCTATCGTACTACGCGCCGCGCAAGCGACTTGCGGCCTCTGACGCGGGCGCTCGCGGCGACCGATGGCCAGCGTTACGTCCGCTACGGGCAAGGAACGATCGACTTGCGCATGCAGGAGGGGCGATTGCTGCTCGCCCGCGGCGATCTGCCGCTGTTGACGGTTCCGTGCTCCACGGCGCCGGACGCCGTAGTCTTTGAGGGAACCGCCGAGATCCACGATTTGGCAATCGTGCCCTGCAAGCCGCTCACGTGGCAGGAATCGCAGCGGGCGAATGCCTTGGAGGGAGATGTCCCGGAGCAACTTGCCTGGCTGCATGAGTTGCCTGCGGGCGCGCAATGGACATTCCTGGCCGAAGGACGTGGCGAGTTACTTGCCGAGGATACCGCAGGCCCGGCTTGGGCGGCCGTCGGAGTTCGCGATCTCGGGCTGCGCGAGATGGTGCTTGAACTCGAGGATCCCATGCCAGGCACCGGCATCTATCTGGGCGATGAGCGAGGACGGCCTCTGCTCGAGCTCGGTTTCTTTAGCGACGAGGTTACCGGACAAACTTGCTTTGGCTGGTCGCAGCCCGGCGAAATGCGCACCACGGCCCGGCTGCAGCCAGGCCAGGGGCCGGCGCCTTGGAACGACGTGCGCCCTTGGCTGCGACTTGTCCAAGGGGGCGGCGCCTGGCGCTGCTCGATCAGCGCTGACGGCGCACACTGGTCTACTCCCATTGAACCGCTGCCGCTGCCCCAAGGAGGATTCTCGACTGCCGGATTGTACGCATTGCCGGGAGGCGGAACTCGCTGTATCCGCGTGCGGCGAGTCGAAGCGCGCCGGCTCGGCGGCATCGAGAGTCTGGCGACGCAATCGCTTCGTGCTCAGGCCTCGGGGCTGGATAGTGTGACCAACTTCGCGGGCTGGCAGCAAGCAGTGCTCGAGAGCTTGCCGCCAGGCGTCGATCACGAATCATGGCG
>JAICIG010000095.1 GCA_025924495.1 Pirellulales bacterium | reverse complement strand
GCCAGCACTTCGTACGTCGGCCCGTCACGGCCTAATTCGCTGGAAAAGACCACGATTTCATCCACGCTCGACACGCCGCCAGAGAAATCGACCTCGCGCTTCAGATTATCTGCCAGATCGCGGAGTCCCGGTCCCCCTCCGCGCACCCGGCCGAGCGTTAAATGCGGCCGAAATCGTCGCTGCTCTCGGCGGAAACCGAGCGGCGCCAGCGAACGCTCGACGGCATCGTGCAATTCGACCATTTCTTCGCTGCCGCGGCCAACGCCTAGCCACACAGTCCGCGGATGATGCATGTCGGGAAACGCCCCCGCGCCGCGGGCCTCGAACTCGAACGGCGGCAATTCAACCACCGCGTCAGTCACGGCCTGACAAAGCTGGGGAATTTCCAGCAGATCGACGTCGCCGAGAAACTTAAGCGTGAGGTGTAGGTTATGCGTTTCGACCCACTTGATCTTCACCTCTGGCGTATCGAGTCGCCCGATCAACTGTCCCGCCCGGGTGCGCGTCTCGGAGGAGATCTCTACGGCCACGAAGGTACGAACCAGACGATTCATGCGTTTAAGCGTTGAGACGACGAAAATGAAATCGCGAGTCGAGATCGAGACGGCCGGCTAGAAGGACAACATTTCGCGGTATTCCGTCGAGCGGCGATCGAGATCGGCTCGGCCGATCTGTTTCATCCGTTCGAGGCTGAAGTCCTCCACATTAAAGCTAGCCACCACGACGCCGTAGGCCAGCGCCTCTTTGAGGGTCTTCGGCTCAAAATTGCCCTGCTCCGCCAGGTAACCCATCATGCCGCCCGCGAAACTGTCCCCCGCACCGGTCGGATCAATCACGTCCGGCGTGGGATATGCCGGCATGACGTGCGTTTCGCGAGCGCTGAAGAACATGGCCCCGTGCTCTCCTTTTTTGATCACCACAAACCGCGGTCCCATTTCTCGGACTTTATGTCCTGCCCGGACCAGGTTTTCGTCATTCGTCAAGAGCTTGGCCTCGCTGTCGTTCAGCACCAAGCCGTCGATTCGCTTGAGCAATTGCATCAATTCATCGCGCTGCGTGTGGATCCAGAGATCCATCGTGTCTGCGACGGCCAAAGTCGGGCTGTCGACCTGATCGAGCACCTGCATCTGCAATTTCGGCGAGCCATTGGCCAGGAACAGAAACTTACTGCGGCGCGACTCCGCCGACAATTGCGGGTTGAAATCGGCGAACACGTTGAGATGCACTTCCAGCGTTTCGCGATCGTTCATGTTGGGCAAATACTTGCCGCGCCAGCGAAACGTCTTGGCGCCCGCCACCACCTGCAAGCCAGTCGTATCGATCTTACGGCCTTCCAACAGGCTGGTGTGCTCGGCGGGCCAGTCCTCGCCGACAACTCCAACCAGTTTGACCGGCGTGAAGTAGCTGGCCGCATACGAAAAATAGACGGCGGATCCGCCCAGTACATCGTCGCGCTGAGCCGTCGGCGTCTCCACGCAATCCAACGCAATCGAACCCACGACCAGAAGCGACATTGCCGCAAGCACCTTTCCCGAGAAGATCGAACGCCCTTGAAGCTAACGCAGCGGCAATTATGGAGCTTTGCCCGAGCGACGCAAGGCGGGGATGAGCCGCGATATTTGGCGGCAGGCGAGAATCAGGCCTTAGGCGTGCCCGTCCAGGGGTTGCTCGACGATTAAATACTCGCTCACTACCCGCCCAGCGATAAGGTGCTCCTGAATGATACGCTCCAGCACCGGCGGGTCGCAGTGACCGTACCAGGTTCCTTCAGGGTAGACGACGGCGATCGGCCCTCCTTGGCAAATTCGCAGGCAGCCGCTTTTGGTTCGGTAGACGCCCCCCGGCCTGCCAGATCGAGTTCCTTGAGGCGTCGCTTCAAGTAGAGCCACGCCGCGCGCATCCGTTTCTCGCCGGCGCATTTGGCCGTGTTCTGATCGCAGCATAGAAAAATATGGCGGCGAATTCTCGGAATGCCGAGTTTTTTGGCGGCTTTCCGTTGCTTGGCCAGGCTTTTTTCGGGTGCATGGAAATTCATCATCCCTTTAGCATACGCCGCCCTCTCCAACAGGGCCAACTGGTGACAATCGCATTGGCGCTCGGCTGATAAAAACCGCCATTCCATTGCGGTTTTTCCAGTGCAAAACCACGACGCCGGCGATTGCCAGTTTTCACCGCTGAAGAGCCCTTAAAGCGTGGGGCGGCGAGAGGGAACAACTCATGAGGAGGAACCGTCAATTCGGCCTTTGCCGGTTTCTCTTTGCAGTAGCACTGTGTGCCCTGGCCGCCAACTTCTTCGTACGTTGGACCGACGCCACGCTTTACTCGATCGTCGCCGCCGCAGCCGTGCCAGCTTCGATTATCGCAGCATGGCTGAGTCTGTTCGGCACGCGCACCGAGGTTCTCCTCGGATGGTGCGCGACATTTGCGGCCATGTTATTTGGCTTCGGCCTGATCGGCGGCCTTCTATGCCTCACCGGCCTTTGCTTGGGCTCGCACTGATCGAGATCATTCGCGACGACGCGAAAAGAAAAAATCGCGATTCCGTCACAGGCTTACATTGCAAATTTGAGATCAAGCGAGCCCGTTGCCGCCGCACGCGATTTGGCAGCGCCGACTACCGGCGGTAAGATCGGCAGCGAAACGAATCGCTCACCGCTGGAAGGGACTGGAATGGTTGATCTGCTCGAAAAGTTAAAGCTCGACGAAGCCGCCCTCAACGCGTTTGCCCTTGATGCCTGGCTCTTCCTGTTGCATGCCGTCATCTCTCTCTTAATCATGCTGGTCTTTTGGTTCGTTGCCAACATGCTGCGGCGATTCATTCTCCGCGTGGGCGAGCGCGCCCGCGTGAATGCCGACGTGCTGGTACTGCTTGCGTCCACCGGTCGCTTGACCGTGCTGGCGATTGGACTGGTAACTGCGTGCAGTCGCCTGGGCGTCGATGTAACGGCGCTGGTGGCTGGTTTGGGCCTGACGGGCTTTGCCATCGGCTTCGCCGTGAAAGACATCATTTCCAATTGGCTCGCCGGCATTCTGATTCTGCTCTACGAGCCCTTTCGACGCGGCGATTATATCAGCATCGCCAATGCCCCGGGGTTGGAGGGCACTGTCGTCGCGATTGATTTCCGGTACACCAGCTTGCAGCATGAAGACCAGATTGTCCTGGTCCCCAATGCCAATCTGTTCATCAAAGAGATCATCGTGAAGCGGGCAAACGCGATTTGAGCCTTTGGCCGCCAACTGGCAAAGCATTGCCGGACGGGCCTGCGCGCCGCGATCGCCGGTCGTTTAATGAGGCGGTTGCCGCCGCCAGCGCGAGGTTTTCGCGGCTGCAGCAGCCGGGCGCACCACGTGTGGCCGGCGATGTGGACCTTGCAAAATCGGGTGCGGCGGAGCGGCCTCCCCATCCTCTTGCTTTTCGCCCGCGCGAGAACGCCAGTCATCCCACGGTTGAATCACCAAGCGATCGACGAGCGGCGCGACGGCGCCAGCGGCCCACACGAACGACAGCGGCTCGATCGGAATCCGAAACCGCGCTGAAACGATCGTCAGCGAGTGAAACAGCGCGACGACGCCGAAGATCGCCCACGTCGGCCACAACCGCCGCCATTGGCCGCGCATGGCGAGTGAACCAATGCAGGCCAGCGTCAGCCAGATTGCGGTCGCCACACGATAAACCCGATTGGCAGCCTTGGGATTCGTCTCGTCGAACAGCAAAAAGTATCGCAGCCGGCGAGCGCATAATCGGCAGTACTGCTCGGGATGCCGAAGAATGAACTCCCAGGACCGGTCCAAAAGCAGACGCGATCGTTCCGGTTCGCTCAATCCGGCGAACTCTCGATAACCGCCGGGCGCCAGCAGCACATCATCGATATAAAGCGTTTCATGCCGGGCTTCCCACAAGGCGCGGTGCATGTCGGCCAAGCTGCCGTCGTGATCATTTCGCAACGCTTCCGCCGAATGTTTCGGAATCTTGTCCGTGCCCCAACTGGCGGCATTGTTCCCTTGCCAGAAGGCGTAACCGAACGTTGACTTAACGAATACCCATTCTCCATGTACGCGGTAGTTGCGCAACAACCAGGGAGCCACGACGAGCGCCGCGACGCTCGCCATCAGCGCCAGGCGGCTCGCACGTCCGACGCCGCTGAGCGGTGCAGCCAGGTGAGCGCGAATCCTGGATCGCGGGGCGCGAGGCGAAGGAATTTCCGACCGAGGACTTCCGGGCTCTGACTTACAAAACATCCAGGCGACAATCGGCAGGGCCAGCGACAAGATGGGGTCAATCAAGAGCAGGAGCCCGGACAACAACCCGGCCAAGGCCGCCTTGCTCCAAGTCAACCGACCGCGCGGCGAAGCGACGAGGGCAACTAGCAATGTCAAACATAGGGCCGCCCACAATGCCACCTGTAAGTGTGTGACCATGTAGACGTGGGTCGGGTAGAATGCCGCCCCGTAACCGGCGATCCAGCCGATCGTCGGCCGCTCGGACAATAAGGACCAGGCGAGCCAGACGACGACAAAGACGAGCGACGTGCCCGCCAGGCACTGCAAGATCTGCATGGCCAGCAAGGCGGCTGTGGAACCAACGCCGAACAACCAATAGCACGCTGCCAGCAGCGCAGTATAAAACGGGGCTTGCTGGGAAGTCGGTCCTTCGACGCCCAGAAACCTGACCGAAAAGCCGCGGCCTGCCAACAGATTTTCGGCAATCTCGCCGTGTTCGTAGGTCACGGCCGCCGGCGAGGCTTTGGCAACTAATGCGACGACGGCCAGTCGCACGCCAAACGCCGCAACGGCCAGTAACGCCAATCCGAGAATTCTGCGTAAGCGGGGCATCGCCGGCCAAACGAAAAGAAAGGCTGAACTGCGCGGCGGATTCTAACCACGCCCGCCCCTGCTTCGCCAGAGCATTTCCGCTCGGTCCTCGTCAGGCCAAGGCCGAAATCCGAATGCCGTCGTCAAGAAATGCGCAAAAACAAACCATAATCGCCTCGGATACTCACAAATCAAAACAAACAGATAAGTGAGAATCAGCGGCAATTAGCGGTTCATTCCTGCATTACGCGCGTTGCCGCGAGGCCCGCTTACGGTCGTTTTCGCTCAACAGAATCTTGCGCAAACGGATATGGGTCGGCGTGACTTCGACCAGTTCGTCCTCTTCGATGTACTCGAGCGCCATCTCCAAGGTCATCACACGCGGCGGCTTGAGCAGAATATTGCGATCGCTGCCTGAAGCCCGCATGTTGGTCAGCTTCTTTTCCTTAGTTGGATTGACGGGCATGTCGCCCGTGCGACTGTTTTCGCCAACGATCATCCCTTCGTAGACCTCGTCGCCTGGACCGACGAACAGCTCGGCGCGCTCCTGCAAGCCGTCGAGGCCGAAAGCCACGGCCTTGCCTGACACCATCGACACAAGCACGCCGTTCGGCCGGCCAGGGATTTCGCCTTCCAGAGGCCGGTAGCGGTCAAACCGGTGGTGCATGATGGCCATGCCTTGCGTCGCATTTAGCAGCCGCGTGCGCAGGCCGATCAGGCCTCGCGCGGGAATCGAAAATGCCACGTGGGCATATTCGCCGCGAGTGTGCATCTCGAGCATCTGCCCCCGACGCGCACCGGTCAATTCCATCACTGCGCCTAAGCGATCAGGGGGCACTTCGACGACCAGCGTTTCGAACGGCTCCTCGACAATGCCGTTGTGCTCGCGCGTGATGACGCGCGGTTTGCCCACCGAAATCTCAAACCCCTCGCGGCGCATCGTTTCAATCAACACCGAAAGGTGCAAGAGCCCGCGACCCGACACGGCAAACGCGTCACTGCCTTCGATCGGCCCAACCCGCAAAGCGACATTGCGCTCCAGCTCTTTCATCAGCCGGTCGCGCAAGTGCCGGTTGGTGACGTATTTGCCAGACCGTCCGGCCAGCGGCGAGCTGTTGATGGAAAACACCATTTCCAAGGTCGGCTGGTCGACTTCGACGCGGGGCAATGCCCGCCGGACATCGAAATCGCTGATCGTGTCGCCGATTTCGACGTCTTCCAGCCCGACGACCGCCACAACGTCGCCAGCCGTGGCCTCTTCGACCTCTGTGCGGCCGAGCTTATCGAACACATACAGCGTGTTGATCTTCGAAGGAGTGACTTCATCGCCCGATTGCATCAGCGCCACGCGCTGACCGCGCTTGATCGTGCCCGAGTGGATTCGACCGATAGCAATACGCCCAACGAACTCTGACCAATCAAGCGTGTTCACCAGCATCTGCAGCGGCGAATCGGCGTCGATCTCCGGCCCCGGCACCGAGGCCAGCACCAGGTCCAACAACGGCTTCATCGAGTCGCCCGGTTCGTTCGGGTCGTGGGTGGCAAAGCCTTGGCGCGAGCTGGCGAAAATGTAGGGGAAATCGGCCAGCGCCTCGTCAGCCCCCAATTCCATGAACAGCTCGAACGTTTCGTTGAGCACGTCTTCGGCCCGAGCGTCGGAGCGGTCGATTTTGTTGACGACGACAACTGGCTTGAGCCGGCATTCGAGCGCCTTGGAAAGCACGAACCGCGTTTGCGGCATCGGCCCTTCCGCCGCGTCGACCAGCACCAGGGCGCCATCGGCCATTCGCAGCACGCGCTCAACCTCGCCGCCGAAATCGGCGTGGCCCGGCGTGTCGATGAGGTTGATCTTCACGCCCTTGTAGGGAATGGCAATGTTTTTGGCCAGAATCGTAATCCCGCGCTCGCGCTCCAAGTCGTTTGAATCGAGGATCCGTTCTCCGACGAGTTGGCTGGCTCGGAACTCGCCGCTTTGCCGCAGTAGGCAGTCGACCAGCGTCGTCTTGCCATGGTCGACGTGGGCAATGATGGCAATGTTGCGAATATCGGTGCGACGATGGGTACAGACCGTCTGTTGCATAAACTATTTTCTTACCGAGAGTTAAGTGCGGAAGCAGGGGCCGAAATCCAAGTCGGCCGGCGATTTTTGGACGAGCAAAAAATGCGGCGGAAGAGCCACACTTCTTATTCAAGGCGGGCAATGCTCTGCAAGGTGCTGCCCCAACCGCTGGCGACCCTGCCGTCGCCAAGGCATCCCGCGCGGGCCGCGCTGCGGACCGCGTCGAAACCATTCTAAAGACTCTGCCCCTCCATGAGAACGGCAAACTCCCGCGGTTTCTCGTGAGATTTGTAAGAAAAAGCGGTCAGCCATGGTTCCGGCGCTGGGCACGGGGAATCATTACATTCCGCGCGAACCCGAAAAGTTGACATGCGTACACTAATAGATACACTACCTTGTACACCGCTTTGTTCAGGTACAAGTTTTGGGCCCGTTTTCAGGAACCGTCGCCATGTTGAGTGCACGAGCCGATACAACTGCGGCCGAAAGAGAGCATCGCCAACGAGAAGGCGTTTGGACGCTCGGCGAGGTGCTGGCAGAGCTAATGCCGCGCTATGGCCTGCCGCCACTCACTGCTGCTAAACCGTCCGTCCGAATTGCCTTGATCATTAGCGACCCAGTCATCAGCGCCCCATCGACAGCCAAACATGATTTAGTCGCCTGTGCCGCAAGCTAGGCAACAATGGTGAAGAGAGAAGTACGAGCGGAGCTAGCCCCGTCTCCTTCAGCCGGCAGCCTTGTGATATAGGCTTTCCACCTGGCTGCGCGTGCGACTGCTGCGGAGGGCCGAGTTGATCATCATCAGCTCGCCCACGTTTTCCAGCGTAATCATGCCGACAAACTGACCATCGTGTATGACCGGCAGGGTCGACGACGCGCTTTCGCGCATGCGCTCAAACGTACTCGAGAGCATCTCGGTATCTTCGACCGTAGCGCAGCGCGCTTGCATCACTTCGCCCACGCGCTGTTCTCGGCCGCCATCGGCAAGGGACTGCATGACGTCGCTGCGGAGCAACAGCCCAACCACTCGACCGTCGGAAACCACCGGAAAGTCTTGCTGAGAGCCGGCGAGCAACTCCTGAATTGCCATCTCGAGCGTATCGTCGGGCGACAACGCGCGGACCCGGGTCATCATTGCCGCGCGGACGGGAATGCCCTTCAAGGCGGAGCGCATCATCACCATGTTGGCTTCTTCCTGAGCACCGAGATAAACGAACAAGGCGATGAAGATCAGCATCGGATTGCCGAACAAACCGAGAAAGCCGAACATGATTGCCAGCGCCTGGCCGACGCTGGCGGCGTTTTGCGTCGCCCGCACATAATCGCCCGAAAAATGCGCCAACACGGCTCGCAGTACGCGCCCGCCGTCCATAGGAAACGCCGGAATCAAATTAAACACGACGAGCGCTACATTGACCTTCATTAACTCAGGCAGAAAGTCGCCTTCCAACGGCGCCAGTTGCCAACTTCCCAGGCTGCCTCGCGAGGCGAACAACAAGACAGCCAGCCCAGTTGCAATTGCGACGTTGACCGCCGGGCCCGCCACAGCAATCCAGAACTCCTGTACGGGGTCTTCCGGAATTCGCTCCAATCGCGCCAGCCCGCCGATGGGCAGCAAGGTAATGTCCTGAGTTTTTACTCCAAATCGCCGGGCGGTCAGCGCGTGCCCCAACTCATGTAACACGATGCAACCAAACAGCGCCAACACAAACAGCACGCCGCGCAGCGCCTCGGCAGGCGGCTTGCCGCCAACCAGATCCGCCGCGGCAATCCAACCGATCAGGATCAAAAAGGTCCAATGGACGAAAATCCCAATACCGGCGACCTGACCGATCTTCAAGGACCACTTCATGGGAAATCTGCGGGTAGTTTTAAGTTCGAACGTTGCGGCGGCAGCTATCTCAGCATAACCAGAAAGCCGGGAAATCGTCAGGGCGCGCCGCGCAAACTAGAAATGGGAAAACCACAATCCAAACGACACAGTGCGCCAAAAGGAGCGTCCAATCGCGTTAACCGACGATGCTTGTCGGAAGCAATGAACGGCGAAGGCGTCAGTCTTTAGGACAGCCTGCGGAATCGCTCCGATCGAGTCGCAAATCGGCCTCGCCCAAATCAACGTCCGCGCCGTCCGCAGGAATCGGCAACTTCATCGTCCAGAGCGTCGCCTGCACAATTAGCCGGCGATAAGCGGGCAAGTGCCAGTTGTCGTGAAAGTGGAGTCCACTGAAGCCGAAGGAACGTCCGCCATCGGGCCGCTGCCAGGCCCAGGCGACCGTTTCCTCGCGGCCTTCAATCGGCACAGTCAACACGGGTTGGACCTGACCCGCGGGCTGAATAAATTTCAGGCGATAGTAAAACTCGTCGCGCACTCGTGTCGCCGCAATTGCCGTCGCAATCGGATGACGAGGTTCGGCGGGCCGAAGAGTCGTCTCCAGAACTTGATAGCGCCGATCGGGGCCGCCATGGCAGCCGCCCAATAATTTCAAATAGGGCTCGATCGGCTTTGCCTCTTTTGCGCCGACGCCCCAGTGCAGCGCGACGAAACCGCCGCCGCGCGCCGCCAGTTTGGCCAAGGCATCAAGCCGACGCGGATCGTTCTGCGCCCATTTAGCGCCTTCGGCTAGAAGGATTATTGCGCCATCAGCTTGCTCCAACAATGCCGGCCCTCGCTCCCATGGCTCGTCGGCGCGCTCCAAAACGACATCGAGCTCCGGCGTGCGCTTCAGGAGCTTTTCAAGGATTCGCAGGCCAGCAAGGTATTCATGCGTAGCCGGCGGGTGACCATCGGGCCCTTGGCCCAGCAGCAGCAACTGCCGCGTGCTCGGCTCGTCGGCGCGCGCCGCCGATGCGACGGCCAACGAACCGGCAATCAGTAGCAGCGTACCGCACAGAAATGTCTTCATCGCAGCATACCTGCCTATCTCTACCTCTTAAGCAGCGTTCTCGCTAGAAAGCGGAGATGATTTCTCCGCCAGCGATGGTCGTGAGTGCTTGTAATTCTTGCGAACCGATTGACGCGGGCAGAAAACGGACGGAGCCATCGGCGAATGCGGCATTAGCCCCGCCCGGATGATAACTGGAGATGTTGCGACCATCCGCCGGGTTAACAATGCCACTCAGTTGACTCGCATCGAGATCGCGAGGCTCCATCCAGTGGACGCCGCCCCCCGCGAATTCGACGACGACGATCGTGTTCGAACTGCCGTCGGTTATGGACGACATTCTCGTCGGCTGGGCGCCGTTGAAAACCGTTCCCGGTCCCGAAATCCCCACATAGCTCGTTATCTCCTGAGATGAAGTCGGCTCTGAGGGACACCGGAAGACGGGCGGCATGCGTGCGGCCAGCAATCGATTGTTGGGGCCGTCCCACGGCTCGTCAAAACGGTATTGATCGTAAAGATCCTTGTGCTCTATGAAAGGCAAAATGAGCACTCGCCAACTGTGCATCGGCTTGCCATTTTCGTCCGCGATGTACTGCGGCGGGAACTGCTGGTAGACGTCATGGTAGTTCTGCAGGGCAAAGGCGATCTGTTTGAGGTTGTTCGTACATTGGCTGCGTCGCGCCGCCTCGCGCGCGGCCTGCACCGCCGGCAGCAACAATGCTGCGCCGATGCCGCCGCAAAACAACAGCCCCACCACTGCTACCCCTAGCACGATCACGACAATCAGCAGCGAATTGCTGCGCGCGGGAGGCGGCGAGAAAGGCTGATTGGGTTCGCCGGGGATCGTAACCGTTCCCCCGCATTGACGGCATGGACCAGTTTGCCCTGCATAGCGGTCGTCGACGGTGCTCTGCGCGCCGCAGAGCGGACATGTGAAGTTGATCGGCATCGCCGCACACCTCGCGACATGGCGAATGGACTTGATGATACGCTTCTGCCAGCCTGTTGCTCGCATCACGACTCTAATGTACGCGCCATTGCACTGCAATCTCCTGCGCCGCCGGGCACAATGAGGATCGCGTCGCGACACTATGTCCGCCGCATCGGCAGCGAACTCGCAGCCGGACTACAAATTGCCAGGCGAGCGCCGCCCCGCGTCCCGCGCAGCATCTCGAGACTCGCTGCCCAATTCTCACCTGCTGGTCGAAATCGCCCGCGTTGTTCGTTTTTTTAGCGCGGCGTCCAGCTTGGCAGTAAATCATTCACCCAAATCTTGCGGCTGATGGGCCGGAAACCAGGCTGCTTGAAACGCCGACAAACGCTATTTCGCGTTGAGTCGCCCGGCGCAAAAACTTCGGGTCCCGCTTATAGATCGCCTTCCCCATGCCCTTTATGCGCAGAGAGGCGTCGCAGAAGTCCATCGCCTCGCTCGGCTCTTCGCGGCTGGCCATGCGCGATTGGCACGGCATATGCAGACGAACAAACCGGAATCTGATGTCGAGGTTATTCGTGGCGTGAAGCCTAGGAAGGATGACTTATGGCGGCTACCACTTATCTGATCGAGTTCATCGGCGGTCCCTTTGACGGACATCGCCAGACCATTTCTATCCCCGCCGAGTCCCTTGCCGAGACCGTGGCGCTGCCCGTTAGCCGGAACATCTTTCAGATGCTGAACGGACAAACTGGCGCGCCCGACACGCCGACAACCAGTATTGCAATTTACGAACTTGAAGTGATCCACGGCCGGCGTCGTTATTATTTCTTGGGAGCGACGTCCGCCACGAAGCCCTTTGCAGAAACCTGATCGCAAGGGCAACTGCCAGTGTCTCGCTCCGTCACATTCACCGGCTCAGAATTTGGCCGGTGGATGGCGCCACTTACGGAATCCGTCGTCTTCCTTCTCTGAGGAACCTTCGCCGGATCTTACCTCTCTTTCCAGATTCGGCACGCCACGCCGGTCAGACGCCCTCAAAGGTTCTCTAAATCCGCTATTCGCTGTGGCACTTCACCGCCCAGCGGTGGACTGCCCAACAGAATCTGCCGATGAACCGGGTAGGGAAACTGCCAAAGGTTTTACGGTTTCCGACCAAGCGAACCTGCCTGCGGCCAAAACTGCCAGCGGCGCCGAGGGGAGTACCGACGAATGAGAACGTTTTCCATTGCCTTGCTAGCAGCCGTGGCGGTTTCGACCTCAACTGCGAAGGCTGGTCAGCACCTGTGCAATCATTGCGGCTGCCGGCAGAACTGCCGAAAAGTCTGCCGCCTCATCTGCGGCACCAAGAAAGAAGTCAAAACCGAATATAGCTGTGAGTGCGAGGACTTCTGTATTCCCGGGCCCAGCCAAAAATGCGGAGTGAAGTGCGAATGCAACCGCCTTGGCATTAAGTGCTGCCATGCGGTTTATAAACCGACCTGCGCCAAGGTTCACACGAAACGAGTGCTGGTCAAAAAGGAAGTCTCCAAGGAAGTGCCTGACTATAAATGGGTCGTCGAAGAAGTTTGCTGCCACTGCGGCCAACGTATCGACGGCACGCAACAGCCGACCGCCGGTCCCAAGGCAGCCATGGCTTTGCATGGCGCAAGAGTGGAAGCCGATGCCGCTCTGTTCGAAGCGCCGGGCGGCATTCAACAAGTCTCGGCCGAGGAAGAGACCTTCGATTCTTATCCTGTCGGCGAAGAAGAAGCCTTGGCGAGCGACGAGGACGAGGAGCAGCAAGTCGGCGAGCCGCCTATGGCGGACGATCGCAAACCCCGCGGCCTGCTGCAGACGCTATTTGGCAAATGACGTCGGACACTCCACCATTGGCGGTCGCGCATCGACGTGTCGGAAGCTGCCGACGCGAAATGCAGCGAAGCTCGCTGAAGACTCTCAGCACTTTGGCGTCCGCCTGACCCATTCTGTTGAGCTGTTCCGCGCACTTCGCTTGACCAGCGCCGGGCCTCCATCGCACAATGTGCTGGGCGTTTTCTCGTCCCGGAACAGAGGAACGGCAACATGAAGCCGGCGCAAAATCGTTCTATCGACTCGCCGCAATGCGTCGACTCGGCTGAAACCAAGGCGGATTGCCAAGACATTCGGTCCCCAGGTCGATCTTGCCAAGGGAATCGCGCGACTTCTGTACGGCGAGGCCGCCAGTTCGGCGCGCTCGCCTTGCTGCTGTGCTGCGCCGTGGCGGCCCGCGCCGCGGATCCCGCCAAGTCGCGCAGCGAACCGCGTCAATCGCGCGGTCGCGCCCCGGCGTCATCGGCTCAAAATACGGTCGGCAGAATCGAGAATTCGGGCGTCGCTAACAAGGCGGACGCCGGCCAGGCCAGCGATGCGTCCGAGCTGAACCGCGTGCTGATGTTCGCCATCCGTGAGCCGGCCGTTCAGCGCGAATTAAGATTGCAGCCGCGGCAGACCGAAACGATCAACCAAGCGCTCGCGGAAGTCGATCCGCCGCTATGGGCGCTGCGCGATGCGCCGGCGGAACAAGCTGTGGCAAAGGTCGCATCGTTGCGCGCGGCTTTTGCCGCGCGATTGGCGGCCGTGCTCAAGCCTGACCAAAAAGAGCGGCTCGACCAGATCGGCCTGCAAGCTCTGAGCCTGGCATCGCTTGCCGTGCCTCGCGTGGCGGAGCAAATTGAACTCTCCAAGGACCAGCAAGCGCGCATCCGAGAAATCTTCGCGGAAACACAACAGGCGGTCGCGGCTGCGCAAGCCGCCGACGTCAAGCCATCGGCCAATGCGCTCCGCGCGACGACCGACAAACTGCTGGCCTCCGGCCGCAGGAAAGTCTTTGATGTGTTGTCGGACGACCAGCGCCAGCGCTTTATTGGCCTGTTGGGCGAGCCGTTTGAAACGGCCAAAATCCGTCAGGCAGCCGCTTCTGCGCCGGACCTTAAGAACATCGACGGCTGGCTTAACGGACCACCGCTTTCGCTCGAGCGACTCCACGGCAAAGTCGTCGCGCTGCACTTCTGGGCTTTCGGCTGTATTAATTGCGTCCATAACTTGCCGTGGTACAAGGGCTGGCACGAGGCGTATGCGCCGCGCGGACTGGTCGTGCTCGGCATCCACACGCCGGAGACTGAGGCCGAGCGAGATGCAAACCGCGTCAAGGAAAAGGTGCAGGAAAACGGCATCGAGTATCCGGTGGCCATCGACGTCCAGGCACAAACCTGGAAGGCCTGGTCGAACACAATGTGGCCCAGCGTCTATCTGATTGATAAGCGGGGCTACGTGCGCTATTGGTGGTACGGCGAATTGAACTGGCAGGGCGCCGCGGGAGAAAAACTTATGCGCAGCAGAATTGAAGAATTGTTAGCTGAAAAGGACTAAGCGCGGCGGCGCCAGGTCGCCTCGAGAAATCTCGGTTTGCTCAGGCAACACTCGCGGCAATTCGGCTTGACGCGGCCTGCTCGGAGAACTAATTCGTAGAGCAGCAATTTCGTCACATCCAAATTGTCCGCCCGTCGCCATTTAAGGGGCCGAGGAGCTTGCATGCCTTCCGTTGCCAGTGTTCCCCGCCAGGCATTGCCGCGTGTTGTTGCCGATGGGCCGTTGGCGCCGGCGATCTTAAAGCTGCTTGAGGGCCGGGTTGAATGGCTTACCTGGCAAACGGCACTGGAAGGCACGACCGAGCGCGTCGATGGACTGTACACGTACGGCCATCCGGCAGTCGATGGCGCCATGCTGGACCGTTTGCCGGGGCTGAAAGTGATCAGCAATTACGGCGTGGGCGTCGACCATATTCGTCTGGCCGACGCGCGCGAGCGTCGCATTCCGGTCGGCAACACGCCGGGCATCCTCGATGGCGCCACGGCCGATCTGGGCTTTGCCTTGCTCTTGGCTTCGGCGCGGCGCCTGATCGAAGGCGATCGCTATGCGCGCTCTGCCGAGTTTACCGTCTACGACCCCGGCTACATGCTCGGACGAGAAGTGCATTCCGCGACGCTCGGCATTATTGGCTTGGGTCGCATCGGCCAGCAAATGGCTCGTCGGGCTCGCGGCTTCGACATGCAGGTGCTTTATCACAACCGGCGGCGGCGGCCCGAGGTCGAAGCGGCGCTGGGAGTGCAATATGTCTCGTTCGGCGAACTGTTGGTGAAGGCCGACTATGTAATGCTCACCTGTCCGTTGACGAGCGACACCAAGGGGCTGATCAACGCCGAGGCGCTGGCCAAAATGCGGCCTACCGCCACGCTGATCAACATCGCCCGCGGCGCCGTCGTCGATACTGAAGCGCTGACCAGCGCCTTGGAATCGGGACAGATCGCCGCCGCCGCGCTCGACGTCACCGATCCGGAGCCGCTGCCTCGAAGCCACCCCTTGCTCAAGCTCTCCAACGTCGTCGTCGTTCCGCACTTGGGCAGCGCCACAGTCCAAACGCGGCAGCGAATGGCTGAGATGTCGGTGGAGAATCTGCTAGCCGGTCTGGCCGGCCGCAGCCTGCCCTATCGAGTGGATGGGTGAAGGGCCAAGCTTGCAGGATGGGCACTGCGGGCCCCCGCGCGAACCTCGTGCCTGGGGAGCGGCTCCTGACTTCAAAATCCTGGCGCGTTGTTTCCTGCTCCGCATGGCCGCCACGACCGGCCCGTTTTTCCCCAGTGTCCGCTCCTTTTTTATCATGCTGCCGGGTTCTTTCAGCCTTCCTGCCTCTTCCCGTGGGTTGCGGCCCAACCCAATTGCGCGTATGGTAAAGTGTTCTAGAGTGCCCGGTTATCGACTTTAGAGAGAGGCCGACTCCTGAGCGGCCCGAGCTGAAGTCCGACCGCCCTGGCCGGGCACAATGCAATCAACCGAAGTTCCCGGAGGCGACCCGAACTGTGACCGCTGCTACGAAACCCGCCGCGACCAACCAATTGGCCTGTGGCTCCGACATCCTCGTGCAATCGCTGGTCAATCACGGCGTCGAGGTCATTTTCGCCTATCCGGGCGGGGCCAGCATGCCGCTGCACCAATCGCTGACCCATTTCAAAGACAAAATCCGCACGATCCTGCCGCGACATGAACAAGGCGGCTCCTTCGCCGCCCAGGGTTACGCTCGCAGCACGGGCAAGCCGGGCGTGTGCATGGCTACCAGCGGCCCCGGCGCTACCAACCTGGTCACCGCCATCGCCGATGCCAAGCTCGACAGCATTCCGCTGATCGCCATCACCGGTCAGGTCAAAACGGCCGTGATCGGCAGCGACGCCTTCCAGGAAACGCCAATCGTCGAAGTCTGCCGCGGCATCACCAAGCACCACTATCTGGTGACCGACGTCAAGGACGTGGCCCGCGTTATGCGCGAGGCCTTCCACATCGCCACCACGGGCCGGCCCGGTCCTGTGCTGATCGACGTGCCGAAGGACGTGCAACAAGACACGACAATTCCCGACTACAACGCGCCGATGAATCTGCCCGGCTACCACGTGGAAGAGCGTCGGGCCAAGCCCGAGCAGATCGCTCAGGTGGCGGCGGCCATCAAGCGCTCGAAGCGGCCGGTGATTTATGCCGGCGGCGGCGTGATCGCCAGCGGCGCCAGCGAAGAAGTCCGCGAGCTGTCTCGCAAGACGGGCATCCCCGTCACGATGACGTTGATGGGCCTGGGTTGCTTCCCGAACAAGGATCCTCTGTCGCTCGACATGCTCGGCATGCACGGCAGCGTGTACGGCAACTATGCCGTCGATCAGTGCGATTTGCTGCTGGCCTTCGGCGTCCGCTTCGATGACCGCGTGACCGGCAAGACTTCGGAATTCGCCAAGCACGCCAAGATCGTGCACATCGACGTCGATCCCTCGGAAATCAATAAGAATAAAGAAGCCCATATTCCGATCGTGAGCGACATCAAGTTCGCGCTGACCGAGTTGAACAAGATTGTCGAAGCGCCTTCGGACTTGAAACCGTGGCACGAACAAGTCGCTGCCTGGAAGAAGAACGAGCCGTTCAAGTACGACCGCGACTTCCCGGGCATCTTGCCGCAGTACGCCATCGGCGAATTGTCACGGCTGGTCGAAGAACGCGACACGATCGTCTCGGTGGGCGTCGGCCAGCACCAGATGTGGGCCGCGCAACACTTCAAGTTCAAGCATCCGCGCACCTGGATGTCGAGTTCCGGCCTGGGCACGATGGGCTTCGGCCTGCCGGCGGCCATGGGCGCCAAGGCCGCGCATCCCGAGAGCCTGGTCATCGACATTGACGGCGACGGCAGCTTCCAGATGAACATCCAGGAGCTCGCCACCTGCTACTGCGAGAAACTGCCGGTCAAGGTGCTGCTGTTGAACAACCAGCACCTGGGCATGGTCGTGCAATGGGAGGACCGCTTTCACGCCGGCAATCGGGCGCACACCTATCTCGGTCCAATCGACAATCCCGAAGCGGTCGGTCGGGGCGATGGCCTCGGCCCCGAGGAGCGCTATCCCGATTTTGTGACCATTGCCAAGGGCTATGGTTGCGGCGCGGCCCACGTGAAGGAAAAGAGCGATCTGACAGAGGCTCTCAAAGAAATGATCGCCTACGATGGCCCTTACGTCCTCGACGTGCAAGTGCCCTACCAGGAACACGTGCTGCCCATGATCCCGGCGGGCATGACGGTGAAGGAATTGATCAAGTAGCGAGAAGAATCGCAGCACGCGTAGGTTAGGCTGAAGCCTAACGCGGCGAAGCCGCACGGCGTTCTTTCTGCCTTGAGGAACAGCCTTGCTGGGCTGCTTTGCGAATCTGCAGCACGAGTTGGCAGGTCGCGCCACGAACCAGGCTGGCGCTTGACCCAAGGCGCAGAGCAAGCCCGCGAGCTGCCGGCCTCCGATTTACTTCGACGCCGGCAGCAACTCGAGCACGGCGCTGGCCATAACCTTCACGCCAGTGGCAAGCGTGGCCTCGGGGTCCGGGTAATACAGGGGCGAATGGAGCGAGGGGCCCGGTTGATCGAGCCGCTTGAAACCGGCCAGCCGCTGGGGGTCGACCGAACCGAGGCCGAACATGAAAATCGGCACGCCGGCCACGCCGTACTCGCTGAAGTCTTCGCCGCCCATCTTCGGCTCGGACTGGACGACGTTGTCGTCGCCCAGGACGCGGCGAAATACCGGCAATAGTCGCTCCACGAGTTGCTCGTCGTTCTTGACCGCCGGGGTCCCGTCCGAGAATTCCACCGTCGGCTCCGGCGCGCCCGAGCTGGCTGCGGCAGCCAACGCCTTGCGGCGAATCGCTGCCAACAGGTGCTCGCGCACTTCAGGGCTTTGGCTGCGCACGGTAAGTTGCAAGCGACACGTATCGGCGATGATGTTGTGTTTGGCCCCGCCGTGGATCGAGCCGACGGTGATCACGGCCGGATCGATCGGCTTGACCTCGCGGCTGACAATCGTTTGCAGATCCAGCACCAACCGGGCCGCCTGCACGATCGGATCGATCGTCGTATGGGGTTGGGCGCCATGGCCGCCGCGGCCGCGCAGCACGATATCAACGCTGTCGACGTTCGCCCCCGTGAAGCCGGAGCGATATGCCACCTTGCCCGTCCCCAGCGTCGCATCGACGTGCAAGGCCAGGGCCAGGTCGGGCCGGGGAAACTTCTTGAATAGTCCCGCCGCTAACAGGTTCCGGGCGCCGCGTCCCAACTCTTCGGCGGGCTGCCCTAGAAACATCACCGTGCCGCTCCAGCGATCCTTGTTCGCCGCCAGGTAGCGAGCCACGCCGATCAAGTTCGTGATGTGAATATCATGCCCGCAGGCGTGCATCACGCCCGTCTCCAGGCCGTTTTGTCCTTTCGCCTTCACTTTCGAAGCGTAGACCAGGCCGGTCTCCTCCGTCACCGGCAAGGCGTCGAGATCGGTGCGCAACATGACTCTCGGGCCCGATCCGTTCGACAGAATCGCCACCACGCCGTGCGTACCGAACGGCGCAGTGACCTCGGCCCCCACGGCTCGCAATTCGTCAGCCAGCCGCGCCGAGGTCTCCCGCTCTTCGAACGAAAGCTCGGGACGCTCGTGGAAGTGTCGGTACAGCCCGACCAGCTCATTCAGATGCTCGTCGACCCAGCCTTGCGGCTCTTGAGCGGCAAGGGGCGCCGTGAAAAGCATCGCAAGAAGCAGGACGACGGCAAACAGGCAACGCAGCATGGCGATTCCTTTGGACTCCGGAGTGGTCCCACGCAAGATGACGGCAACCGTTCGACGTTAATAGTCTAGCCAGCCGAGACCACAGCCGCAGCAATTTTCTGACACGGCGACTATGACCCGCGCACGGCTTCTTCGTGGAGCGGCCTTCCAGACCGCTTGTGCAAAGCTGCGGAGCGCCTTGGCGACTCAAAGGCAGGTAGCATTACGGCGCTCGCCCCGTCACGCATTCCAAGATCTTTTGCTCCCGCGCCTGCAGCAGACCGCCTTGCCAATTCAAGCAACTGCGATAGACAAACACAATGCCGGCGCAGAGCCCAATGGACAAGAGCAGGGCAAGTGGCAAGGGAACGCTCCAGCCGAGCGTTTCAAACAGTGGTTCAACGCCAAAGGGCAGCAGCGTCGGCGCGAGCATCGGCGGCAACACCAACATCGTCGCCGTTAATTGCAAGAAGACCGCCAACAGTTTTGTGCTCGCAGGCTTGAAAGAACCGGCGGCCATCGGCACGGGCGCATAGATCGACAGCAGATTCGCCAACACGCAGAACAGCAGATACATGGAGACGAATTGCGGCAGCATGGCCAGCAGCAGGTCAAACCGCATGGGGCACACGATCTGAAACACGATCAGCAGAACTCCACTGACCGCCAGCGCCAAGACAGCGACCGCCACGTTTTTGCCGAGCAGAATGTCGCGCCGAGATGCGCCGCATAAGACGAACACGCGAAAACCGTCGCGATCAAAGGCGAACTGGTTCGCCAGCAACTGCATCCAAGTAAACAGCACGATGACCATTGCCCCGACGGCGATCAGCGGCCGAATCAAAGGCGGCATGCTGTCTGCCTGACGCAAGCCGACCGCGCCGATGATGACCATGATCAGCGGCGTGAGGGCCATCATCTTCATCTCCGGCGCGCGCAGGAGCGAACGGAGGCTCGCCAAGGCAACCGCCGCGGCAGGTTCGGGGATCCATGGCACATGCGTTTCGAGCAGGCGCCAGCGAGATTTCTTTGATGCGCCCGCGCTCGTGACGGCTTCTGCAGCATTGGCCGCGGTCCGCCGCCCCTGGCTGGCGGTAAATTGTCCCTGATACAGCCGCATGGTCGTGCGATACGCCCGCAAGAGACTCCCTGCACCAATCAGCGTCATCGCCAACGTGGCGAGCGCGGCCGGCGCCAGTCGCCCGTCGGCGGCCTCCATAACGCCAAACGGCAGCCAGCCAATCGGTACGGCCAGGTTCATCAAGCGGCCCATCCGGTCCCAGTCTTCCAGGCGATTACGCCAGGCCTGCACGGTTTTGCGCTGATCCTTCTCGATCGCTTGCTGCTGAAGCCGAGCGAACTCGGCGGCGTCAATCTTCCTTTCTTGTAAAGCCTTTTGCAGCTCGTTCAGTTTCTGTTGAAGCGCTGCCGCTTGATCGGCCTGCTGTGGCTGCGACCAGGGTCTGAGGATATTGAGCAAGTTCGGCAATTGAAAGATCAGCACAAAGGCCATCGTCGCGCCCACAATGACTGCCCGACGGCGGCGCGGATTGCTCATCAATGATGCGAGCCAGCCTTGAAACTGAT
>JAICIG010000094.1 GCA_025924495.1 Pirellulales bacterium | reverse complement strand
TATGTACTGACGCAATCGCCCTGTGGGCTTATCATCGAGCCGAAGCGGGAGAACCCGTTAACTGGGAAAACTATTGGACCCTGAGCGATGAGCAGTGGCGAGAAGAAATTGGCCTACATCGCCAGGAAAGCGAGATGCGATTCGACGATTGCACGTTGGTCCTGCTGCGCGTAATCGAGGAACATCCCGCACCCTCAGTCATGCCAGAAGTCGAGACAGCGCCTGGCGACGGCTTGGAACTGCCCGACGACGAAGTCCCGGCGGTCGCTCTACAACTCACATGCGAAGACGTGGTTGGCGCCACCGAAGTGGCAGAATCCGTCGAAGCGCCGTTGGATCTCGTCGAAGAACCTGCGCCGCCCGAACCTTCCACGGAGTCGATCGACACGCCGGAAAGCAATCACGAAGGATAGTGACATAAAAATCTCAGAGAAATCTGTCTAATACGCGTCCGCCCCGAGCGCTCTTCAGCTTGCCAGCCGCGATTGGCTGCCGATACGATGTATGGCACAGGCGGTTGATGCAGCATCCATGCGTTTTCGGAGCCGGTCTTCATGCTCGACATATTTTGTCGCCGCTCGTTACATCAACAGCACGCTTTCAATAACTTCTACGGTAGAAATCGCGAAGGGCTGACCGTTGTGGGTCGCCGCGGCATGCTTAAGGCCGGCCTGGCGGGAGTCGCGGGTCTCAGCCTTCCGGAGCTGTTGCGAACTCGCAGCGAAGCTGCACCTACCGGGCGCGCGGCCAGGCCGCCCAAAAGCATCATTCTCTTATGGATGGCGGGCGGGCCGAGCCATATCGACACTTGGGACGTCAAACCGAACCGGCCGCTGGAGAATCGCGGCCCGTTCTCGGCCATTCAAACAAAACTGCCCGGGGTGGCCGTCTGCGAACACTTGCCCAAGCAGGCGGCGATGCTCGACAAGTTTACGGTCATCCGCTCGGTCGATGCGCGATTCAGCAATCACGAGCCCAACACCGTCTTTCAAACCGCAAACCTGGCGGCCGAACCTCGCGAGAATCCGGAGGCGGACAAATACCCGGCCATCGCCTCGGTCGTGGCGAAGCTACGCGGCGCGAATCACCCCGCGATGCCGCCGTATGTGGCCTTCATGAAATCGCGATCGCATCTCGCCTTCGGCGGCTATTTAGGCAAACGATACGACCCATTCATCGCCGATCAGGCGACGCGTCTGCCTGTCTATGATTTAGTCGGCAATGACACCGGACAGACAACCGGCGCGAATTTGTTTCGGATGCCGCAAGGCCTGAGTTCCGACCGCCTCAACGACCGTCGCTCTCTCCTGCGGGATTTCGATCGGCTGCGCAGCGATCTCGACCAGAATGGCTCGATGGAAGCCCTGAACAGCTACCAACAGCAGGCCGTGGAAATGGTCATCGGCCGCCGGGCGCAGGACGCTTTCGACTTGACCCAAGAGCCCCAGGCGACTCGCGACCGCTATGGTAAGCATTTGTGGTGTCAGCAGGCGCTGGCAGCACGGCGACTCGTCGAGGCGGGAGCAGCGTTCGTAACGATCGACCTGAGCTACCATACCGCTTCAGGCACCTGGGACACCCATGGCGACAATATTCCGCCCTACGGCGGCATTCTACACGGACTGGGGCCTTTGCTGCCGTTGTTCGATCATCTCATCACCACACTCGTCAGCGACCTGGAACAACGGGGGCGACTCGACGATGTGCTGGTAATTGCCATGGGCGAATTTGGCCGCACGCCCGCAATGGGCACCCAGGGAAGCACCGATGGCCGCAATCATTGGCCCGTCGTGATGTCCATGTGCCTGGCTGGAGGCGGCTTGCGGCACGGCCAAATCATCGGCGCGACGGAGAGCGACGGCGGCAACATCCGCGAACGACCTGTCACCCCGGGCGACATCGCTGCCACGATCTATCGCTACATGGACGTCCCGCAGGACGCAACCTATCTGGATAATCGCGGTCGGCCCCGATATATCGTAGAGAACAACGGCCAGCCGATCAGCGAATTGTTTTAAACGTCGCGACTTCGCTGCGATGAATGCTGCGGCGACTCTTCCAGTATTGCCGCATTGCTTGTCAATCAAGCGCGCAGCGCAAGCCCAATGGCCTCGAAAATCTCTCTCTGATCTCTCAGGTTTCGTCCGGCCAGTAGTCGGCAGCCAGCATTCGAATGCTACGGCCGTTATCGCTCATGCGCCGATGACTTCGTTTATTCCGGTGCAGCCGTAGCCGGCAATCGAGCGGGAAAACCCGCAAAATCGGACGAATCCACTTTTCGTGCGCTCCGCCATCCTTGCAGCCATTGAAATCTATAGTTGAGACGGCCCGTCTAAAAAATTGAAGGATTGTTGCGACTTCTGGGAGAGGAAGGATACGCGGTGGAAGCTGCCCTGGCGGACAGCGCCGAAACGTCATACACTGCGCGCGTCGCCTCGCTGGATGCCTTTCGAGGCTTCGTGCTATTGGCGATGGGTTCCATGGGGCTCGGCTTGCCCGAGGTCGCGCGCCACTTTCCCGATAGCCAAGCGTGGCAATTTGTCGGCTGGCAACTTTCGCATGCGGCGTGGCAGGGATGTAGTTTTTGGGACCTCATTCAGCCGGCATTCATGTTCATGGTCGGCGTGTCGATGGTCTATTCCTACAGCCTTCGGCGCGAGTCCGGCCATAGCTATTCCCGGCTGCTCTCCCGCACGCTCTACCGTTCAGTCGTGTTGATCATGTTGGGAATTCTGATCGCCTCACAGGGCCCATTGCGACACGATATCGTTTTGACCAATGTGTTGACGCAGATCGGCCTGGGATACACGTTCTTGTTCTTTCTTGAAAATTGCCGCAGTCGGTGGCAATTGCTGGCTGCCGTATTAATTCTCGCGGGTGATTGGGCGTTGTTTTATTGTTATCCGACTCCGCCTCCAAACTTCGATTACAGCACGGTGGGATTGCCTGCCGATTGGCCGCTCTTAGAAGGCGCCGAGGTTCACTGGCAGAAAAATGCCAACGTGGCGGCCGACTTCGACCGCGTCGTGCTCAATTGGCTGCCCCGCCGGCAAAGGTTTCAATTCAGTTCGCGCGGCTACACAACGCTCAATTTCGTCCCTTCGCTAGCCACCATGATCTTCGGCCTGCTCACAGGCAGGCTCTTGCGAAGCAATAGGCCCTCGACGGAAAAACTCGCCACAATGGCAAGCGCCGGAGCATTCTGCTTGTTGCTCGGCGGCGCGCTTGATGCATCAGGCTATTGCCCCATGATCAAGCGGCTGTGGACCCCGTCTTTCGCCGTCTACAGTACGGGCTGGGTATTGCTCGGTTTTTCGGCATTTTATGGCGTTATCGACCTACTGGGCTGGCGCCGGCTTTTCTGGCCGTGCACCGCGGTCGGCATGAATTCCATGTTCATGTACTGTCTGTCGCAAACGATCGGCTGGCCTGAAGATCCGCTTGCCGAAATGATCTCAAAGTACTTCGGACCGAGCGTCTTCAGCATGTATGGCGCCATCGAAGCAGTTTACTCGCCAATCGTTCGGATGGCGCTGGTTCTCGGCGTAATTTGGCTCATTTGCGCTTGCCTCTATCGCCACAAGATCTTTCTGAAGATTTAGCAGTCGCCGACGAACTCCTGAGATGCTTGGATGCTCAGATGGGCGGCCATGCTGCGAGCGCGTTTGATTGACCCGTGAGCGCGCCCCCCTTTATCATGATTTTCGTAAGTTGCGATCAATTGACGAAAAACGGCGCTATCTACCCGCGAAGAACACTTCAGCAACGGCGGAGCGGTTGTTATCTTTAGTCTCTACGGGAATCAGCCGCCATCTCTTCTCCCTATTGATTCGAGGCGCTATGAGCGAAGCATCGAAGGTCGTGCCTGAAGTCGAGTCGCCCCCGGTCCAGGCGTCTGCGCGCGGCGGCGACGAGCCGCCATCCAGCATTATTCTGATTTCTTATCCGAAGATCGTGTTCCTCTACCCAACCTTCCTGGCAGCGCTGGCGGCGGCGATTTATCTGAGCTTTAGCAGCCATGCGCTCGATCCTGCCAGCCGTCCGGCGGTGATGACCTCGATCTTGTTTCTCGCCGTACTGACCGTGAATCTGGTCGTGCTCAGTTTCGACTTTCCTCGCACGACGTCACTAACCTTGTTTTTCCTCGGCGTGGCGGTCGTCATGGGGTTAGTCTTGTTGTTCGAGTACTATCCCGACATGCTGCCCAAATTGACCGCTTTTTTGAGCAAGTTCCGCCCGCTGGCAAATGCCGCCTTCTATTGGGCTTTTGCGGGCATGTTGGGCGTGATCTTCGTGGCGGCCTATGTCGTGGTGCACTTTGATTATTGGGAGGTGCGTCCGAACGAATTACTGCATCATCACGGCTTCTTGAGCAACCTCGAACGCTTTTCGGCGCCACACTTGCGCATCGACAAAGAGATCAACGACGTTTTCGAATACCTGCTGCTGCACTCGGGCCGCTTGATCCTGCAACCGAGCAACGAGCGCCGGGCGATCATTCTTGATAACGTTCCGTTTATCGAGCGCAAAGAAGAGGCGATTACTCGCATGCTAGGCGCCCTCCAGGTGCAGGTGCGCACCGAAGGCGCCGGCGGATAAACTGTGTTCTCGACGGAAAAGTTCGCCACCCGCGCCCGCCCGGCCGGCCAGTATCAACTCGCGCCGCCGGCGCGTACGTGTGGCGAGACTTAGATGGCTCGTCGAACAAAGGCCGTCTACATCAACGGCATGTGCGACGCATCTTGCACCGGAAACTGCCACGTACTGATTCGCCGGACGTCAAATAATTGCACGTGGCCGCAGTTTTCGCAGATCACTTGTACCATGCCCTCAGGGGGCTACCGGGGTTCGACCACAGGGTCTTCCGCGGTAACAACGAGAAATTCATCGCCAATGGTCCACTGGTTTGATTGGCAGAGTAAGCAGCGACGATGCTCGATCTTTTCTTGCAGCCAGTTTGCGGCCGTCTTACGTTGTTCCTCGGTTATGCGCATGACGAGTTCCTCCTCAGACTTTCGCTCTGGCGAGCTTAAGGAATCGAAACAATTCTATGCGCACGCCAGTCAGGTAAAACCGTCCACTGGGGGGACGCGCAGCCTGATTTCGATTCATGTCGCGCATTCGCCCGGCGCAATCCGGCCATCCATTTAAACGGCATTCATCCGCACGGCCCGTTTTGCATTGTGGATGTACCGTGAGCAGCGTCTCAATCGATGAAGCCCGCGAGCGCTCCTGCCCCCGGTCCTTTGCAAGAATTACAAGCCGACCCGCGCGCCGTTCAGACAATAGGAAGGTTAGGGAAGCCCTCTACGCGCGAAATCCGGTAAATCTGCTCTGGTTTGACGCCCGAGTGCGGCAATGCTCTTCAGGCACGGCATTCGCTTTATGGATGTCTCGCCGCCGAGAATATCAACCCAGCGCAGGCGGCCAAAAGGAGTTTGATACGCAAGGAGGGAGAAGCGTGAGCCAACGAAAACACCATGCTGTCTGTCAAATAGCTGTTGCCCTGCTGGCATCGATAACCATCGCCAATTCCCTGTCCGCCGGCGAAGATCCCGCCCCCGCAGCAATTGGCGTATCCGACGCTACGCAGGCCGTTTACCAGGAAGAGTGGCTCACGGAATTCCGCGAGCGCCGATATCGTGTGGCGCGCCCGGTCTGGGAAACCAGCGAGCAGGAAAAACGCACCAAGGTGCTCCGGCCGGTCTGGCTAACGCAATGGCGCGAGGAAACCTATGTGGTCCGCAAGCCGGTTATCGAAACCGCGATGCGGGAAGAGCAATACACTCTGTTCGAGCCAGTCACGTCCTGCGTTCCACAAACGGTTGACCAAGGCCAATGGGTCGAGCAGCAGGTGATCGCGCCGCGCCGGCCGGCAAAACGATTGAAATGGGTTCCAGGCGGTTGGACCGTCGATCCGCAAACCGGAACGAACTACTGGAAACCGCCCATGTTGCGGCCGGCACTGGTTGAACGTCCGCCGAAAGTCACGGCGCAACGCGTCTGGCAGCCGAACTTGACGGTCATCCAGAATCCGACGACTACCATGAGGCCGCGCGTGCATGTCCGCAAAGTCCCGGTGCAGCAGGTCCGTTATGTGCAAGAACGCTGTGTGCGGAAGACGCCGCAACGCGTCTGCCGCATGGTCGAGCAAGAGGTCGTATCCCGCATACCCGTCACGGTCTGCCGCACCGTGTATGAAGATCGGGTAGAAAGAGTTCCTGTCCGCGTCCGTCGACGCTGCGTTCCATCCGCACCGATTGATCATCCTTGCGATGGAGCGGCCCCAATGTTGCCTGTTCCGGTGCCCTCGCCGATGCCTCCTACGTCGCGTCCGCAACTCGATCCGCATTTACCCGTGCCCGAACCTTCCGTTCCTGTCACAACACCCGGCCTGGAAAACGAACCGCGCACTTCAAGCGATGAAGCGCCGATGGAACCGGTCGATCCGGCTACAGTCGCCTTGCACAGAAATCAATCGAGCCGGTAGCAAGCGGCCGTGGACGCGAATTCTACTGGCTACGTGTCCTGAGACAGCCGGCATTCCCAGACTACCCGACAATTGCCGTCCCTTGCTGCGGCCGGCTTGCCTTTTGCCGCGGTTAGCCGAGAATTAATGGCACGCGGCTTGTAAGCGCGGCCATTGCCTATCGTGCGGAAGGGAGGACGATCATGGTTCGGGACGACGTCGCTCAACAGGCTTTTATTGAGCACGAAATGCTGAAGCACATCGCCGGCGCTCTGCGCACGACGATGGAATGGAAACTTTCGGGCGAAGACCTCTCGCGCAAGCTGGCCAGTCTGCGTTTCATTGCGGAGTCTTTCCGGCGGCACCTCGACCATGTGTTCGATCTGGAAGAGTACGATGGCTACATGGCCGTCGTCACCGAGTCGCACCCGAACCTGCACGATAAGACCGAGGCCTTACGACGCGAGCACGAGGAATTACGCCGCAAATTGCGAGCGTGTCTGCACACGCTGCAAGGCATCGGGGCGGACGACGGCGAGAAGTTCGATTCCGTATGCGGTGATCTTTTGTCCCTGCTCGACTCGCTCAATGATCATAATCAACGCGAAATGAAGCTGATTCAAGACGCGGTGCTCTTTGAGCCAGGCGGTGAAGGATAAGCGGTTCGCACTCGAGATTGCGATTCGGCAGCCCGGACGCGGACGTCGTTGTAATGACGGCGGCGGACGTCGAGTGCACTCATCGCGAATTTTCCAGCGACCCGCCGATCATGAGCCTGCGAAGCGGCCAATGAACCATTCCGACGATTCGTTGCCGACGAAAGACGGCGAACATCGACGTTCGACCTACAAGATTCTGAGCTCCGCGCCCAAGCAAGGGGACGGCCAGGAACATGACGGCGAAGTCGAAGCTCTTGAGCTGAGACCGAAACTGTCAGGTTCTCCCGACGATCTGAAGGCAATCCGCGCGATTGTCCTGCCCGAGCAGGCCGCAGAGGAGCGGCGGTTCTCGCTGTTGGGCCTCTTTGCGCTGGTCACCTTTGCTTCAGTTGTGCTTGCTCTCGGCAGATATCTTCCGCCCCAAATCTTCGCCGGCGTGACGGGGGCGGCAACGCTGGCGAGCATGATTGCCTTGTCGCTCTTGCGCGGGCCGCCCTTAGTCATTCAACTCGCGTGGTGGACGTTGCTGGCGATTTACTTGGGGGCCATCGCTTGGGCGGTTCTCACTTGAACAGCAATGCTGCGCAAAATGCCGCGATTTTTGCTGCCGAGGTTCAGAGGGGCGGCTTCACCTTCAGTTTGGCCGCCAGCGCCGTGAGCTGCCCCCAGTTGCCATCGTCGAGCGGCGCTCCGTTCGCAGTTCGCTCAGCCAATGCGCGGCGCTCGGGGTCGCCGGGCAATTGACTCGAATCCACACCGGCAACGCGCGGGCAGCTACGCATAAAATCAACCAGTTGCGCGACCTCGGCAGTGAAATGATTCGCGCCGCCCAAATGGTCAGGGTCGAGCACTTGCATGAATACGCAATTGCCATTCTGATTGATTGGCTTCTCGCGGATCGTCACGCCGCCCGAAAGGGCGCCGGCGAATATCTCGACCATCAGTCCTAAGCCGAACCCCTTGTAGGCCTGCGAGCCGCCCATCGGCAAAATGGTGCCCGGTGGATCTGCATACAGCGTATTGGGATCATTCGTCGGCCTGCCTTCGCTGTCGAGCAACCAGCCGTCGGGGACAGGCTGCCCCGCGATCTTTTTCACGCGGACTTTGCCTTCGGCCGTAGCGCTGGTGCCGAAATCGAGCACCAACGGGGCTCCATCGTAGGGAACGCCAAACGCGAGCGGGTTTGTGCCTAACCGCGGCGCCTTGCCGCCGACCGGGGCAACGCGGCGCGCGTGCCCATGCGTGTTGACCATAATCATCGAAGCGAGTCCAGCCGCGGCAGCCTGCTCACAGTATTCGCCCAGCCGGCCGATGTGGCCGCTATGGATCAACGTGCCGATGCCGGCGCCGCTCGCTTTCCCTTTGGCGATCAAACGCTCCATCAGCCGGCGAGCCTGCGTTTGTCCGAAGCCCCAACTGCCGTCCGCGACCAATAACGCCTCGCTTTCTCGCAGTATTTTGAACTCGGCTCCCGGGATAACTTCTTTCTTGGCGACGGTATCGAGATAGTACGGAATTCGCATCACGCCATGCGAATCGTGCCCGCGTAGATTGGCGCCGACCAGGCTTTCGGCGACCTGCGCCGCTTCTTCGCGGCCGACGCCGCCGGCAACCAGCAAATCAAGGGCAAATTGTTTCAGTGTCGCAGCGGGAATTGTCGGCATAAGTCTTTTAATCTCAGGCGGCGAATTAAGGTTTAGCGGGTTGGTTAGTGCGGCTTACAAAGATCAAATGCCAACGCAGGCAGTTCAGGGCATCAGGCAGCTCAAAGATCGGGCAGATCCCATTGACGCCGCGCTTCAAACACGGCCACGGCGACCGAATTCGACAAGTTCAAGCTACGCGCCTGAGGGCGAATCGGAATGCGCAGCAATCGTTCGCGGTGCTCATTCATCAAGCTGGGCGGCAGGCCGTTGGATTCGCTGCCAAACACGAGCACGTCGCCGGGCTCGAAGCCTACGGAGATATAGCTTCGCGTGGCTGTTTTCGTAAAGCAATAGGGACGGCGCGGCGGCAGTTGCGCGACAAGCGCCACCCAGTCATCGACCGCTTCCCATTCCAGGTGTTCCCAGTAATCGAGGCCCGCGCGGCGCAGATAATAGTCATCGACGCGGAAGCCAAGCGGCCGCACCAACCACAACTTACACCCAGCGGCCACGCAAGTCCGCCCCACCGCACCGGTATTGTGCGGGATTTCCGGCTGAAAAAGCACGATATGCAAAAGCGGTTCGTATTTCACTGTGGCGTGGATATCACGCGGCCGCGGCAGGGTCAAGGGGGCGCCAGGAGAGTTCCCATGCGGAAGCGCCAGAACCGCGGACCTGCAAGCTAGCACTCGGCGACACTAGCCGAACAGCGCATCGATCGCCTGACCTTCGCAAATGCGGTAGGGGCGACCTTCCCGGTCGTGAATCTCTGTCTCGCTCGGCAAGCCGAGTGCACGGTAAATGGTGGCAACGAGATCTTGTGGCGCGACCGCATGATCGCGCGGGTATGCGGCAAGCGAGTCGGTGGCGCCGTAAACCTGACCGCCACGTATGCCTCCCCCGGCGAACAAAGCCGATTGTGCGGCGCCCCAATGATCGCGCCCGCCGTTGGGGTTGATTTTCGGCGTGCGGCCGAATTCACCGTACATCGCCACGATGGTTTCGTCGAGCAGGCCTCGCTGGCTGAGATCTTCGAGCAGCGCCGAATAGGCCTGATCGAGCGGCGGCAAGCAGTAATGGTTCTTCAGCATCTGATAGCCGCTTAAACTCGGCGTACCATGGTTATCCCAAACGTTCATTACATTGCCGTTCGGCTCAATGTAGTACCACACGACGGTGACCAGACGCACTCCAGCTTCTACGAGCCGGCGCGCCGCCAGAAAGCTCTCGCCATATTGATTGCGCCCATACCGATCGCGAATCGCATCGGTTTCCTTTTCCACCTTCAAGGCGTCTTTCGCCTCGGGGCTGGTCAGCATGCGGATCGCCTGCTCCCGGAAAACGCTGAGGCCGGCGGAAGACTTCGCGTCGGCATTGTCTAGCGTGCGTTGGCCTTGCTCGATTCGCTCGAGCAGACTGAAGCGTTCCGCCAGACGCTGCTCGCTGATTTCCGCGGGCAGTTCCAAGCTATGCGGCGGAGGCGCGTTGACTTCGCCAGGCGGCTTAAGTTCCAGCGGATCGTATTGAGGACCCAGGAATCCAGCGTTCGTGCCGGCATACGTCACGCCATCGTGCCCGACAGGCCGCGGAATTGTCGCCGTGGCGGGCAAACTTGCCTGCGGCGAAAATTTTGCGACAACCGAGCCGATCATGGGAAAGTCGGAGCGGCGTCGCTGGCGCGGAGCGCCGGCAAGCGTCGGGTCGATCCTGCCGGTCAACGTGTGGAAAACGCTGGGGATGTGATCGTTGCTCTTATGCGTCAGCGAGCGCACGATGGCAAACTTGTCGGCATGCTTCGCTACCTGCGGCAATTGGTCGCAAATCTCAATGCCCGAAACACTCGTCGCGATTGGTTTGAACTCGCTACGAATGCCAACCGGGGCGTCGCGCTTCATGTCCCACATGTCTTGCTGTGGAGGTCCGCCCCAGAGATAGAGCAGGATACATGATTTTGCACGAGACGCACTTCGGGCGGTGGCCGCGGCTTGAGCTCGTTCAACCTCCAGTAGCCGCGGCAACGTCAGGCCGCTGGCGCCGAAAGAGCCGAGCCGCAGCAAAAGATCACGCCGAGAAAGAGCTGAGCAACCCATTCATCGAGGCCTTTCGCTAAACGAGCAATGGCGCCCACGACCACAGGTTTTCGTCAAGCCAGCCCCAGCTTCAACACGCTTGTGTGTAACCGATTATGACTGGCGAAACAAGCAAAGCATCGCACAGCGTCCTCGCATAGATTACCGAAGAATCATGTGGCACTTCAGTCGTATCTAGCCAAGCCCTCTTCGTCGCTGCGCGAAAACTTGCATTACGAGTGCAATTCTGGAATGCTGCCCAATCAGAGGAGCGCCGCATTGCGCCGTGGTGAAGCGAATGCATAAGGCCGCTCCCGCACGAGCCTTCGCTTAGGAGCCCGCACGATGACTGTTTACGGACAACATATCAGGCGTCTTCTCTTCTGTGTGCTGATGGAAATCGCAGCAACGGCCGGCGCGATGCTTGCTTGCGCCGCGGCGCAAGCGGAAGAGAAAAGCCAATCGCCGTCGGCGGCCGCAACGGTTCAACAGCGTGTTTACGAAAACCGTTTGGAGCCGATCGAGAATCCCGAACCGCTGTTGGCGGACAATCCCGACATTGTATTGCCGATCCACGACGGGCGTCGCTTCAAGAGTCCGCCGCTGGTGAATGATGCGCACGCCGATCTCGAGGTCCGCGCCTGGCGGTATTCTTACAACGCCCGCAGCTACATCGAGATTCCGAATTATCTGTCGTTGGAGAAGACAGCAATCATCGTCGTCCATCCCTGGGGATTGGAGGACGGCCAAGGTTGGCGAATGCCGCAACCAGCCGGTTTCGTGTTTGGCTCGCCCGCCATGTTGCAATCGGCGGGCAAGCAGTTGCGCACAGCGATCGCGCCGTTCATTGAATCTCTGCGAGACGAGGTTCCGTTGGTCATGTACAGCCTGCCGGGCAAGGCCGATCCGATCCGCAAACAGATGTATCGATCCTTCGATCATCGCCCCAGCGCGGAAGAAAGACGGCGCGGCGGAGAGGAGCTAGCTTCGCTATTGAACTCATTTCAGTACGGCGACCGCGGCGAAATTCCTTCGCAGTTGACGCTATCCGAGGAAACGCCCGTGGTCGACTACTTCGCAAAGTTTCCCGGCGGCGATCCGGGCGACAAGTACAACGGCCCGGGCTATTGGTCGCTGCCGATTCCGGTGCATAAGGCCCTCAACGCCCGGCCGGATGACGTCGTCATTTTTGATGGCGAAGGCTACCCGGGGCTCCGCGACTTTTTGAAGCAGAACGGCATCCGACACATCTTGCTGATGGGTTTCGCCACCGACATGTGCGTATGCAGCACGACGGCCGGCTATGAGAACCTGCGCAAGGATTTCAACGTGTTCCTCATTGGCGACCTGACGCAGGCGACTAGCCAAGGCAACGAATCGATGGCCTGCAATACGACTGCTGCGCTGTCCTTTGCATCGCTCAAAGTGCTGATCACGCAAGTTTCGTGGGTGAAGAAGCTCGACAGAAAACCGTGAACAGCAAAAGGAAAAAACGGTGCGCGGGGGCGTGAACCCGCTGATCTCTTAGTGAATCGCAGAATGTTGCTGACCTTTCTGCAGTTTTCATGATGTCGGGTCACTTCTCTTTTCAGACGCTCCGAGCTTCGCTATGAACCATCGCGAGAATAATGCCGAACGCGACCGTCGCCAGTTTCTCGTGGCATCGGCCGGGGCGGCGGCTAGCATGATCCTTGCTCGACGCTCGGCGGCAGACGAACGCCGCGCAGAACTGGCCGCCGATGATCGCCGCGCGCTGATTGCGATTTCGCTAGATCTGGAGATGAGCGCGCAGTATCCACAACGCGGAATGACGGAGTGGAACTACGAAAAGGGCAATCTGGACGACGCGACCAAGAAATACGCGGTTGAAGCGGCTCGCACGGCCAAAGGGCTAGGAGGCCTGATCCATTTCTTCTGTGTGGGACGCGTGCTCGAACAGCCTAATATCGACTGGCTCAAGCAGATATCCGCCGCCGGCCACCCGATCGGCAATCACACCTACGATCACATCTATCTGCTGGCCAAAACGCCCGTTGAGGCGCAGTTTCGTTTCCAACGCGCGCCGTGGCTGGTCGAAGGAAAAAACATCCAACAGTTGATCCGTGAGAATATCCGCTTGACGACCATCGCGCTAAAGGAGCGCGCCGGCATTAAGGTACAAGGTTTTCGCACTCCCGGCGGATTTGCCGACGGTCTGGCCGGCCGACCCGATCTGCAGCAACTGCTGCTGGAGCAAGGGTTCAAGTGGGTCAGTTCAAAATATCCGCGGCACGACGCGGGGGTACCGAAGAACGAGCCGACAGAATCGGTTTATGCCGATATCGTGGCTCAGCAGCAAGCCGCCCAGCCGTTTGTCTATCCCGCCGGACTGGTCGAAGTCCCGATGAGCCCGATCAGCGACGTCAACGCCTTTCGCTCAAACTACTGGAAACGGAGTTGGTTCCTGGAAGCGATCCGCCGTGCGGTCGAATGGGCGATCGACACGGGCGGAACTTTCGATTTCCTGGCTCATCCGTCCTGCCTGGTCGTGGAAGATCCGCACTTTGAAGCAATCTCGCTGATCTGCCAACTCGTCAAAAAGGCGGGCCCGCGGGCGGCCCTCGTCGATCTCGATACGCTCGCCGAGCGCGGAACAAGAAACTCGACGCTTGGAGTCCCAATCGCAAAATAGCCTGAGCAGAATCGTTAACGGCCAAACGCCCGCAGCCCGGGATCGCGTCAAAATCCTTGTGACCGCCTGTGCATTGTATACAATGTGCAACGTGCCGATGGGGCGCCCCCAGAAGCATCCCATGTTTCTTCCGCCTGACTCCCCTACTCTTTACGTTCCTTCCATGATTGACACCAGCCGGCTGGCCGAACAAGTTCACCGCCACCTGCGCATGGAAATCCTCAGCGGCGAGCGGTCGTCGGGCGCGCCGTTGCGAGAGGCCGACCTGGCCGCGGAGTTGAAAGTCAGCCGCACGCCGATTCGCGAGGCGCTGCGACGCCTGGCCGCAGACGGATTCATTGAGATCAAACCCAATCGCAGCGCTGTCGTCCGCAGTTGGGACGCCGAACAGCTCAGAAATATCTATCAAATCCGCGAGGCGCTCGAAGGCCTGGCTGCAGAGTTGGCCTGCGGCCGGCTGAGCGACACCGACTTTGCTGAATTCGACCGACTCGCCGCCAAACTCGCCCGTGCGGGCGGCCGTGCTCGCCGCGAACAGTGCCATCAATTCGACGTGCATTTGCACCGGACGATCGCGCAACGTTCCGGCAACGCCATGCTTGCTCGCGAGATTGAGCGTTTCCACGATCTGGTGCAATTGGTGCGAGATCGCGTGGGCGATCAAGGCGATTCTCTTCGCCAGGCGCACGAGCAACACCAATTGATTATCGAGGCGCTTCGTGCCGGCCAGCCGGATGCCGCTCATAAAGCGATGGTCGCACACATCCGCGCGAGCCGCGATGCGGCGGTCAAGTACGGCGCGGTCGAAGCCGAATGACGCGCCGTCGATCTCAAGACCATCACCAAGGGAACGCTCGCATGAGAGACGGATTGCCGCAACGAGACCTTGTGCGTCTCGCCGCCGCCACGGCGGCCGTGGTCTGGGGAATGCTTCTCGCTCCCCTACTGGCTGGTGACGAGACGCAACCGGATCGAACGAAAACCGCGGCCGGTCGATCGGTCGATTTCGCCAGCGACGTGCTGCCGATCTTTCAAAAGCGTTGCCTTGGCTGTCATGGCCCAGACAAGCAAAAGAGCAGTTACCGACTCGACGTCAGATCAGTCGCGTTTGCAGGCGGCGATCTTGGCGAGGCGGCCATCGTCGCCGGAAAGAGTGGCGAGAGCAGATTGATCGACTACGTCTCCGGCAAAGGCGACGTGCTCATGCCGCCCGAAGGGGAGAGGTTGTCGGCCGCGGAGGTGGAGACGCTTCGCACCTGGATCGACGAGGGCGCCGCGTGGCCTGCCGATCTCTCGGGAGAGAACGCCGACAAGCGCCGCCACTGGTCGTTCCAACCACTCGTGCGTCCTGCCGTGCCGGCAGACCAGGATCAGGGACAGGGACAGGGACAGGGACAGGGACAGGGCATTCGTAATCCAATCGACGCCTTTGTGCTCGCCAAGCTTAATGAAAACGGTCTTGCGGCGTCGCCTCAAGCGGATCGCCGCACTCTGATTCGCCGGCTCTGTTTCGACGTGATCGGCTTGTCGCCCGCTCCTGAAGAAATCGACGCCTTTGTCAATGACCGCGAGCCGCAAGCTTACGAGCGTCTTGTCGAGCGGCTGCTGGCTTCTCCGCGTTTTGGCGAACGCTGGGCTAGGCATTGGCTCGACGTGGTGCGGTTTGCCGAAAGCCACGGTTTCGAAATGAACCAGGCTCGGCCCAACGCGTGGCCCTACCGCGATTACGTGATTCGCGCCATAAATGCCGATTTGCCCTACGACCGATTCATTCAGGAACAGTTGGCGGGAGATGTTTTGGGAGTCGACGAGGCGACCGGCTTTCTCGTTGGTGGATCGTGGGACCAGGTGAAGAGTCCTGACCCGGTCCTGACAGCGCAACAGCGCGCCGATGAACTGCATGACATGGTCGCCACCACTAGTTCTGCTTTTTTGGGGCTGACCGTCGGCTGCGCCCGCTGCCACGGCCACAAATTCGATCCAATTTCTCAGTCTGATTACTACGCCATGAAGGCCTCTCTTGCAGGTGTGACGCATGGCGAGCGTCCGCTACGCCCAGCCGACTGGCTCGAGCGCGAGCGAAAGATCCAAGACCTGCAACAGCGGCTGGCGCCAATTGTGGCGCGTCAGACTCAATTGCAGCCTTTAGCCAGCATGGCTGCGACGCTCGTTCTCGACGACACGCAACTGCCGGGCGATTCCATCGCCGCCGCGGTCGAGGAGTTGCAACCGCCGCGAGGAATTGCGCCGCATGCCCCGGGCAATGGACGCGGCTATGCCGGCCAGCCCGGCGACCATTCACAGCTGCCCAATCTGGGCAAAAACTATCATTGGTGGGAAGGCGTCATCGACAAGGCTGTTTTCGCCTACGCGCCAAAAATCAATGGCCGGTGGCGTGTCTGGCTCTCTTGGGGCTGCGGCTGGCACACGCACGCTACCGAAGTGGCCTACGTACTTGATCTCGACGGCGATCCCGAGACAATCGACGACCAGAAAGAAATTGCGCGCGTCGATCAACGTCGCTTCGCCGACGGCACCGGGGAGCCATTCGCCGACAAGCCTCTTTGGAGCGGCTTGCTGAATGCCGGAGAACACGAGTTCTCCCCCGCCGCCAAATTGCTGGTGAAGACGGGCGTCACCGCCGCACCGGTGACGGCGGATGTCGTCGTTTTCGAACAGGCGCCTGAAGAGGCTGTCATCCGGCCAGATTTCCCGGCCCTGCGTTCGCCCGCCCATCGCGGCGAAAACGTCGATCGGTTCTTGCCCGTCCAAGCTCGTTACCTCCGCTTCGAAATCTTGGCGACCGATTCAGGCATCGAACCCTGCCTGGATGAAATCGACGTTTTCACCGCCGAGACGACGCCACGAAATGTCGCCTTGTCAACGGCGGGAGCCAAACTGCGAGTCTCAGGTACGCTGCCGGGACACGCCATTCATCAGCCCCAGCACCTCAACGACGGTCGCTATGGCAATGACCACAGTTGGATTTCCAACCAGCGCGGCAAAGGCTGGGTTGAAATCGAATTTGCCGAAACGTTTGAGATTGATCGCGTCGTATGGAGCCGCGATCGCGACAGCCGGCCGCGCTACGAAGATCGACTGGCGACGCAGTATGAAATCAAAACCTCGCAGGATGGCGCCAGCTGGCAGATTGTCGCCACATCGGCCGATCGACTCGCCTTTCATTATCCGCACAAACCGGCCGCAATCGAGCTCGCCACGGGGCTATCTCCCAACGAAGTCGCCGAGCTTGAAACGCTGAGCCAACAGCGCGGCGAGATTGAAAAAGAGATATCGCAACTGGCCGCGAGCGAACAGAGGGCCTATGCCGGCGTGTTCGTTACGCCGCAGAAAACTTACCGCCTGCATCGCGGCGATCCGATTCAACCGCGCGAGGAAGTAGCGCCGGGCGCGCTCACGGAATTTGGAGGCGGCTGGCGGCTCGATCTCGATTCGTCCGATCAAGAGCGGCGGCTGGCATTGGCGAAATGGATCGCTTCGCCGGAGAACACGTTGACGGCTCGCGTAATCGTCAATCGCCTCTGGCAATATCACTTCGGTCAGGGCATCGTGACGACGCCTAGCGACTTCGGCGTCAATGGCGCTCGACCCAGTCATCCGGAGCTGCTCGACTGGCTGGCTAGCGAGCTAGTGAATCCTACGGAACCGCAGGTGAAGCCCTGGTCGCTCAAGCACATCCACCGTTTGATCCTGCTCTCGGCGACCTATCGGCAATCGGGCCAGGCAGCGGCGGCCAGCCTGGCTCGCGATGCTCAATCGCGGCTGTTGTGGCGTTTTCCACCGCGTCGGCTGGAGGCTGAAGCAATCCGCGACGCCATTCTCTCCGTAAGCGGCAAGCTCGATCTCAAGGCCGGCGGGCCAGGCTTCGACCTGTTTGAGCCGAACACGAACTACGTCAAAGTTTATACGCCGAAGCGCGAGTTTGGACCCGATACCTTTCGCCGCATGGTTTATCAAAGCAAGCCGCGGATGCAGCTCGACGACACCTTTGGGGCCTTCGACTGCCCTGACGCGGGCCAAATCGCGCCGCGCCGCAACAGCTCCACCACGCCGCTGCAAGCCCTGAATTTGCTTAATAGCCCCTTTCTGGTCCAGCAGGCCGGGTTTTTCGCGGAACGACTCCAACAGGAGGCGGCAGGCGATGTGGATCGGCAGGTGCAGCGAGCCTTCCTTGTGGCATTCGGGCGTCCGCCGGCCGATGATGAACTTGCCGCCTCCTTGCGCTTGATCGAACGGCATGGATTGCGCGTGTTCTGCCGGGCTCTGTTCAATGCCAACGAATTCGTGATGCTCTACTAGACGATTTACGCTTCGCTGAGCTGCAGCCGAAAGCCAAGGCAATTCTATGACAAACCGCGATCTCTCCCACGCCGGACGCCGGCTGCTTGACCGTCGGCGATTTCTTCAGTTCTCCGGCAGCGGACTGAGCGGCATTGCCTTGGCTGCCTTGCTGGCGGAATCGGACGCGTTAGCCGAAGAAAAAACGCCGTTGCGGCCGGACATTAATTCCGCCCGGCCCTACGCGCCGCGGCAACCGCATTTTGCCCCGCGCGCCACTCGGGTGCTGCTCGTCTTCTGCTCCGGCGCCTTGAGTCACGTCGATACGTTCGATTACAAGCCTGAACTTGTCCGCCGCCATGACATGCCGTTGCCGTCGGGGAACCTGGTGACGTTTCAAGGCGAGAACGGCAATTTGGTCCGACCGCTCTGGCCATTTAAGCCGCGCGGCGAAAGCGGCAAGATGATCAGCGACCTGTTGCCGAACCTCGCGGAACTGGCCGATGAGATGTGCTTCATCCACTCGATGACCGCCAAATCGAACACGCACGGCCCCGCGGAAAACCAGATGAGCACGGGCTACACGCTCGACGGCTTTCCTGGCATCGGCTGCTGGACGACCTACGCCCTGGGTTCCGAGTGCAGCGATTTGCCCGCGTTCGTGGCGATACCCGATCCGCGCGGCGTGCCGCAGGTGGGGCCCAACCATTGGAATTCAGCATTCCTGCCCGCCGCATTTCAAGGCACGCCCTTTAATGCCGACAAGCCAATTCCAAACCTGCAACGACCGGTCGACATCAGCGATTCAGCCGAAGCGGCAACGAGAGAATTTCTGAAGCTGCTCAATGATCGGCGGCTAGCCGAGCACCCGGATGATGTTGAACTTGCCGCGCGGATTGCCAGCTACGAGCTGGCGGCCAAGATGCAGTTGGCGGCCGCGCAAGTTTCTGCAGTCGGAGATGAATCGAGCGAGACCCGTAAGCTGTACGGCGTTGACGATGCGAACACGACGAAAGCCGGTTTTGCCCGCAATTGCCTGCTCGCCCGGCGACTGCTCGAACGAGGCGTGCGCTTCGTGCAACTCTTTAACGGTTCGTATGCCATGGGGGAGGGCGTCGGCAATTGGGACGGACACAAGAAACTCAAGGAACAATATTCCATCCACGGACCAATTCTCGATCAACCGCTCGCCGCGTTGCTCAAGGATATGCGCCAGCGAGGGCTTTTGAACGATACGCTGGTCGCCTTTGTGACGGAGTTTGGCCGCATGCCCACGTTTCAGAAGGGCGCCAATGGCAGAGATCACAATCCGCAGGGATTTACTGTCTGGCTCGCGGGAGCGGGCGTCAAGGCGCCCTTCAGCTTCGGCGCGACCGACGAGTTCGGGCATCAGGCCGTCGAGAACGTGGCCACGATCTACGACCTGCACGCGACAATCTTACGCATTCTCGGTCTCGATCACGAGCGGCTCAGCTTTTATCACAACGGCATCGAGCGCCGCCTGACGGACGTGCACGGCCGAGTGCTCGAAGAGATTCTCTCCTAGGATGTCGCGGCGGGTGCGAGCAACATCATTAAGACGGCGGCGCACCCGTGGAGCGGCCTGCCCAAGCCGCCTGCGTGAAGAGTAAAGGGCATGGGCCGCCTTGACAGGTCGCCCCACAAGAATGACGCCTGGCGTCTCGCCGTTACTGCGCGCGGCGTTTGTCCTCCGCGAATCGAAACGGTTTGCCGCCGACTAAATCAACGCTCGTAATAGACGGGCACCAGAACTTCTCAACATGTTCAATGACCAGATCCGTGCCGCTGAAGTGGTCGACGAACGGTTTCTTCTGCGAATTGTACATCGTGTCGGTCATGTCGCGCATCAGTACGACGTCTTTGCCAAGATAGGTTAGCTGCCGAATGCCGACCGGACGCCCGAGCACGCACATGTTGAGATGCACGCCCATCAGAATTACATGTTTGATCCCGCGCTCTTCGAGCAGGTTGTAAATCTCCTGGCCATTATCGGTGACGGCATCCGCCTCTTCGATGTCGATGGCCTGAATCTGCCGCGTCCAAGCCTCGCGGATCTGGCATTTTTCTTTGCAGTCGCAGCCCATGTCGGAATCGTCGATCGGCAATTCGAGCTCGCGATCTTTGTCGGGATAGCACCACTTCGTGCCCCAGCGATCGTCTGTCGAAAGGGGAACCGGCGTCTCGGCAAATGGCGCCGCCTGAGCGTGCCTGCGTTGCGCTGTACTTCGGTAAAAGTCGACCGTCGAACTGGGAGCATGAATAATAAAAACGCCTCGCTCACGGGCCGCTTGCACAACCTTGTTCATCGGCACGGCCAATTCCGCCACGCGCCGAGCCGCCCCCTGGCACCAGTGGTCGTCCCACATGTCGCAAATCACGATCGCCGTCTGCCTGGGATCCCACTCAACGGTTTTCTCGACGATCTCATAGGCCGGCGTTTCGCTCTTGTCGATCGCTGCTCGTCGTCGCGTATGCAGCGTAAGCCGGTTCGTCGCGGTTTCTTGGGCGGCATTGGTTATGGCCATTGCTCCGGCCACCATGAGTACAGCGGCGCCTCCCAAGCAGAACCATCGCATGGCGGACTTCCTTTGCATCTCGGTTCGTGTCGTTGAAGTACGATGATGTCTTTTCCCGGATCCTGCAGGCGGGCCAGGCCGCCCACGGGTCGGCACG
>JAICIG010000093.1 GCA_025924495.1 Pirellulales bacterium | reverse complement strand
ATTAATCAGCCAATATTCCTGAATGCCCGCTCGATAATAGGCATCCCGAAGCGTGCGAGTATCTTTCTCGATGGAACTAGGACTGACGATTTCTAACACCCAGTCCGGGGCGCCTTCCAGTTCAACAAACTGCCCGCTACGCCCCTTCGCCGGAACACGGCGCACACGGCCTGATTCGAAGGCGCCCCAACTGACAAAGGTTCCGTCTGGCTCGGTTGAGAGCTGAGCCGCAACATTGCTCAGCAAGGTGCGATCCGGATAAAACTCGCCCAGATCGCGTTCTTCGACGAGCTGATGAATACGACAGCCAATTTCAGCTTTAATCCTCGCATGGGTATTCAGATCCTCTGGACTCATGTCGATTACAATTTCCCCTTTAATGAACGACACGGCGCCTTGTTGAGGAAAGTGGGGAGACTGGGCCCAGCTACGAAAGCCATCCAAGCTGCCTGCTCGAGCAGGAATGGAAATCGCCGAGAATGAATCCCCCTGGCTGGAAGGTGTGCTGACGGCAGAGCGTGCGGCGGTAGCAGCCATAGGTTTATTTCACAGCGTCGGCCAGGGCGAACAAATCGCGCTGAAGTTGATCGAGCCGAGCGGCCAGTTCGCTTTTGGCGCTCTCCAAGTCGGCCAGTTGTTCGGGCGGTTCGTAGGCGAACATATAGAATTTTACCTTGGGTTCCGTGCCGGAGGGGCGCACCGCCACGTAATTTCCGTCGGCCGCCAGGTCGAGAATCACCATGTCTCCCTTGGGGCCCTTAAACGGTCGCGAGCCATGGGAACTGATGGCGACGCCGTTGAGATAATCGCGTGCTTCGCGCACCTTGATGCCGGCTAACATTTTAGGCGGCTGCGAGCGGATGCTGGCCATCAGCTTGCTCATGCGGGCCATGCCTTCGCTGCCGGGCATTGTTTTGGATACCGTTCGCTCGGCGTGGCAACCGTGCTGCCAGAACAAAGCATCGAGCTTCTGGTGCAGCGTCTGCCCGCCCGCTTTGGCCCGGGCGGCCAACTCGGCGACAAGCATCGCGGCGACCGCCGCATCTTTGTCTCGGGCGTAACTGCCGACCAGGAAGCCGTGTGATTCTTCCGCGCCCAGCAGGAAGTGTTCGGGTCCGACTTCATCCATCACGCCGCCAATCCACTTGAAGCCGACCTGCAGATCGCCATAGGTCTGCACGCCGTAGGAATCGGCGATCCGGCGGATCATCTCGGTGGTCACCAGCGTCTTGACGACGTAGTCGCGGGGCGAAAGATTGCCGGCGTACTTGCGGCCTTCGAGCAGATACTCGGTCAGCAAGGCGCCGATCTGATTTCCTGTGAATGTTTTCCACGCGCCGCCCGGCGTCACGGGCGCCGCGCAACCAAGCCGGTCGGCGTCGGGATCGGTCGACAGAATGACATCGGCGTCAGTCTGTTTGGCGCGCACGATGATCGAATCGAACGTGGCTGGATTCTCGGGATTGGAAACGTGCTCCGGCACGTTCGGAAAATCGCCGTTGGGCTCGGCATGCGGGCCGAAGACTTCCACGTCGCCGAAGCCAACCGCCTTCAGCACCGGGCAAACGCTCGACGCTCCGACCCCGTGCATGGGAGAATAGATGATCTTCAATTGTCGCGGCCCGGCGAAGCTTTGGGCCGCGACGTTCTTCAAGTACTCGGCGTCGACCTCTTGCTGGCAGTACTCGACTTGCCCCTTCTTCAAGGCTTCGGCGAATGGAGCCCGCAGGATTTCATCGACCGCCATGACGCGATCAATGACGCCTCGATCGTGCGGCGGCAGCAACTGCCCGCCGGTCGACCAATAGGCTTTCACCGCGTTATCGCTGGGGGGATTGTGGCTGGCAGTAACCATGATCCCGCACGAGCATTGCTTGTGGCGCACCGTAAATGAGAGTTCGGGCGTGCTGCGGTAACCATCGAGACAATAAACCTTGAACCCGTTGGCGACCATTACCTCGCTGCACAGTTCGGCAAAGTGCCGCGACCTATGTCGCGTGTCGTAGGCAATGGCACACGAGAGCGCGGCGCCGTTGGAGTGACGTTTGACGTAGTCGGCCAGGCCTTGCGCGCTCTCGCCGATGGTTCGGTCGTTGATGGCATTGCAACCGATCGGGTACATTTTGCCGCGACGGCCGCCTGTGCCGAACGGGATGATCGTCCAGAAGGCGTCGTCAAGCTCTTTCCACTTGCCTTGCTGAATATGCTCGGCGACCTGATTGGCGTAGTCGGCGTAACGAGGCTCAGTCAGCCAGATCGAAATGTTGTCTGCCGCGGCCTGCGTCAGTTTCCGTTGAGCAACGGCTTCCTTGAGTTTAGAGATCAACTCAGTCGTCGAAGCAGAATCAAGAGAGCTAGCCATGATGCACCCACCGTGGTTCTTAAGAGCAATTCGCAGCGCGCAGTATTGCGGGACGGCGCTGGTTCAATCCGCTGGTACGAGCAACGAGGTCTCGCGCGCCGTCTATTGTGCCCTTTGAGGCGCAATCGTGGAAGAGGGACGGCGCCGCCAAAGGAAGCGCCTTCGACTCCAGAGGATCGCGGCCCGAACGTCGGCAGACTTCGAGGCTGGTTCAGTTGGCCGCTTGCTTTTCCTTCCAGGCACGCACCGCCTCCCGAACCCAAGTGGCTATCGCGTCGTCGCCTCCGATCTCGCACTTCGGGGCCAGTGCCTCCCAGGACGATTCTCGCCATTTGGCATCCGCGTCGATCGCAAGTCCGGGCTTTGCTTTTCGCAATGCGGCAAGCCCGCGCAGCCAGTCGTTGAGGTCGGCCGGCCGACTCAATGCCTCCTTCTCCAGCACCTCGGCCGACTCGGTCCACGACGGTTCCAGCCACTCCGGGTAGAGATCTTCGATGTGCAGCTTCTTCAGACGCTGGAGCGCGATCAGAGCTTCGAGGCCGCGCCGCTGTCCCGCATCGAAGTTGATCGCCAGTTCTTCGAGGGATTCGAGCGGCTTCAATTCCGCGAGTCCGGCGTGGGTAACTTGGGTTTCAATGAGATTGAGCGATTTCAGCCACCGCAGGCCTGCCAGGCAGCCAAGATCGCGATCGTGAACGGACGAACCCAACAGGTCGAGCGTTTCCAGCCGCGGCAAGGGCGGGAGATGCGCGAGCAACGGCGGATCGTCTTCCGACCGGCCAAGGGGCGGCTCGATGCCATGTAAGGCAAGCGATTTCAGATTTATCAGCCCGCGTAGCAACGAAATATCCTGACTGTCAATCTCCCAGCCTTCCAAGCGGAGTTGCTCCAGTCGCGGTTGGTTGCCGATAGCCGCCAGAAAGCTGCGAAGTTCCGCTGGTTCGGCCAAGGAAATCCCGTAAGGAGGAACGACGCATAGCGTTCTCAGGCGCCGCATGTCTCTCAGGGCGCGGCCGAACGCTGCGCTTGACTCGGCAGTAAACTCGACGACGGTGATCTCCAACGTTTCAAGTCGCTGCAGTTCAACGACGGCAGCGGTCAATTCCGGAGTCAACCGGCTCGCTGTCAACGACAGGTATCGCAAGCCGGGCAAGCGTTTCAACTCGTCGATCAATTGCCGGCCCTGGCGCTTTTCTTCCTCGTCCGTTTCCCGTACAGCTAGAGAAATACCAACGATTCGACGGCGGTAGCGGTCCGCGACGAGATGCTCGAGCCATTTGGGACCGCGGCGTTCAATCCAGATTCCGCCGCTTTCCGCCTGCACGGCTTCAATGATCGGATCCTGCAGATTCGCGCGATTGCGTACGGCGGCTAGCCAGGCGAAGAGCGCAGCCGCCAGCCCCATCGCGACCATTAGCGTGCGCAGGCTGAACTTCACGCGCGGGCGATAGCGACGCAACAGCCACTCGCAGGCCGCCGTCGGCGTGGCCATCATCATTGCCCAGACCGCCACATTACCGATCAAACGGCCGGTGCTGTGGGACTCGCCGATCGCGCTCGCGCCCATGTAAACGATAAGTATGTATTGACGCCACGGCAGGGGCCAGCCATACGACATGTTCATTTCATAGCCAACCGCGTTCAAATGTTCGCCGTCTGGCTTGGGAACCTCGAATTTGAACTCGCCGGGCGTCTGTGTATTCTGTTTGAGAGTTCGCGGGGTGAATTCTCCACTCAAGTTGGCCAGCACGATCAATCCTGCGATCACGGCCAGCACGGCCAGCGTCAACCCGCGCGGGCGATAGCGCGAGCCAGCGGCGAAGAGGCGACGAGTCAGCGAGTTATTCGCCATACAAGCAAGCGACCCGCGTCGAGGTCGTCCTGTATCTTGCCCATAGCGTTATCTACGCGGCGCCGAGAGCGTTCGCAATTACGCGTTTCTCTGCTCTGGACGAGACCGCGGGAACAGAGAAGAGGAACCCGTATTCGAAGCCGATAGCTCGACCTGGCCGCCGGCGGCATGCGGCCGTTTCGACCGCGTCAGGCGATACCCGCTAGCCCGGAACACGAGCAGCATTCCGGCCAACAGGAAGGCACACAACGGGGGCCAAACCAGCCAGCTCAGACCCATATTGGTGATCTTGATGACATACGACTTTCCGACCCAGACGTACGTCCCGGAAACTTTCCCGGCAAGCCACGCCGGCACCGTTGCGAACTGGTCTTCGACTATATACAAGGCCGCGCCCATCGCAGCGGCGATCAACGCAAGCAGCACGACTTTCGACCAACTTCGGCCGCGGCCTAAAGCGGCCCAGAACGAGGTCAGCGCGACGGGGGCCAAGAGCACGCCGTCCACAATGAGCACGCCCGTTTGCCGCCAGTTGAGCCAGCGCAGGAATGCATAGTCAAGCGTCTGCAGCAGCAACAGCAAGGGAGCCAAGGCGGCGGTCCAAGTGAGCAGGTGACTCAGCGAGAACTGCGATACGGCCGCTGGGCCGGCGGCGCCGGGGGAAGCACCCTCGTCGAGGCGCTCGACGCGGTAGCCGCGCCATCGCAATAAAGCCGCGAATAGAAATGTAGTCGTCACTTGCAGCGCAGCAATCTCTTTCCAGACGTCTCCTAGAGAAAGCCTGCTGCGATCCAACTCGGCGACTACGAGGCCCGCCGGCAATAGGGCGATGACTGCGGCTGGCAAACGCCATTGCCATGAGGAAGTACCCAGTACAAGCCAGGCGGCAAGCAAGCAGAACTGTGCCGCGAGGAAGGCGCCCGCGAGCAGATGCGCGTCAAATATCCCGTTTCCGATTCGCAAAGCAGCGACGTGAAACAGCAGAACGTTGAGCAGCAACGACGTCCAGGTCAGGACGATTACCCGCCAGAACCAAGACTCGAGCCATTTGCCCGCCGCCAGGCTCATCAGCGCGGTTTGCGCGACGAGCCAGACGAAGAAAACCGGCCACAAATTGTCGCCGCCTCCAATTGCGGCGGCCAGCAACAACTCGTCGGAAACGACGAGCGCGGCCGGCAGCATTAATCCTACGGCGATCCAGCGAATCAGTCTGCGATTTCCCGCCATTCAATGAAGTCTACAGCGTCTTCCTGTGAATTGCCACGCAAAGCTCAATTGGCCATCTGAAGGCCTTGCGACGCGAATGGGAGCATCAATGCGGCTCTTGAAGTTGCGTGACGCTTGAGTCAGGCTGCACTCGCCGGAAGGATTGCGGACTGGGACTGGCTTTCGACTGTACGACGAAGAGACTATGTTATGCGAGTCGAACGCCAGGGTTGTTGCGAAAGGCGACAGTGCGCAACAAGGCGGCGTGGATTCCGGTGCTCAAGGCCGCTACGGGGAGCTTGGCAGCGGTTCTTGACGCCTGACCGGCGCCGCCTATCTGAAGTCGATCCGCAGAGAGTCAGTTCATGAGCGACCCAATTATCAGCGTCTCAGGATTGCGGGGAATTGTTGGCGATAGCCTGACGCCCGACGTGGCGATCCGTTATGTGTGCGCCTTCGCTAGTTCGCTGCCCGCGGGACCTATCGTGATCACGCGCGACGGCCGCGGCACGGGCCGTTGGTTGGCCGATATCATTCGCGGCGGCCTGGCGGCTATGGGACGACATAGCATCGACGCCGACATCGCCGCCACGCCGACCATCGGCGTGTTAGTGCGCCAGTTTTCGGCAGCCGGGGGGGTGCAGATTTCGGCGTCGCACAATCCGCCGGAGTACAACGGCTTGAAACTGTTCTCGTCAGAAGGTCGCATCATGTCGGCCGCCGCCGGTCAAAAAGCGATTGAACGATATCGCTCGGGAAGGGTTGCTTGGGCGGCTCACGACCAGTGCGGGGAGGCGATTGGTTGTCCAGACACGCTCTCTCGGCACGCGGAGCTGGTGCTGAAGACCGTCAATTTCGATCGCATCCGCCGGCGACAATTCAAAGTCGTGCTCGATGCCAATCGCGGCTCGGGCAGTCTGTTGGGCGCGCGCTTGCTCGGCGAGCTGGGGTGCGACTTGACCGTCTTAGGCGGCACGCCGGACGGCAAATTCGAACACACGCCTGAACCGACCGCAGAGAATCTGGCCGGAGTGCTCGGCCAGGTGACGGCGGCCGGCGCCGAAGTCGGATTCTGCCAGGATCCGGATGCCGATAGGTTGGCCTTGATCGACGAACGGGGCCGCTACATCGGCGAAGAGTACACGCTGGCCATTTGCGCCGACCATGTCCTGCGCACAATGCCTGGCCCGGTCGTAACCAATTGTTCTACCAGCCGCATGACGGAGGACCTGGCAATCCGCTACAAGGTTCCCTTCTATCGCTCGGCGGTCGGGGAAGCGAATGTCGTCGAGATGATGAAGGCTCACGACGCCGTGCTCGGCGGCGAGGGGAACGGCGGCGTGATCGATCCGCGTGTGGGCTATGTGCGCGACAGTTTCGTCGGCATGGCGCTCGTGCTCGACGCGATGGCCGCGCGCGAGCTGCCCTTAAGCCGTCTGGCAGATGAGCTGCCGCGGTACGAGATCGTGAAGACGAAGATCTCCTTGCCTGCCGAAAAAGTCGCTCGCGGCCTGGAAGCGCTGGCCGAACGCTTCCGCGACGCCGAGATTGATCGACTCGACGGCCTGCGGCTGGACTGGCCCGGCAAGTGGCTCTTAGTCAGGGCCAGTAATACGGAACCAATGGTGCGAGCGATCGCCGAAGCGGAGAGCGCCGAGGAAGCAAAGCGGTTGTGCGCTGAGGCGGCAAACGTTGTGGCGACGATCGCGTGAAAATCGGGTCGTTCGCCGCGCCAAGCGATCAGGCTCGAGCTAGGCCGCTGTGGATGTCGGCAGGACTTCGCGATCTGCCCCGCGATGTTTGCCGAGCGTGGTCTTGGCGACGATGCCGTCGAACAGCCGCTGCACGAATTCGCTTTCGTCGCAAATCTGCCGCATGGCGTGCAGGAAGGCGTTGATCTCGTCGCGGCGGACGGTCAGCGGCGGCTGAATTCGCAGCACGCGCGGATTCGAGCGCGTGACTTGGGTGTAAATGGCGTAATCATTCAGCAGCGTCTGCATGGCGTACATCGCCGGCAGGCCTTCGACCATCTGGTCGAAATTCGAGACGAGATACGCATTCATGCCGCCGCCGTCGAGCGATTTCCAATGCGCGATGACCGCATCGGGCAGCGGATTGAATTCCAGTCCCACGAGCAATCCATGGCCGCGCACTTCACGCAACAGCGGACTTGTGTCGCATAGCTCGGCCAGGCCTTGCCGCAACTGCTGGCCGCGCAGCTCGGCATTGTCCGTCAGCCGCTCCTGTTCGATAGCCCGCAGCGCGGCCAGGCCCGCAGCGCAGGCCAGGCTGCCGCCGCCGAAGGTGCTCGTGTGCAGGGCGCAGGTCTGCAGCGTGCCGTAGGCTTTCATCCACAACTCGCGGCGGGCCAGCATGGCGCCGATCGGCATTAGACCTCCGCCTAACGACTTGGCGAGCGTCATCAAGTCCGGCTCGACGCCTTCGCGGTCGCAGGCAAACAGCGTTCCGGTGCGTCCGAGACCTGTCTGAACCTCGTCGACGATCAGCAACGTGCCGGTCGCCTGACACAGGCGCTTCGCCTCGCGTAGGTAACCGGCCGGCGGAACGTTCATGCCCCCTTCTGCTTGGATCGGTTCTACGATGAAGGCGGCGAATCGCCGCGTTGCCAGGGCGCGTTCAAGATTCTCCAAGTCGCCGAAGGGCACGGCCTGGCAGTCGGGCAATAAAGGACCGAATGGCCGCTGATAGTTCTGATTGCCGGTGACCGACAGTGCGCCGAACGACTTGCCGTGATAGGACCGCTCGCAGTGCAACAGGCCCGCTCGGCCTGTGCTTGCACGCGCTAGCTTGAGCGCCGCTTCGACCGTTTCCGTGCCGCTATTGGCAAAAAAGGCCATTTCCAGTCCGGGCGGCGCCAAGGAAATCAGCTCTTCCGCAAGAGCCGCAGCGAACGGATTGACGGAGGACTGTGCGAACCCAGGGGCCTGCTTGGCCAGAGCCTGCTGAACCGCGGCAACGACGTCAGGGTGATTGTGCCCCAGGTTCATTGCGCCGAAGCCGGCAACAAAGTCCAAATACTCTTTGCCATCCGCGTCCCACAGGCGAGTTCCCTCGCCACGGACAAAGGTCTTGGCAACGCCGCTTTTCGCGGCCAGGGCAATCATGACCGGATTGATGTGGCGGGCATGCAGTTTGGCGGCGCGATCGGCTTCGGCCCCCAGAGGCTGCCGGGACTCGGCGGCGACGTCTCGCACCGGAATGGCGCCGTTTACCTCGCGCGAGCACTGGCGCGCCAGCACTTTGCGGAACTTCACCAGGCTGGAATCTGTCAAGGGCAGGCCGAATGAAATCAATCGCGAAAAATCGAAGCCGTGCGCCTTGGCGCGTGCGCCGATCGTCTGCACGCCATCGACATCCAGTTGACGCCCGAGAGAAAAGCACTCCGCTCGGCCATCGAGCGCCAGCACCATCGTCTCGGCCAGGCAGCTCGGAATCATCCCTTGATGGAACCATAAGTAACGCGACGTGAGCGGCATAGTCTCCGGCACGCGCGTGAGTCCGCCGGAGATAATTAGGACATCATCGCGCAGAGCGCGACCGCCCTCAACGTCCGTGGGTACTGCTACGTCAATCACAATGCTGCCGGGCTGCAAAAGCTCTTGATCGATGCAATTCCCGGACGAGGTCGCCGAAAGGATCACGTTGGCGCGGCCCAGCGCCGAAGGCACGTCCAGCAGCAACTCGCAGTCGAGTTGGTCGGCTAACTGCATGGCCCGCCCCGAAGCGCTGCGGGCGACAAGAATCAACTCGCCGCAGAGCGGCGCCAGCAACCTGGCGGTAGCAGCGGCGATGCTGCCCGGCGCGCCGATCACCGCCACCGTCTTGCGAGAAAGATCAAGGTTGGTTTCAGCGCATACGTGTAGGAGATTCTCTAGCGCAGCAAATACGGTCAGACTATTGCCCGTCGTCACGCTGACCGGACCACGTTCGGCCAGGTGCACGCCGTGGCCGCCCACCACGCCGGTCATTGATCCCAGTCCGATCAACTTAGCGCCCCAGGCGTGCGCCGCGTCGACCGCCTGTTCCATATAATCCACCGCGCGGCCCGGATCGTCGAGGATCTCCCAAGCGTCTAAAGGGATTTCGTAAAAGCGACCTTCAGCAACCGCCCCGCTTCTAGAGATCAGCCCGGGCAATTCATCAGCGATCCGGACGGTTGGAATTGAAGGCTCTGCGAGCCTGCGCCTGCCTTCGCCCAGCATCCGATGCAAGTGGCCGCAAAAACTCAGTAAATCGCTGCCCTGTTCGCGCTGCAAACAACCTTGAGGATCTAAGTTCAGCAAGGTCTTCGTTTCGTGTCCCAGCGGGTGAACCAAGAACGCGAACCGCATCGGCTCCGTCGAGAGCGGTTTTGGCGAAGAGGCGCTGGATGCCGGAAGTCTGCAAGCAGAACTGTCCTGGGTGGCCATATTACTCCCGGAATTGCCGACGCGGTGAGAAATGATTGTTCGATGAACCGGCGACATTCATCGACGCTGAAGGTGGCAAACTTTGATGGTTACGTAAGTTTAAGCATTCGGGCCCGTTCTGGCGGTTCGGAGCTCAATCGCTTTTTACCGCTGGCAACTGCGGCGAATCATATTGATTTGCGCGGCATAGAATACCCAGGGCGGTTGGCGCAAGGAAGGGGAATTTGCTGGTATTAGCTGGTGATTTTTCGGGCGCTCGCCCGAGCAGAGAATCTCCAGCGATCACCCGAACGAAAAGCGATGGCGCCGGTGCATCTCCACTGTGAGCACTGACGCAAAGTTCTATAAGTTCATCCCAGATCATACATTCGCCCCATCTTTGCATCAGTTCTCGTCGGGTAAGCAAAACAAACCCGATCATGGACGGCCATTAATGGACTTAGCCAAACGCATGTTACAAATGCAAGCAGCAGTGGAGATCGTTGCCGCCGGCTTTCCCCATTCGACCCGACGACCTGGCGAATGCTAGCCGCGCATCCCAGCATGCGCCGCCGAATGCGCCTGCCCTTGAATCCCTATCAAAACTCATCGGTCGGCGACGCATGCTTCGGCCGTCCAGAAGCTGAACGCAAAACGTATTGAGTCGCGCGGCGCCAACAATTTATACCGGCGCCAGTTCGCCTCGCGGCGCAGCGGCTTCTTCTGCTAAGCTCACGCGCCCAAGAGTCCAGACCGATTTGTGGCGTAGAATTGCCAGGAGGGTTGAGTCTATGTGCGGAATCGTTGGCTACATCGGTAAACGCCAGGCTGCGGAATACCTGGTTCGCGGCTTGCGCCGTCTGGAATACCGGGGCTATGATAGCTCCGGGGTCGTTACGGCCGGTTCTCGGCCAGGATTAGCAATTTGCAAAGCGGCAGGGCGTCTTGATCGACTGACCGCCCGTCTCGCCGACGCGCCCATCGACGGCCAAACCGGGCTCGGCCATACGCGTTGGGCGACCCACGGCGGCGCCACCGATGAGAACGCTCATCCACACATAGGAGGCAATGGCCTGCTGGCCGTCGTCCACAACGGCGTCATCGAGAATTATCTGGCGTTGAAGCAGCGTCTGGAGACGCAAGGCTATGTCTTCCATTCGGCAACCGATAGCGAAGTCGTCGCTCATCTCATTGCGCGGTGCCTGGAAAAAGAATTGGAGCATGCCCCGCAGCTCGCGGATCCTCGCGAGATGGCCGCCTCGGGCTATGGCGCCTTGGTAGCGGCGGTTGCCGCGGCGCTGGCCAAGCTACATGGAACCTACGGACTGGCGATCGTATTCCGCGATTACCCTGACGTTGTCATTGCGGCCCGGCTGGGGAGCCCGTTGGTGGTTGGCGTCGGCGCGGGCGAACATTTTTTGGCCAGCGACGCCTCGCCCTTGGTTGGTTACACCGACAAGATCGTCTACCTGGCCGATCATGAAATTGCCGTACTCACGGCCGACTCGTTGCGCGTGATTCACCGCGACCAGGGGGAAGTGGCGCACGCCGTTCAAGAACTGGCGATCGGCTCGGCTGACGTCGACCGCGGCGGCTATGAGCACTACATGCTCAAGGAAATCTTCGAGCAGCCCGAAACGCTGCGCAACACGATGCGCGGCCGCTTGAGCGTGGACGACGCCACGGCCCACTTTGGCGGGCTGAACTTGACTCCGCAGCAACTACGCTCGGTGGATCGAATCCTGCTCACCGCGTGCGGTACGAGTTGGCACGCGGCGCTCGTCGGAGAATACCTGATTGAACAATTCGCCCGCATTCCCGTCGAAGTGGAGTATGCCAGCGAGTTGAGGTATCGCAATCCTCCGATTGACAGCCACACGCTCGTCTTCGCCATCACGCAGAGCGGCGAAACTGCCGACACGTTGGCGGCCCTGCGGGAAATGAAGCGACAGGGCCATCCGACATTAGCGATTTGCAACGTGGTCGGCAGCTCGATCGCGCAGGAGGCCGATGGCGGCATCTATTTGCACGCCGGTCCAGAAATTGGCGTGGCCTCAACCAAGGCATTTACTTCGCAATGCGCGGCACTGGCGATGCTCGCGCTATATTTCGGTCGGCTGCGACATCTGAATCATGCGCAAGGGATGCGAATCATCGAACAACTGAAACAGGCGCCCGAATTGGCGGCTCAGGCCTTGAAGACGGCCGACGAGGTTCGCGCGATCGCGACCAAATACTATCAATGCAATAATTTTCTGTACCTCGGGCGGCAATTCAATTTTCCCACCGCCCTCGAAGGCGCCTTGAAGCTCAAGGAAATCAGCTACATCCACGCCGAGGGCTATCCGGCCGCTGAAATGAAGCACGGGCCAATTGCGCTGGTCGACGAACGGACGCCCAGCGTGTTTCTCATTCCGCAGGGGCCGGTTTATGAGAAAGTGATGTCAAACATGGAAGAGATCAAAGCCCGCGGCGGCCCAGTGATTGCGATTACTTGCGAGGACGGCGCTCGAGCCGCCGAATTGGCGGACGACGTGATTATGATTCCGTCGACGGAAGACTTCTTGCAGCCGATTGTGACCAGCATTCCGCTGCAGCTTTTGGCGTACCACATTGCCGTGCTGCGAGGTTGCGATGTCGATAAACCGCGCAACCTGGCCAAAAGCGTCACGGTAGAATGACGAGGCGGCTCAACGCGCCGGCGGATTCAATCGCAATCCGTTGCCGTCTTTTCGTGTTTGCAACTGCCGCTCGATCGCCGCAAACAATGCGGCCCGATTGAGCGGCTTGGCGGCGTAGTCATCGCAGCCGGCCTCCCGACATTTTTGCTCGTCGGTTGACATGGCATGGGCCGTCAAGGCGATGATGGCTCCCTCGTAGCCTTCTTGGCGCAAGCGTCGCGTAGCATCGTACCCGCCCAGCACCGGCATCTGCATGTCCATCAGGATCACATCGAAGGGCATTCCTTGGTCTCGGCCTTTTAACGCCAAGTCGACCGCCATCTGGCCATTTTCTGCGAGCACGACTTCAGCCCCTGCCCGGGTCAGGATATGGCAGATCAAACGCTGATTGTCGGGCCCGTCCTCTGCCAAAAGAATGCGGCAGTCAAGCGGGAAGTTCGCCTGGGCATTGCTTTCACGGGCGACCGGAGATTCGCAGCGAGTCGCTTCGATCGACGAAGAATTCGCTTCGGGACAAGGTTGCACCGGCAAACGCACGCTCAAGGTGGAACCCGAGCCCAAACGGCTTTCAATCGAAATCGCGCCGCCGAGCATTTCGATTAAGCGCTTGCTGATCGCCAGTCCCAATCCCGTGCCGCCGAAACGCCGCGTCGTCGAGCTATCGGACTGGTTGAAGTTGACGAACGCCCGACCGAGCTGTTCTTGACTCATGCCGATGCCCGTGTCGATCACATCAAATTGCAGGCAGCGGCCGTTAAGTCCTGCGGCGTAGCGAACATGGACTCGCACGCTGCCTTGCTCGGTGAATTTCAAAGCATTGCCGACCAGATTCAACAGAATCTGCCTCAGTCGCGTCGGGTCGCTGATGATCTTGTCGGGAAAGCCGCCGACGTACTCGGCGGCAAACTCAAGCCCCTTCGTTTCCGCTCGACCGCGCAGCAGCGACATCACCTCGGCTACGATCTGCCGCGGCGAACAGGGAATTTGTTCCACCTCTAGTTTGCCGGCTTCGATTTTCGATAGATCAAGGATGTCATTAATGATCTGCAACAGATGCACGCCATTGCGCTGGATGGTGCGGAGGTAAGCCGCTTCGGCTTCCGGCAATCCGCCATGTTCAGCCTCGTCGGTTAACAGCAAATCGGCATATCCTAAAATGGCCGTCATCGGCGTGCGGATTTCGTGGCTCATATTCGCCAGGAATTCGCTCTTCGCCCGATCGGCCGCCTTGGCGCAATGCAAGGCGACCACCAAAGCGCGTTGAGCCGTCGCTTCGAGCGTCTTGAACACGAGCGTGAGCACGAAAATGCAGACGATGAGCCCCGTCAAGCCGGCAAACTGCAGCAGTTCCAGGCCGTCACGCGAAAGTTCCTGCGGGAAACGGTAGCCCGAGTGATGGGCCCCGAAGAACGTCCCCGTTGCCGCCATACAGACAAGCGCCCAGAAGACGCCCCAGCGAATGTCGACCAATAGCACCGCCATCACCGGCACGGAGACATACCAGGCAATAGGGGGCGAAGAATGCCCGCCAACATTCACGGCCAGCCCCGTATAGACCGAGAACGCGAGCAAGCTCATCAGGTTGCCGGCCAATGCCGGAGACCTCGACAGTTTTTGAATGACGGGGATGCATGCCAACAGCGCTCCGGCGCCCGCAATGATCGTCGCGCACTTCGGCCCGCCTAAGTAAAAATACATGCCGCTGAAAATCGGAATCCAGACCATCATGGCGCAGCAAAAGGCCAGGACCCGATTGGCGTGGGTCAAAATCTCCGGCTTGACGCGCAGGGCGTCGGGGATCAGCCAATTCCAGAGAGCGACAAGGATTCGAGACAAATTCGTAGCCCGCCTTCGATCGTTTGGTTGACGTCGCTATGTTGGCCAAACGGTAGACTTTGCTCCCCGCACCCCGCCGAGTCTCAAGACGCTCGGATGAGCACGGAATGGCAAGGCATAAATGCTCTGTTAGCCAAAGGTAGCATGGTGCTGAGGGATTGCATGGAAACTCCCTAGCCCATGGCCGCCCAAGACTTTCGCTGGAGGCCTGGGCGCCCTCTGCCCCCGAACGATCGTCATAATCGGCAATCCGAGAGTAGGTGGCGTGCACAAGCGGGCAGCTGTCTTAGGCTTAGCCGCACTTGCATTCATTGGACGGGGTTGATGCAAAAACGGGGGGCGATCGTCGGAGTTGTGTCACGCTGGGTCAAGCAGAAAAAGCTTTTCGTATCGGAACCTCGCCGCTTCGGCGGGGTTGAATGTGTGCGAGTTCTCATCCGTAAGCGAGCCCAAAGGCGCAAGCATTCATCCGCTTGTGCGGGCTCATTCCAGCAGGAGGCGATCTGATGTTTCGGTCGTTGTTTTTCGCCGGTCTGTTGGCGGGCGGCCTGCTCGGCAATCTGGCTCGAGCCGCCGAGCGAGGCGCGCCGGAATCGGGGCCGAGCGCCCCGGAAGCGGCCGCGAAGGTGGACGCGCTGTTGGCGCAGGAACTCTTTCAGGCTTCCGATGCCGGCAAGGTGAATCTGGCGCCGGGAACCAGCGACGGCGTGTTTCTCAGACGGATCACGCTCGATCTGATCGGTCGCTTGCCGAGCCCGTCAGAGATCACGGCATTCGAACTTGACCGTTCCGCCGGCAAGCGATTGGCACTCGTTGAGCGATTGCTGGCCCAAGAGGGTTTCGGTCGCAACTGGGGGCGCTACTGGCGAGACGTCATTTTTTACCGCCGTAGCGACGAACGCGCATTGATTGCGGCCGCGCCCGCGGAAAATTACCTGGCGGAGAAATTCAATGGCAACGCCGCCTGGGATGCGATCGCACGCTCCTTTGTCACGGCGACCGGCGACATCCGCGAGGAGGGTCGCACGGCGATCATCATGGCGCAGATGGCGGAGCCCAACGACGTCACGTCGGAAATGTCACGCATCCTGATGGGAGTGCAAATTCAGTGCGCCCAGTGCCACGACCATCCGACCGATCGTTGGAAGCGCCAGCAATTCCACGAGCTGGCGGCGTTCTTCCCGAGAATTCAATTACGGCCCAAACGCGGCGCGGGGATGATGAGTTTCGAAATCGCCTCGTTCAACTCGGGCGGCGGCCGCCGCGCTCCCGGCATGCCTGGCCGCGGCGCGCTGGAGCACTACATGCCCGACTTGAAAGATCCAACTTCTCAAGGCGTGCTGATGACTCCCTCCTTCTTCCTCACCGGCGAAGCCCTGTCGATGGGTGAGAACGATCTGGAGCGACGCCAGGCGCTGGCGAACTGGATGACCAGTCCTAAGAATCCTTGGTTCGCCAAGGCTTTCGTCAACCGGATCTGGGCGGAACTTGTCGGGGAAGGCTTCTACGAACCGGTGGATGACTTAGGTCCGGATCGGAAATGCTCCGCCCCTGCCACGATGGACTATCTCGCGGAGCAGTTCATTTCGCACGCCTACGACGTCAAATGGCTCTTCCGGACGATTGTTGGTACGGCCGCCTATCAGCGCGAGAGCCGCCCGCGGAGAAATCCGGACCAGATTCCCTTCACGGCAAATTGTCCGCAACGGCTGCGGTCGGACCAGCTTTTTGATTCGCTGTTCGCGACACTTGGCAGCAATACTGCCGCGCAAGGGGCTCAGCGACCGCGGGGCGGCGGACCGTATGGAATCGGCGGGCCTCGGGCCCAGTTCGCAAGCGTGTTCGGATACGATCCCAGTGATCGGCGCGACGAAATCAGCGCATCGATCCCGCAGGCGCTGCTGCTGATGAATTCCCCTCAGATTAGCCGCGGCATCAGCGCTCGGGGCGGCGATCTCGGCAAATTGATTTCGACGGTCGATGACGACGATGAGGTCGCCGAAGAGCTTTACTTGCGCTGTTTGGCTCGCGAGCCGAGCGACAAAGAACTCGCCGTCTGCCGCGATTATGTGCGCAGCGTGGGAAATCGGGCTGAGGCGTTTGAAGACATCTTTTGGGCTTTGATCAATAGCGCCGAATTCTTGCATCGCAATTGAGGAACGGAAGTCATGGAATTGAAATTCAATCGCCAGCTGCGCGTGGCCGTCAACCGAGATGGAGTGATCGGCCGCCGCTCTTTCCTGCGCGGCATTTCAGCAGCCGGGTTGGCGGCGGGCGCGTTGCCATGGACCGACATGGTCGGAGCGAAAGCCGACGAGCTAAGAAGCCGCGGCATGTCTTGTATTCTGCTGTGGATGCAGGGCGGTCCCAGTCAATTCGAAACTTTCGATCCCAAGCCGGGCCACGAAAATGGCGGCGAAACCAAGGCGATCTCGACGACTGTGCCGGGGATGCAAATCGCGGATAACCTGCCCCAACTGGCCAAAGTGGCCGACGATCTATCGATTATTCGGTCTCTGACCACCAAGGAAGGCAACCACCCGCGAGCGACTTTTCTGTTGCACACCTCCTACGTGCCAACGGCCAGCGTGCACCACCCGACGCTCGGCTCGGTCGTTTCCCACGAGTTGGGCCGGCTGGAGGCGGAACTGCCGGCATTTGTTCGCGTCGGTCCACGATTTATCAGCGCAGGCGCTGGCGGCTTGCTGGGCGCTGATTACAACCCCTTTGTCGTGCCGAACGCCGACCGGTTGCCTGAAAACATACAGCCGACGACCGACACAGCCCGTTATGAGCGCCGATTGGCATTGCTCGGCGACCTGGAGGCGACGGCGAGCGGCGGGGTCGCCGAAGCCGTTGCGGAACATCGCGGCTTGTACAAGAAGGCCTCGCGCATGGTGCTCAGCCCGCAGATGGAAGCCTTCGATCTCAATCGAGAACCTACCGCCGTGCGCGAAGCCTACGGCAAAACCGAATTTGGCGCTGGCTGCCTCCTGGCCCGGCGATTGGTCGAGGCGGGCGTGACCTTTGTCGAAGTGGGCTTAGGCAATTGGGATACCCACCAGGACAACTTCACGCGCTCGCGCGGTTTGTGCGGAGATCTCGATCAGCCGTTCGCTCACTTGATTACCGACCTTAAGAATCGCGGTTTGCTCGAAAAGACGCTCGTTGTCTGGATGGGCGAATTCGGCCGCACGCCGCGAATCAATCCCCGCACCGGCCGCGACCACTATCCGCGTGCGTTCTCTGCGGTCTTGGCTGGCGGCGGGGTGCGCGGCGGACGCGCGATCGGTCGGACCGACGCGGGCGGCAGCGACGTTGCGGATCGGCCAGTCACCGCCGCCGATCTGTTCCGCACCTTCTACAAAAGCCTCGGCATTAACGCCGACCGCGAAAACATGAGTTCCATTGGCCGGCCCATCAGGATTGTTGATGGCGGTCAACCGGTCGAAGAGCTGTTCAGTTAAGCGACGGCTCGTTTCGCGGCGCCTCATTTCGTGGCGGCCGGCCGCATTCAGGAACTATTGATTCGCCTGAGCGCTGCGGTTGCGCGCGCCTTCTGACGCGGCGGAGGCGCCTCGAAGGACTCGTCCTGTTCATCGGCGGCCGAGCGCCAATCGAGCGGCATGTGCCGGTAGTTAACTTCCAGGGTTCAGCGGGCGAGGGCGGTCACGTACAGTCGCCCGCCTTGCTGATCGTGGCCGGCGCTCAGAACCCAGCCGCCCGCCGCGTGGCCGCTGTGGGATTGCAAGGCGATAAGCAGGTCTCGCAACGCTCCGTTCCATCGGAGCCAGGGCCCGCCGCCGTCATCATGCATTACTTGGGTTGCCTAATACCAAGAGTCCATGTTCGGGCCGTCGGCAGTCGCCAAGTACTTGTCGAGCAACCATCATGCTGCCGTTCTGAAAAACCGGATGATCGCGGCGCCAGCCCCAATACTGCCGGCACAGCAATCTCTCGGCGCTCATGGTCGGCATTGAATGACGAGACGGGTAGAATTTGAGGCGGCCGCGACCGGTGGCAAATTCGCTTGGCCAGCGTTACGCTATAAAGGTCATTTCAGGATCCTCGTCCGCCGGGCGGGCGCCACGGCGGCGCTGTTCCCGCGGCAGGGACGGAACAATTTCCAGCAATCTCCCGGAGTTTCCTATGGCGTCTGAGCTCCAGAGCCTGGTCGGCGAGCTCGAAGCAAACATTGCCAAGGTCGTGTTGGGCAAGGCCGACGTCATTCGGCTGTGCATGGTGGCATTACTGGCGGGCGAGCATGTCTTGCTTGAGGACGTGCCAGGAGTCGGCAAAACGTTAGTAGGCAAGGCTTTAGCAAAGAGCATTGCCGCCAAGTTCTGCCGCGTGCAATTTACGCCGGATTTGTTGCCCAGCGACATCGTGGGCAGCAGCGTATACAACGCCAAGACGAGCGAGTTTTTCTTCAGCCCCGGGCCGATTTTCGCCAACATCATTCTGGCGGACGAAATCAACCGCACGACGCCGCGCACCCAAAGCGCCTTATTGGAAGAAATGAGCGATGCCCAAGTATCCATTGACGGTCATACGCATCATTTGCCGAACCCGATCATGGTCAACGCCACCCAGAACCCATTCGAGTTCGAAGGCACGTATCCGCTGCCAGAAAGCCAACTCGACCGCTTCTTGCTGCGGATCAGCGTCGGGTACCCCAGTCGGGAAGACGAATTGCAGGTGCTGGCGATTCATCGCAGCGGCGAGCCGTTAGATAACCTGGCGTCGGTGGTGGATTGCAGTCAGGTGTTGGCGCTGCAACAGGCGGTCAGGCTGGTGACCGTGGAGGAATCCATCTACGAGTACCTGTTGGATATCGTCGAAGCCACGCGCAACAGCCCCGAGCTGCATGTCGGCGTCAGCACCCGCGGAGCGTTGTGTTTGTATCGAGCCTGCCAGGCCTTGGCCCTGATTGAAGGACGCGACTATGTCGTTCCGGACGATGTCAAGCGACTGGCGGTTCCGGTGCTGGCGCACCGCGTCATTACCAAGGGCTATCTGCATGGCAGTCAGCGCGGGGCGATCGAAGCCCTGATTCAGCGATTCGTCGATGACGTGCCCGTTCCCGGTTAAACGATGCGCCGCCAACAACAGATTTCGATCACGCTGGAAGGGTTGCTCTATCTGGGCATTTCCTGCTTTATTCTGGCGGGTGCGTTGACGCGGCAAATCAATTTATTGATGCTTCTGTTCGGCATGTTGACCGGTCCGATCGTGGTGAGCTGGCGGCTGGTGAAGAGCACGTTGCGGAAAGTGGAGATTCGCCGCAAATTGCCCGAGTCGGTTTCGGCGGGAGATCTGCTCGTGGTTGAGCTTTCTGCCGTCAATCGACGTTGGCGTCTTGGCAGTTGGTCAATCACGATCGAAGACTCAATCACGCGCGAGTCTGGACCCGTCGATGAGCCGTCCATTGCCGCCAATGTCTTGATCCCCTATCTGAAGCCAGGCGAACCGTACCTGGCCAACTATCGGGGCCGGCTCCCGCAACGCGGCCGATATTTGTTCGGCCCGTTGCGAGCCTCGACTCAATTCCCCTTGGGCCTGTTGCGCTACCGGTTATCGTTCGATCAAACGGAGTCGCTGGTGGTGTATCCGCGTCTGGGGCGGCTCTCTCCGGCTTGGTTCCGCGTACACCAATCCTCCGACTTGGGGCTGGGAGTTGCGGCCCGGCAACAAGGCTTCGTCGAAGGAGAATTCTACGGCTTGCGCGATTGGCGCAGCGGCGATAGCCGCCGCTGGCTCCACTGGCGCACTTCGGCTCGCAGGCAAACTCCCGTCGTCAGGCAATTCGAACAGCAGCGCAACGAAGATTTAGCGATTGCTCTCGAGGCCTGGCAACCGCTTTCCGCCGATTCGGCGCGGCTTGATACGGTCGAATTGGCGATCAGTTTTGCCGGCACCATTCTGGCTGATCTCTGCCGACGCGGCGGCAAGTGGCTGTCGATTTGCACGAGCGATCACGATCTGTGGCTAGAGAGCGGGCCGACTTCGACGGCGCTGCTTCATCAGACCATGCGGCGGCTGGCAGAGACTGAAGCAAATTCGACAGATCGTTTACCCGAAGCCATTGCCAGGCTGCTGGATCAGGTACATCCCGGAACGCGCGGTATTGTAATCGGCACGCGTCCTGTGAACCTCAGCGACACGGAACGGTTTGCCTGCCTGTGGAATGAT
>JAICIG010000092.1 GCA_025924495.1 Pirellulales bacterium | reverse complement strand
TGCCATTCGTTTTCGACATGTTTCCAAACCTCGGCTGGTTCGCTGCGCCCGACAGCGGCGCCCCGCGTTCCAACAACGCCAGGCCTAAAAAAACGCCGGTTCCGGGCCACAGATTGCCGCCCAGTCTAAAAACCGGCTGGCATGGCGCAGGAGAGGCGAAAAGGCAGAAACTTCCGCCTTCTGGCGAGCCGTGGGCGTCAGCCCACTGTTCACCTTACGCCCGCATCACGCCTCATCCCGGCCAAATTGCTTTCGCGTCAGATCCAGTCCGGCCATTCTTCATCCGACTGTCTTCAGCGCGAAACGGAGGCTTGCGCCTCGCGGCTCGCCGCCCCTCCGCCATTGCATTAGCTGCGTAGCAGCGACAGGTTGTTTGCCGATTCGGCGCAAGCCCCTGGAAGCAGTCAACGCGGCGACCCCCTCGCAGCCCTGTCAAGGGCGACAGGAACAGTGCCCTCTCGATCGCACCGTTTGCGCCAAGCCGTAGGGTGGGCAGTGCCCACCAGAACTGTCGCAGCGTTTTCAAACCCTGGCAACTCTGCCCGCCGATGCACGTTCCGAAAGGTGTAGCAAGCCGCTGCAGCAAACGCCAATCGCGAACCTAGCCTTGGCCGACGACAGGACTCGCACTGGCTGGACCGCCTCGACGGAACACGCAGCCGAGACCTTTCTGCGCAGCTTTGGCGAGAGCAAAAAATCCTCGCCACCAATCTGCCCTATGGGCGGTTGGCCAAATGGCTGCTGCAGCGAGACGCGCGAGGAGGCACGACACCCGTCGCCCAATAGTCCTATTCCGGCGAATCCGCTAGAATTTAGGCCTAACACTTTTCGTCTCGATCGGCCGGTGTTGGGTGGCATCGATCCAAGCCATGATGAAGCAGGTCATTGCGGCGTTCAGCACGCCGCAGGGGGAGCAGTGTCTCGTTAGCCTAGGAATCGACGCCGGCATCATTAAGCAATTGCAATCCGACGGACGTAGCGATGCGGTGGAATACAGCCGCGCAGTCGTCGGCGCGCTCGGTGTCGTTGCGGTTGTTGCTGAGGTTGCGAGCGGAGACCAAAGCGCGCTGGACCGATTTCCAACGGAGAATCGCGCCATGATTTCGGAGGCGATCGGCCGATGGCTCGCGGAAAATCCGCAGATATTTGAGTCGTATTTCGCAACCCAGCCGGAGCGTTATCGATCATTCGCCGCGAACCCTCAACAAGAATATCGCGACCGAATCCGAATTCTTTCGCAAGAATTGAAAGCTTGGGCAGAATCGTTCGCGGCATTTCCGAGTGTCTTAGAAGGCGCCATCTCTGATTTGGCGACCATGGCCGACCATGGGCACTTGCGACGCGCCCCGGCAGGCGTAAGCCATGTTGGGGACAATAGGCTTTCCGGCCTATATCAAGCTTGCTGCAATTCGGCAGATTATGCGATGACGTTGCGCGAGCTAGCAGCGGTTCCCGTCGAGGCCCTGCAACTAGTGCAGCCAAACGCCGTCGAACAACTGGCAAAGGCAATCTACAACGCGTTTGGCTGGTCAGTCGTGGCCTGGGCGCATCTCATAGGAATTAGACACGACTCACCGAAATCTGCAAAACCAAAGCATACTCGGGCACTCGCTGCGCTCGCGGGGGTCGGCAATCTTCTATATAAAACCGTGCTAAGGGCGATCGATCCCGTCGGCTGGAAAGCGTGGGAGCGAGAACTCGAAGGGGAGAAGTTATCGGAACAGGGGGATTGTGTATGCGCGGAAGTGGATGACTGGGTTTACACGCCGGAGCAGGAGCGCCGAGACAACGAGGAGATCGATCGTTTGCAATCGCAAATTGCGCGACACTGGCATGTGGCGCACCGCGCAATTCAATCGGTCAACTTCGACCGCAAGAAAATTCAGACCCAAAAAAACGCGGCACAGCGAGAAATTAAGAAGATTGAGAGGCGATTGCGAGAGCATACTGCGACTGTACCTCCCGCCTTTGGGTGCGGCGATTCGGGCCCGCCCACGGCCATAGTCGCATCACCCATTAAATCGGAGTGCACTAATAGCAAAAACATGAAATCTTCGCATCGTTACGACGCATTCATCAGCTACCGTCGCGCAGAACCGGATCGATCATTTGCTCGCAAACTTTTCGAGGATCTGCGCTCGGCTGGATACACTGTGGCAATGGACGAAGTCGATTTCCTTGCAAACGCCACTTTCCTGCAGGAGATGGAACGCTGTATAAGGGCGAGTAGGTTCACTCTAGCGGTAATTTCCCCTAGATACTTCGAAAGCGGCAATTGCCAAGAGGAAGCGATTATCGGGAAAGTTCTTGATATGAGCGAGCGAAGGCGGCGAATTGTGCCGTTGATCATCGAGGCCGTCGAGATGCCGGTGTGGCTCTACGACATCGTCGGCATCAACTTCACTGACGCGAAGCCGATTATACCTCCGTTTGAGAAGTTAATGAGGACACTCGGGGATTCCTGCACCAAACCTGGCGCAACAACTTCCGCGACTAGCTAATAGTTTCGTAGCGTGCGCGTTGGACACCAGGAGCAATGTCCACACGTGCCGCCGAGCCTTAAAGTCCATGAACAGCCCGCACTCGTTCCAGCAGGCTCTGCGGCGTGGAAGAGAAGCAAACGGGCCCGGCTTCCATTCTGGCGGCAACACCGGAATCGCGCACTGCGGCAGTTCTGGTGGGCAATGCCCCCCCTACGCCGGCTGGCCCGCGGGCCTCAGACGACCCCCGCGACAGTAAAGACGCTTTTCTCCGCGAGCCGGATCTTCGCGCGGCGCTCGCCTTCGATGGCCAGCCCGAGCAAGGCGCGCGAGGCGGCGAGGCATTTTTGTAACTGCTACGAGGAAACGCGAGTCACCGGTTTGACGCTTGATCGTCTGCCGGGTTTTCGAGGGCTCGCCCTTGCCTTGGATCGCGGCCGTGTGGCCGCGACCCCCGAGCGCGTTGATTGAACGCTTTCCGATCTACGCCTTTTCGTGAGCGTAGGACTCAAGGAAACCGCAAGCCCGGCAGCGATAAACGGTCACGTAATACCGCTCGCCCGTAATCTCCACGTTCGGCGGCATCAGACTGATCTTGATTGTCGGCAGCTCATTGCCTTTGATCCAGGTGGCTTTTCGCGCTCCGCCAAACGATGCGTCCATCTGCAACCCTTGCTCCATCTCGTCGTCGCACTTTGGACACCTCATTGCTCGCCTCCAGGGAGATCGGGATAAGTGATTCACTCCGCCGAATGCGATGAGAATACCCCGGCGACCGGGCGTGTCAATTTCTTTCCATGACACGGCTTCCGTTCCGTTTCGTAGGGTGGGCACTGCTACCTAGGATGCAATAGACGGGAAAGGCGGAGTGTCTTGCATTGCCTCATTTGGAGATCCTGCGCGTATTAGCAAAAAACATTCACAAAAAACTGTTTACACTGCGCCGGATTAGCTCGCGGAAAGTGTTGTATCAGTGGTTGCTGGGCAACTATAGTGAGACGACCGGACTGACAAACCTGATTGACGGCCACTGAGTGAACCACGATGAGATCGACGGCTTTTCGAGCGGTGTGTTGGTTAGCCTTGACAGTCGCCGTAGCCAGCGGAGCCGAGAACGCACCGCCCAAGCAAGCTCCGGTAAAGGACGCACTGAGCGACGCCGCACGCGAGCCGGCCGGCGAACACGCCAATAACGGACGACATGCCGCCGATGAAAAGGCCTTAAAGAAACTGGCGGACGATTTTGCCAAGGCATTCAACGCCGGTGACGCCAAAGCGATTGCCTCGCAGTTCGCCCCGCAGGCCGAGATGGTCGACCTCGACGGAAACGTGCTTCAAGGTCGCGATGCAATCGAAGAATTCTATGCCGCGACGTTCAGGGAGCGGCGGCTCAACGTCGCCGTCGAAATCGAGTCGTTACGGTTCGTCGGCGACGGCCTTGCCATTGAAAACGGACATTTGGCGTTTTTCAACGCAGACCACGAGCCAATGCTGCGATCGCGTTACACGGTCGTGAACACGCGAGACGACGGGAAGTGGCTTATTGCCAGCTGGCGCGATGTGGTTAATCCGAATGACCGCCTACCGCCGCACGAGCATCTCAAGCAGCTTGCCTGGTTGGTGGGCGACTGGGTCGAGGAAGGCGGCGACTCGCTGGTCAGCACCTCATGCCGTTGGGATGAGAGCCAGAACTTCCTGTTGAGCGAATATACGGTCAAGGTCGCCGGCCGGACGACGATGTGCGGTACACAGCGCATCGGCTGGGATCCGCTGACCAGACAGATCAAGACGTGGAACTTCGAGAGCGACGGCGGATACGGCGAAGGCTACTGGCACCGTGACGGCGATCGGTGGTTGGTGAAGCTTACAGGAGTAGCGGCCGATGGCCGCTCGGGGTCGGCGACGCAAATCCACACGCGGCAAAACGATCACACGCGAACCTGGAGCGCGGTCGACCGCCTGTTGGGAGGCGAGCCGTTGCCCGACATCGAACAAATCACCGTCGTGCGAGCCCCGTCCAGCCCGCTACGGCAGTCAAAAAGTGGTGAATAGCGGCGAAGAAAGAGTCAGTCGACCATCCACAAGGGTTCCGAAATGAACAACGGCGCGAACCGCGTGACTTCCGTGTTTCTTCTCACGTTGTGCTTCGCCTCGGCAATGGCACACGCTCAGACCGGCGGCGGCGGAGCTGGCGGCGCCGTTCCAGGTGCAGGTTTCGGAGGCGTAGGATGGCGCACGGGCGGCGGCATTGCCGGTGGAGGGTGGCACGGAGGCGGAGCTCCCGCTGCGGGATTCCGCCCCGGAATCGGAGCCGCGCCCGGCGGTGGGTTCGGCGCCGTGGCAGGCAACCCCGGCTGGCAGGGAAGCGGCGCCGGCTGGCCTGGAAGCGTGGCGGCCCAAACGTTCCGCGGCGCGGGGAATTCCTGGTCCAACGCTCATCCTTATTCTTGGTACAACGGCCACTGGAACAATCACAGGTATGGCAACGGCTTCGGCGGCTATACGAGTCCGCCTGCGTTGCCGTCGCTGTCGGCAGTCCTCACGAGCAGTTCGGCGCCGCTGAATACATGGGACCGCTTCGGCACTGGTTCGGGCATGGGCGGCTATGCGAACGCCAATTATCCGCCGGCCTGGGGAACCGGCGGTTGGGGCCAGGGAAGCCAATGGTACAACAGTGGATATGTTCCCTACTACAACCCTTATAACGACCCGGCAGTAACCACCACCTTTAATTATGGCCGGCCGGTCCCCGTTCCGACCGGCGCCAAGCTTCCCGACGTCGACAATCCTGCCGTCGGCCTGGCGATCGATAAGTTTCGCACCGGCGATTATGCGAAAGCCCTGTCGCTCGTCGATCTTGTCATTAACAATCAGCCTTATGATGCCGCCGCACATGAGCTGCGCGGTCTGATTCTGTTCGCAATGAAAGACTACTTCCGGGCCGCCGCCACGATTCATTCCGTGCTGGCCACCGGCCCCGGCTGGGACTGGACGACGCTCAGTAGCGTCTACTCCAACATGCAACACTACCAGTCGCAACTTGCGGCGCTGGAGAATTACGTCGATTCTCACCCGAATAAGCCGGACGCTCGGTTTCTGCTGGCCTATCATTACATCAGCGCGGGACGCACCGCCGACGCCAAAAATCAGCTCGAGCGAGTGACCGCTCTCGAGCCCAGCGAAAAGCTTGCAGCGAAACTCCTGCGTATGGTAGATGACGACGCCGCAACACAAGCCCCGCCACCGCCACCGCCGGCGGCGCCAAGTCCGGACGTCAAGCCGGTCGACCCGGCGGCGCTCATTGGCAGCTGGCGTGCCAACCGAGACGATGGCTCGGTCTTCACGCTCGATTTTGCGCCCAACAAAACATACACATGGAACTTCACGCGACAGGGTCAGGTCCAGACCATTTCCGGCAACTATACGTTGGCTGCGGCGACGTTGACCTTACAGGGTCCGAACAATGGGTCGATGGTTGCGCAGGTGATTACCGACGGAGCCGACCGTTTCCGTTTCAAGCCGTTGCAAGGCCCGTCAGACGATCCGGGGCTGACGTTCGTCAAGCAAAAGTAACTCGGGTTGTACGGACAACCGTGAGGTAACCATGAGTTCTTGCAGTGCTGACAACCACGACACGCGGCTCTCAGCACGGTTGGGACGACGTCCGGTTGCTCCTGCTGAAGAGCAGTTAGTTCTACACCAACCCAAACCGGCCGCTCACGAGTTGATTGTGCCGTGATCCTACCCGAGCGCCAGAATAGCAGACACCCACTCATTTCGCCTGGTCGGCAAATTAGACATCCACTTTCCGCGATTGGCCAACGAGGATCCTGTGCGCCTGGATCTATCCGTTAAGCGGTTAGAATGGAACATCGGCCGCACCCCAGGCGCCCGGCGTGCCGGTGCTGACTGCCTGGGCAAAAGATGCGTGTCTGGCATTCTCCTATGCCTGGCTGCACCGTACGATCGTGCCCGACTCGGGAAATGAATCATGTTCAGCGTGACGCAGCACGAGCGAATGGCCGCGGTGTTCGATCGGCTGCAGAGGTCGCGCTTCGCCGGAGCGGTCGCTATCTGCGACAGCGCGGAGGAAGCGATTGTACGCACGTTTGGCCGCATTTCCGCTGGGGGAAGCGAAGTCTCCGCGTCGACGCTGTTCGATATCTGCTCGGTAACCAAAACCTTCACCGCCGCGACCATCCGGAAATTGGAAAGCGAGCAGCGTTTATCGCTCGAACAGCAAGTCGGCGAGTTCGCGCATGGGCTCGCCCCTGAAGTCGCGGGCATTCGGATTCATCACTTGCTTACTCATTCTTCAGGCCTGGCCGACTTTCTCGACCTGGCGGGCGGCGAGCGAGAGTACGCGATCGCTGACGACTATGCGCCGCTGTCGCGAGAGATGTTCTGGGAACAGATCCGTCGCACTCGACTGCTGTTTTCGCCCGGCGAGCGTTGGTCGTACTCGAATGCCGGCTATACCTTGCTGGCGGCCATCGTCGAAAAGATCGAAGGAGAACGATTCGAGGAAGTTCTGCGCCGCGCGGTCTTAGAACCCCTGGGAATGCATGATACTCGTTACGTCTTCGTTCCGTCGGAAGCTTCGCCTATCGCCTGCGGTTACGTCGGAGATTGGGAGTGGCGCCCGCCAACGGGCGGCGGCGATCGTGCTTCGTGGAACTTGATTGGAAATGGCGGCCTGCTCTCCTCTATTTCGGATCTGGTGCGCTGGCGGGCGAACTTCGATTCCATGCTCACTTTCGATTGCGAAGCGCTGGATCATCGGGTGCTGGTCGAACCTGCAAAAGAGATCTGGTCCGGATACGGAATATTCTTTCATGAAGTCGATTCCGAACCGGGCCCGACGGCCTATCACAACGGCAGCAACTCGGTGTTTTCAGCGACGGTCCGCTGGTTTCCGCGGCGGCAACGATATTTGGCGATCGTGAGCAGCAATTCGGACGTCTCCGCAATGGCGGTTGTACGAACGATTACGGGCTGCTGGAAATCGCCCTAGCGCCGGGCGTGGCGCGCGTCCCTTGGCGATCCATTCCACCTCCGCGAGCATAGCCCCTGCTAGCTTCCTATCTGCACCTGCTTCGTCCAGCGGTTGGGCAGTGTACTTTAGACGGCGTTCAGTAAGCCGACTGCGAATTCGGGGCCAAATGTTCGGCTGGTTCTGCGGCTGAACGTTGGACGACGCTTGCGCTGCTAGCTGCGATTTACCTTTGGTTTGCGAGATGTCCGGAGCCTAACCCTGCCCGGCGGGAGTCTCGTAGGGTGGGCACTGCCCACCAGCGCTGTGAGGACGCGCTGCCGAGCGGTAAAGTCATGAATAGCCAACACGGTGGCTAGCGCATCTGTGTGTCGCCGAGGAAAAGCAAATAAGCTCTGCTTCCATTTCGGCGCCAAACCTGGAATCACGCACTGCGGCAGTTCTGGTGGGCAGTGCCCACCCTACAAAACTTCGGTTGGTTCTGCGGCTGAACGTTGGACGACGTTTGCGCTGCTAGCTGCGATTTACCTTTGGTTTGCGACATGTCTGGAGCCGACCCTACCCGGCGGAGATGCTCTTAGGCCGTCAATCTTGAGTCGGAATGGGCGAGTTGCTACCATGCCGCCCCCAAAAAATGGCCGATTCATTATCTTTGAGCGGGCATACCAGTCGGCGGAATTCCGGCAGCTTCAACCAGCGCGCCGGTCCCGTCGATGTCTTCCGACGAAAGAATGTCGTGCGGGATTGGAAAAGGCGCCTGCTGTCTCGCAAGCCGGGTCTCGATCGTCGCGGCCGCGCGACGCTTGGTTGGGCTCTAACGGTCTTTGTCGCGCTGCAGTTGAGCATGGCCGCGGCGATTGAACTATGCTTGCCACAATGGCGCGATCCGCTCTACGGCGATAAGCTGCACCAACTTCAGAAGAGAATCGCCGAGGCGCCAGCCAATAGCCCGCTGGTGCTGATGCTGGGCACTTCCCGTACGAATAACGGGCTCGATGCCAGGTCGGTTGAGCAGCAACTCGCCAATTATTTAAAGCACCCTATTGCAGTTTATAACTTTGGCATCCCGGGCGCCGGACCATTTACGGAATTGGTGTATTTCAAGCGGCTGTTGACGGAAGGAATCCGTCCCGATCTGGTGTTGATCGAGGTCTTGCCGGCAATGTTCTCGGCGCCCGCCTCGTTCGACATCGACGCCAGTCCTGCTGAGCGCGTGTGGCTGAATGAGATACCCCTGATTGAGCGTCACACGCAATCGCACTTTCCCGAACAGCGACTGCGGCGCCAGTGGTGGCTGGCCTGGTTCACTCCGGTTTGGGCGCATCGCTTTCCGATCTTGCGCACAATCTGGCCAGCATTCATCCCACCCGACGGCCGCGGTCATTACTTCTCGAAGTTTGACGAGCATGGCTGGAGCGCCGTGGCCGACGAGGCGCGAACGCCCCAACGGCATGAATTCGGACTGGAAGCGGCTCGACGGACCTACGAACCGCGCCTGGCCCGCTTCGCGTTTGGCTCGGCCGCTTGCCAGGCCTTGGAAGAGTTGATCGACACCTGCGAGCGCGAGCAAATTGCCGCGGCGCTCGTGCTGATGCCCGAGGGCGATACCTTCCGCGGTTGGTATTCTGAGCGGGCCTGGCAACAGCTCGATGCCTACCTCGAGCGCCTCAGCAGCCGATTTGCCATGCCACTCATCAACGGTCGCGAGTGGATTGCCGAAGAGCAATTTCTCGACTCGCACCATCTGCTCGCTTCGGGCGCCCGCGCCTTTAGCCAGCGTCTCAGCAGGCACGCCGCGCCCCTCGTCGAGCGAACCGAAATGGCTCGACAAACCGACTCCGGTATTCGCCTTCGGTAACGGCCCTAGGGGAATTTGCGGCGGAACGCCGACGCGCGCATCCGCGCAACGCTGGGGCATATAAAAGCGCCCTCGCTTCCACAGAAAGGTCGCCCAGTTGGCAATCGAACTGTCGGGTGGGAGCCAAAGGAGCGACGCGCAATCTTTGCGTTCGTCATTAGTGAGCCAAGCTCAAGCATGCTGCCATCGGAACGAATGCCGACAGCGTCGCCGCGACACCTTGTCCTGGGCATCGCATGCCGAGCGATTGACCTTCATCACCCGCACGGGTTGTGCTATTCAGCGCGCTGGAGTAGAGCGGATGAGATTGGCGATCCAAGCCATCGCGCCATATCGGGCGGCAATAGGCCGCATTCATATGAAGAACGGCGCTGCCAGTGAAGGACGACGCTTGATGGTCAAAGGTAATCGCAGTTCGGCATGAGGGTTGCTTCACTCGCGCCCAATCGGCTCATGACCGAACGCCTGTCGTCGGGAGAGAGGAAGCCGGATCGCCGCAGCCGGTCTGCGGCGTCTTGGAAAACCCGAGATCGACGCCGACAAAAACTATGCGGCAATTTGCCGATCGCTCGAGGCGTTTGTCAGCTCGCCAGCCAGCTAGTCGCCGCTGCGGAACAAGCCGCGGCCGGCGACAAGCAGAGTTCTGGCCGTCTTTCCGCGCCCGAGCGCTACGAAGGGGGTGGCGATGTTATCGCAAGAGTCCAATAGCGGCGAGCCCCTCGCCGGGCGACTTCGGCAGCAAGTGGACGAGCTGTCGGCCGCCGAGGCGCGGTTGCGCTCAATTGTAGATCATGCTCTCGACGCCATCCTTACCGTCAATCAGATGGGGTTGGTCGAGAGCTTCAATCCGGCGGCGGAACGAATCTTCGGCGTAAGCGCCCAAGAGGCGATTGGCCGAAACATCAGCACGCTCATCTCGCCCGTCGCCCGAAGAGCAGATGATCATGGCGCTGTCGAGCATGCCTGGGTCGCCGACGCGAACATCGTCGGAAAATTTCAAGAGGCGATCGGATTGCGGCGCGATGGAACGACGTTTCCCCTGGAGCTGGCCATCAGCGAGTTCCGTTGGAACGATCGCACCTTCTTCACCGGAATTGCCCGTGATATCTCTGCGAGGAAACGATCCGAGCAGACATTGCGCTTCCTGGCCGACGCCAGCGCAGCCTTGAGTTCGCTGGTCGACTTGGAGGCGACGCTACAAAAGATCGGGCAATTGGCGGCGGCCCTGTTTGCCGATTGGTGCATCCTGTTCCTTGCCGAGGCGGATGGTTCGCTCCGCCAGCTTCCCCCGGCGCACGTCGATCCGTCAAAAGCCGCGTCGATCCAGGAGTGGTTACAACGTTATCCTCTGGGGCGTGATGAGGCGCGGGGAGCGCTGTATGTGTTGCGCACGGGCCGCTCGGAGCTGGTCGAGGAGATTCCGGAATCGCTTTTGTCCGGATTAGCGGCGGACGAAGCCCACCTCGAGAAGCTGCGCGAACTGGCCCCGAAGTCGTATATGTGCGTACCGATCAAAACGCGCGGCGCGCCGCTGGGCGTCGTGTTGTTTGTTGCGGCCGAGTCGGGGCGCCGCTACGACGCCGCCGACCTCGCGGCTGCCGAAGATCTGGCAAGACGAGCTGGAATCGCCATCGAAAATGCAAGGCTCTTTGAGGAGCTTCGCGACGCCGACCGGCGCAAGGCCGACTTCCTTGCCATGCTGGCGCACGAACTGAGAAACCCGCTGGCGCCGATCAAAACCTGCATCGAGCTGATGCGGCCGGGGGTCGCCAGCGGTTCGGAACTGGAAATGGCGCGCGATATTATCGATCGGCAGGTCGAACAACTGACTCGGTTAGTCGACGACCTGCTCGACATCTCGCGGATCAGCAAGGGGAAGTTCGAGTTGTCGCCGACAATCGTCGATTTGGCGGCGATGTTACACGAGGCCGTCGAAACAAGCCGGCCGCTGATCGCAGAGCGGCGCCAGGATTTGACCGTTTCGCTGCCTGACGAACCCATGCGGCTCCGGGGCGACCGAGCGCGGCTGCGGCAAATTTTTGTGAACTTGCTCAACAATGCGGCGAAATACTCGAAGCCCGGCGGCCAGATTTGGCTTTCTGCCAGACAGGTTAACGATGTCGCCGAGGTGCGCGTGCGCGACGTGGGGATTGGCATTCCGCCCGAGCAGTTGCCGCACTTGTTCGACATGTTCGTCCAATCGCCCCAGGGCGCGGCGCAGGCGATGGGGGGGCTTGGCATTGGGCTGTCGCTCGTGCGCAGCCTGACGGAGCTGCACGGCGGCACAGTCGCCGTCTCTAGCGAAGGCCCGGGTAAAGGGAGCGAATTCGTTGTACGGCTTCCACTTTCGCTGGCTGCATTGCAGACAGAGGCGTCAATAGCGCCGAGCGCCGAGGGCTGCCCGCAGCCGGCTTCGGTTCGCAGGATTCTCGTGATCGATGAAAATACGGACGCGGCCCAGAGCCTCGGCGCGTTATTAAAGTCCCAAGGCCACGAAGTGAGCATTGCCTTCGATTGCGACCAAGCGCTCGAGGCCGTCGAGACCGCTCCACCAGACGTCGTCTTTCTGGAACTCGCCCTCTCGGCCATGAGCGGTTATGAGCTGGCGCGCCAAATTCGCCAGCGCCTCGAGCAGACGGGCCGACGCGCCGTTTTGGTGGCGCTCACCGGCCTGGGGCGTGAAGAGGACCGTCTGCGATCGCAAGCGGCGGGAATTGATTGCCACGTGGTCAAGCCTGTGACGCTGCGCGTACTGCAAGAATTGCTTGCCTGATGGGCCTGGGCGCCGTGAGGGCTTAACGCGCGCGTCACGAGCAAAATGGGCATCGCAACGGTAAGCCGGAGTGATTACCGGTCGAAATCGATCAAGGCTTACATAGACATATCATCGACGAAGAGCACCTGTAGCGAATGCGCTCCAGGGGGCATGACCGCTCTGGCCCGGCTGACTTGCCAGGATAACAGCTTGTCCGCACAAGAACGTTTTCGTGCTGTAACTGACGAGCGCCGGCGCTAAGCCAATTCCCGACTCGCCGATTCCACCAGCGTGACAAATCGCTCGGCGGTGAGGTTAGGCAGAAAGACTCGCTGGTCGCCTGCATCGCACAGCAATCCGAGCGTGGCAGGCACGTGATGCGCGTGAAAGTAATTTCGCAACTTTTGCGCGTCAGACCGGCGTTCAATCCGCGTCAGCAAGATTCCATAGCCGGTATGTTCTGCTTGGAAAGCAATAGACATGATGGCCCCCCAAGGTCTGTCGTAGACTCAAGACTTCAAGGATAAATTTAGGAAAAAGCCAGTTTCAATCAACCCCCTCGCGTTACTGCGTCGCAGTTATTCTTGATCTGCTGTCGGGACGGAAGCGAGATTCTCGATTTATTACGATAGAGATCACACTGCTCTTTCGGACGAGCAGGCAACGACGCAAACCTCTGGTTAATCGCTGCGCTTTCGGCGGCTGCGAATGATCGTGTTCTGATAGCCGGGCGATGCTGCCGGTCGGCGGCCATTCCTTGCGGCGGCGCCATGGTCAGGCCATAATCGCGCCAAGTCGATTTCTCCCGATTCATTAATTCCCTTACTCCCAATCTACGAGGGTGATGCGCGATGTTGAACAAAATGCTGCTAGCGATTGTCGTCAGTCAGGCTGTCTCCGGAATGTGCCTCGGGCAAGAGTTGCCCAAGCCCGGACCGGAGCATGAGCGGCTGAAGAAATTTGCGGGGGACTGGGATGCCGTGATGGAGGCCGGAGGCCAGAAATCGAAGGCGACCGCCAGTTACAAATCGATTTGTGGCGGCATGTGGCTGGAAAGCGACTTTGAGGGAGATTTCGGGGGACTCAAGTTCCAGGGCCACGGCGCGGATGGCTATGACCAGCGGAAAAAGAAATATGTCGGCGTTTGGGTCGACTCAATGCAGAGCGCGCCGATGATTTATGAAGGGGACTACGACCCGAAAACGAAGACGACCGTCATGACCGGCGAATCAATCGGCCCCGATGGCAAACCGCAAAAATTCAAGACCACGACCGAGATGAAGGACGACGATCACTTCACCTTCAAAATGTACATGCTGCTGGCGGAGAACCAGGAGCAGCAGATCTTCACGATCGAATACGCGCGGCGGAAGTAAACGGCGGCGCTCAATCGCGAGCGCGTTTAGTTGTTCTGCAATTACACGCGCAGATCGTTAGGAGCGCGCGATTCGTCCGCACTCGTGCTGGGCGTTCGCACTGCACAAGAACCATCGTGGCCATCCGCTGACGGTGACAGGGCATACTTTCGACGGAGCGAAAGACGACAATAAGATACTTTCGACGGAGCGAAAGACGACAATAAGATACTTTCGACGGAGCGAAAGACGACAATAAGATACTTTCGACGGAGCGAAAGGCGACAATGGCCTGCGCGCCGGCGGAGTGAAAGGCGATCATCAAGACAAGTCGCTGCGCGCGCCAGGGGAGTAAAGAAATGTGCCGGCGGCGCCTGGCGGCCTGGCAACCTGTCCGCGGAGAATTTGGCGGGCAGGAGCCAGGCGGGTATTAGAACGACTTACAAACCTTGGACTTTCCAGGTTGCAGAGTTGATTCCCTGCCGCGGAGCATAGCCTGGGCCCGGACGGTAGTTATTGTTCAATCCGAGCGTCCCTCCGTTGGTTGAAGGAGAATACGTTCCGCCAACAGCGCCAGGCACATAGGAGTACCGGCGATTGCTTTGGACGCGCACGGGGGCCGCGGCGGCCGCGCGGGGCTGGTAGCTGTAGACGCGGCGCCACCGTCCTGGCGCGGCCCAGCTCGATTCCGCCGCAATGGTTCCAGCGATCAGCGCCGCGGCCAGCGCTACAGAGAACATCTTGCCTGTAGACATGACAACCTCCACACAACAGTTTTTCCGCCAGATGCCTCAGAGTCCATCCCTTTACCAATCATACGTTTCTAGCTGGCGCCACTGCCAATCCATTCCGCAATGCTTACCGAATATTCATGTTGCGCCGTAAAAGCGGCCGAGTGGCTGGAATATTTGTGATGACGCACGGTCTGGTTTTTGCATCGAGGTGAACTCCAGACGATGAGCCCTCCAAACAGCGTATCCACAGAATCCCATGAGCAAAGTGACGGGCATTATTTTCGACGTCGATGGAACGTTGGTCGACAGCAACGATCAGCATGCCATGGCCTGGTACGATGCCTTTCAAGCGGCCGGCCGCGAAGTGCCGTTTGACCGTATTCGTCGCCTGATCGGCAAAGGCAGCGACAAGCTATTGCGGGAACTGGCAGGGCTGGACATCGACTCGCCCGCAGGCAAGGCGATTTCAGAAGACTGCAAACACATCTTCCAGGACAAGTATCTCCAGCAAGTGCGACCTTTCCCCAAGACGGCCGAACTGGTGTCGCGGCTCCGCGAGTTGGGCTTTAGACTGTCCGTCGCCAGTTCGGCCCGCCGCAGCGATCTGGAAGCATTGCTCGCCATTGCGGGAGTTCCCGACTTACTCGAACGAAGCGCCGACTCAAAAGATGCCGCAAAATCGAAGCCCAATCCCGATATCGTCGCCGTGGCGCTCGAAAAGCTCGGCGTACCGGCCGAGCAGGCGATGATGATCGGCGATACGCCTTATGATGTGGAGGCGGGCACGCGCGCCGGCGTCGGAGTCATTGCTTTGCGGTGCGGCGGTTGGCAAGACCATGAGCTAAAAGGCGCCAAGGCGGTCTATCAAGACCCGGCCGATCTGTTGGCGCGGCTGGCGGATTCGCCGATCATGCGAGGCTGAGCGCAAGCTGCAGTGAGCGCTGGTCAACTTTCACTCAATCATGATCGGGCGCCAAATGACGCCGCACTCGTTGGCGTAGTCCATCGTTCGTTTAGCAAAGATCCGTCGCGGCTCGGCAGCGCCGTGTCGCGGCTCCTATCGGCAATTGCTTGTCGCGTGGGAACAGTTTGCCTTTAAGCGGGAGGAGAACGCCGAATTGGTGGCGTTAGGCGATCCGCCGAACGTCGGGAACGGTTAACCGCTTGGTTGCCGATCGAAAGCCGGAGACTCATGCCTCGCACTCGCCGTTTGGCCTGCTCCGTCTACAGGCTAAAGGCTACCGGTTAACGCCTGCGGCTTGCCCCGCCCACTTTCGCCATTTCGCCATTGCCTGCTCGCGCGATTCCTTACTCTTGAAACCCAGGGTGCCCGGGTTGAAGAGCCAGGTAGGATGAGAAGAAAAATGGTCGAAACCATAGTCACGCAGGTTCTGCCCGGAGAGATGTATCATGACCGCCAGCGCGACGTCGCAAATCTGAGTACGAACCTCGTGGCCGTCCCGACCATGCAGGGTGAACTCGGTCTTGTCATCGAGCAAAGGCTCGAGCGCAGGCAACTGTCGTTTGTCGCCCAACTTGCCCAAGGCAAGAATGGCAAAGGGGCGTTGCTGAGCGGGGATTTCCTTGCGCGCCGCGAGCTCAGCCGCCGGTTCGAGCGCGGCTTTGAGGTTATAGCGCATCGCCAATTGCAGATTCTGATAGGCAACCATGTTGTCTTCGAAAGAGCGTCCAGTCCAGACGCTGAGCAGCTCGCGAAGCGGATCCACGACCGCGCCGCTGGACAGCGCCTCGTGCAGCGTGGGCTGGTTGGCAAAGTTATTCACATACGACCCGGCCTGCGTCGAAATCGTCACCTCAGGGTTACTGGCGACAAACAGAAATGCCGCAATGCTGCCGATGCCCAGCGGTTGCTCTTCATTCGAGTCCGCGGCTTGCATCTCATGCTGAAGCTGTTGGCAACGCAGTTCGAGCAACTCGCCCGCCGAACTGGGCCGCGCGGCAACCGTCTGCAGCAAATCGCGTTCGGCGCGTTGCATATCTACAAACAAGCGACGCGCCGCGTGCGTTTCTCCCACTTGTTGTCGATATCGCTGCCAGCCAGGCAGACCGTCGCCGCTGCCATCGCCGGCCGAAGCAAGAAATGTCTCGAGCTGCCGTTGAAAGTCGAGGTCCAGCACCTGCTCGAGCACCTGGCGGGCCCGGTAGCGAACTTCGGCGTCAGGATTGTCGAGCGCCGCCTGCAACGCGTCTTTCGCCGGAACGCCCATTTCCAACAGCTTCCGTTGGGCACGTTGGCGTACCAGAAACGATTTGTCGCCCAATTGATGGACGAGATCATGCGAAGAAGGGGCGGTCGGTTTCCCAGCCGGCTCAGTTTCGGCCCTCAACGTAGCCGCCGCGAGAAGCAGCAGCGCTGCCGGCCAACGCCCCAGTAATCTCGCAGCCGACCTCCGAACTAAACCGCCGACATGCATAGTCGCTCGACTCCTTCGTCCGCCTTGACGGTATGAATGTTCGCTTCGTCGATTGTATTCGCGGGTGGGGGTCACGGTCCATCGATTTCGCGCTTTGGGGGCCAGAGTGTGCCGACACCGCGGCCAGCGTTATGCTTGCGCCCTCGATTTTTTCCGCCTTTTCCGGCGGTTCGGCCGGTTCCGCGCCTCGCCGCTTGCTCGCGGAGTGTCGCGTCATTAGAATCGAGGCACCTGGGATTTGCGGCCGCTTGCAGCCTACACCTGCTAAAGTGCCATTTTCGCCTGCATGTCGTGAAGCGGCTTCGCCGGCGAGAGTTTCAACTACAGCGAGCGTAAGCCGCGACCGCCTTGGGCGAGTCTGCGGCTTTTTTTGTAAGCCCGCCCGCCGTCCCGATTGGTTACTAGTTCGACTTAATGCTTACGGGACCGCGCGATGACTCACGACCCCGCCGCCGGAAATCAAGGTTCGAAGATTTGGCATCCATCGACGCTGGCGGTGCATGCCGGCGAAGACCGGCAAAAACCCGGCCACGCCATCACCGATCCGATCTTCTGCTCTTCGACCTATACCTTCCAAGATACGCAGTCGGTCATCGATTTCATCGAGCAGAAGCTGCCGCGCGAGGAATACGGCCGCTACGGCAACCCCAGCGAGAAAGTCGTTGAACGCAAGTTGGCGGCATTGGAAGGAGGAGAAGAAGCCCTCTTGTTCTCCACGGGGATGGCGGCCATCGTAGGCTTGCTGATGAGTAAGCTGAGCTCGGGCGACGAGGTGATCTTTTTCGATGAGTGCTACCACCGCAGCCGCGAGTTCTGCGTCAAACATCTGTCGCGGTTCGGCGTCGTCACCAAACAGGTCCGCGCCTGCGACTATGAAGCGATGGAAGCAGCGATCACGTCGAAGACCCGGCTCTTGATCAGCGAGTCGCCGACGAATCCGCATCTCAGCGTGGTCGACTTGGAGAAGTTCGTGGCCGTCGGCAAGCGGCACGGCGTGGAGACGCTGATCGATGCCACGCTCGGCACCCCCTACAATTTGCACCCCTTGGCAGCCGGCGTCGATTATGTGCTGCATTCCGCCACCAAATACCTGGCCGGCCACAACGACCTGCTGGCCGGCGTCATCATCGGCGCCTCGGCAAAGCTCGAACCTGTCCGCAAGCTGCGCGGCATCATGGGCGCGATCAATTCGCCCCACAACATCCACCTGCTGCTGCGAGGCCTGAAGACGTTCGAATTGCGGATGCAGCGGCACAACCAGAACGGTCTGGCAGTGGCGGAGTTCCTTGCCGGGCACGCGAAGATTGAGAAAGTATATTATCCCGGTCTGGCCAGCCATCGTTACTACGAAGTCGCGAAGCGAACGATGCGCGGCTACGGCGGCCTGGTGACGTTCCTGGTCAAAGACGCCGATTGGCGCCGCACTGCTCGCGTCGTCGACAGCGTGAAATTGCCCCGCATCGGGCCGAGCCTGGGCGGCGTCGAATCATTAATCGAGCAGCCGCTGGTGATGAGCTATTACGAGTGCACGCCCGAAGACCGCCAACGCTTCGGCATTCCCGATAACATGATTCGCCTGGCCTGCGGCATCGAAAACACCGAAGACCTGATTGCCGATCTGGCCCAGGCGTTGGAGCAAGCATAGCGACCGGACCGTGCAAGGTCGTCCACTCAGGAGGGCAGGCATTCCTGCCTGCCTTTTTGATGCGGCAGGCAAGAAGGCCTGCCGTCCTACAAAAGCAAGAAAGACTCCCCATGCAATTCCGCACGCGCGCCATCCATGTCGGCCAAGAATGCGACCAGGAAACGGGCGCCGTCGTGCCGCCGATCCACCTCGCCAGTACCTTCGTTCAACCCGGCGCAGGCGACTGGGGGCAATTCGATTATTCGCGCAGCGGCAATCCTACGCGAAAAGCTTTTGAGACCACGCTGGCCTGCCTGGAAGGGGGCGTCGGAGCGCTCGCGTTCGCCTCGGGCATGGCCGCCACGCATTGCGTCACGATGCTACTGGAAAGCGGCGATCACATTGTGGCGGGATCCGACATCTATGGCGGCACCTACCGCTTGCTGCATAAGATCACGAATCGCTCAGGCATTCGCGTCAGTCTGGCCCCATCGACCGATCTCGGGCGCCTGGCCGCCGCAATCACGCCCCAAACCAGGCTGCTCTGGATTGAAAGCCCCGGCAATCCGCTGATGTCGATCACCGACATTGCCGCGTGCGCCAAATTGGCCCGCGAACGCGGCATCTTGCTCGGCGTCGACAACACGATCGCCTCACCCGTGTTGACGCGTCCGCTGGAGCTCGGGGCCGACATCGTGATGCACTCCGCCACCAAGTACATCGGCGGCCACAGCGACGTGCTAGGCGGAGCGCTTGTCGTGAAAGATAAATCGCTTTACGACAGGCTCTATTTCGTGCAGAACGCCACCGGCGCCGTGATGGGGCCGCTCGAATCTTTCCTCTGCTCGCGCGGGTTGAAAACGCTTGAGCTGCGCGTGCTCGAACAATCGCGTACGGCACTAAAAATCGCCGAGCACCTGGCCCGCCATCCGCGCGTCAAACGCGTGCTCTATCCCGGCTTGCCTGGCCATACGGGCCACGAAATCGCCGCCCGACAAATGTCGGGCGGTTTCGGCGGCATGCTCAGCTTCGAAGCCGTCGGCGATCTAGAGACAACCAAGAAGATCGTACAATCCACGAAGCTGTTTCAATTGGCGGTCAGCCTGGGCGCTGCCGAGTCGCTCATCGAACAGCCTGCCTCGATGTCGCACGCCAGTTACGACCGGGAGGCGAGGCTGGCCCATGGCATCACCGATGGCTTGATCCGACTGAGCATCGGGCTTGAGGCATTCGAAGATCTGCGCGACGATCTTGACCACGCGCTGGCAGGTTAACGCGCGGGCTACCGCGCCCTTTGCCCAGCTTGAAACCGTCGGGGCCCAGATCGCGCGCTGTTAATCCAGGAGAACAAGGGGCTGTTTTCCGATTTTGACGGTTTTAACGAAAGTTCCGGTTAGCGGATTCCGATAGTTTCGCTGTTCACGAAAGGCGTGACTCGATCCGCCCTGTGATAGCACTACTGAGGAGCTTTCGATGTACCGCGAACGGCACAACTTGGCAAAATGGGCAGGCTGCTGTGCGATTGTGGCAATCTGCATGGGAACCGCAGCGCCAACATGGGCTCAAAAATTCGCTCGCCGTTCACGTCCTACGCCATCGTCGGGGGCGGTCGAAGCGCCGGATCTGGAACCGACCGCAGCGGAAGTCGAAATGGTTCCCGTCCGTCCCCGCTCGGTACCTCAGTTACCAGCATGGCAGCAGAATCCCCGCCTTGCCTATCGAATGGCGTCGGCGCGCAATCATAGAAATCGAATGGCGATCGAGGAAGTGGTCTTCACGGAAGACCAGCCGACGCTCGCCGATTCCGAATTGATCGCTCCGGGAGCGATGCAAGGCGAGGTAATTGAACAAGGCGCTCCGGAGGGTCCTGATCAGGACGTCTATGTTGACGGGCCAGGAGATTTTGCACCCGGCGGCTGCGCAACCTGCGGCGACCCGGTATTCGACGATCACGTCTGCGGCCCGGGGTGCAACGACGGCAATTGTCCGCGGTTAGTTCCCTGCGACGGCATTTGCATTCCGCGACATAGGGTCGAAGAGCACTCGCTGTTCATCGGTCCTCAGGCCTTCAAGGGCCCGCTTGATCTGGGCCGCAACGGCAATTTCGGATTCCATGAGGGAGTCAACTTCGCCGGGCAGTTCGGCCGCCGTTTAGGCCTCGGCCCCTTGGGCATTGGCTACCAGGTCGGCGCCATGTTCACGCAAAGTAATTTCTACGGAAACCAGGTCAATGGTCTGGAAACGAAAGAACGCGACCAACAGTTCGTCACGGCAGGTCTATTTCGCAGAGCCCGTCGTTGCGGCATCCAAGGCGGCGCCGTATTCGACTATCTACACGACAACTACTATGTCAAATACAACGTCGGCCAGGTGCGAGCCGAACTGAGCTACCTG
>JAICIG010000091.1 GCA_025924495.1 Pirellulales bacterium | reverse complement strand
GTCAGCGCCACTTGCACCTCGGAGGCCAAGGCGGGATGGCAACAGGTGAAGATCAGCCGCAGGCGGTCATCGGAGATTTCGTCGCCATCGAGATCAGGCGTGTCGGGGAACGCGATCGGTTCGGCGGCGACTTCTGCCAGCTTGTCTTGGAGCCGCGCCCGGCGCCGGATGCGGTCGATCGCCTTATGCCGGGCGGTCTGCAGAATCCAGGCCGGCGGCGATTCGGGAATTCCGGTCCCCCGCCAGGCGTCGACCGCCGCCAGAAACGCTTCCTGCGCCGCCTCTTCGGCCGCGTCGAAGTCGCCGGTCAGGCGGATGAGCGCAGCGACGATCCGGCCCCAATCGGAGCGGTAAACGGTCTCCAAAGCCTGATCAACGAGCGGAACCATGCGGAAATTTGAGCAAATTTTTTGTCGAGTGTCGATTGGGCGGTCAGTCGTTCGATTTATTGGCGGCAAGAGAAAGAAACCCCACCCTTGAACCAGGAGAATCGGCCATGGAACGCCTTAATCACAACGCCAACCTTCACTCTAGCGACGACTTAGAACAAGTGCTCGAGCCGCTGGCCAACTATATCTGCGCGACCGAGCGGCCGCGAGCCTCGCTGAAACTGGCGTTGGCCGCCCTTATCAGCCAAATTGAGCAGACCAACCGCAGCGCCGCGGCGCAGGTCGCCGCTTTCCGCGAAGGTCGGCTGGCGGCGTCGGTATGATGGCTGGCTCGGACAAATAATTTTTGTCCCGGATGTCGATTCATGCGGTTGCCGATCGACCTACTTGCAGACAGCTACAGATCCGGGCTAGAGACAAGACCATTTTGGGAGCACGACGATGAAATACATGCTGCTAGTTTACATGAACGAACAAGCCATGAGCGACGCCGAGCGGCAGCAATGCTACACGAACTCGGTCAAGTTGACGCACGACTTGCACTCCCAGGGACAGTACGTAGCCGCCGGGCCACTGCATCCGGTGGCGACGGCTACCAGTGTGCGCGTTCGAGAGGGCAAGTCACTGGTCACCGACGGACCGTTTGCTGAAACGCGCGAGCAGCTGGGCGGCTTTTACATCGTCGACGTGAAAGATCTTGACGAGGCCATCGCCGTGGCCTCGCGCATCCCGCCGGCCAGCAAGGGGACAATCGAAATCCGGCCCATGATGGAACTCCCCGATTTGCCCAGCGCCAACTAAACATGCCGTCAGACTGAAGGGAGAGGCCGATGAAGAAGATCACGCCATTCTTGTGGTTCGACGGCAACGCCGAAGAAGCCGCCAATTATTATGTTTCCATTTTCAAGAATTCGAAGCTGGGTCAGATCTCCCGCTTTGGCGACGGCGCTCCCGCCCCGCCGGGATCGGTGATGTCGGTCTCTTTTGAACTCGACGGCCAGGAATTCGTCGCCTTGAACGGCGGGCCGCAATTTACCTTTTCTCCCGCCGTCTCGTTCTTCGTGAACTGTGAGACCCAGGAGGAAGTCGACCACTTCTGGGAGAAATTCTCTGACGGCGGCGAGATCATGCGCTGCGGCTGGCTGAAGGACAAATACGGCCTGACCTGGCAGATCGTTCCCTCGACGCTGGGTGCGATGCTGCAAGACAAGGACCGAGAAAAATCAAAGCGAGTGATGCAAGCGATGCTGCAAATGGACAAGCTCGACGTGCAGAAGTTACAGCAAGCCTACGATCAACCGTAGCAGCTTAACCGCAGCGCGTCCGTTGCATGGCGCTTCGCTGGGGCGCATTCGAGCGATGAGAACGCCCGACGTTCCACAATCTTCCTTCATTTCTATCCCACGATTCCCACTTTTATGAAAGGACCTCTACGATGACCAAGCCAATTCCCGCCGGACGTGAAGGACTGATTCCGCACTTGAAATGCGATGGCTGCGCAAGCGCGATCGAGTTCTACAAGAAAGCCTTCGGCGCCGAAGAAGTGCATCGCATGCCTGCGCCCGATGGCAAGCGGATCATGCACGCCGAAATCCGCATCGGCGGCCAGGCGGTGTTTCTGGCCGACGATTTCCCCGAATATTGCGGCGGGAAGGCTTTGTCGCCCAAGGCGCTCGGGGGCACGCCGGTGACGATTCACCGCTATGTGGAGAACTGCGACGCCGCCATCGAGCGGGCCGCGCAGGCCGGCGCCACCGTGATGATGCCCGCCCAGGACATGTTCTGGGGCGACCGCTACGGCGTAGTGACCGATCCGTTCGGCCATACCTGGTCGATCGCCACGCACCTTCGCGATCTCTCGACCAAGGAGATGGCCGAAGCAGCGCAGGCGGCCTTTGCCCACGCGTAGTGGCAATCAAATCGCTTGCTCCATGGCGGTGAAAAAGTCGCTCGCGGCCAATATGGCGGCCGCGGCGGCAAAGGGCGGTGGGAGAAAAGGCAGGCGCTGTCGGCGGCCTTCACGCCCGATGGGGAACCGCCGGCGCCGCCCGCGGAGCGAGAGGCGGAGCTGATCAGGGTTCCCACTTGCCGAGCGCCTTGATGATGGCGCTATTGTCGAGCTCGCCGAGTCCTAACGACTCGGCGCGCTCAAGCAATTCGCAATGCGCCTGCGACAACGGCAGTGCCAGTGACGCATTGGCGGCTGCACGCAGAATCAGCCGCACGTCCTTGAGGTGTTGCGACAACCTGGCCTGGGCGCTGAAATCGCCTTCGACCATCTTGCGCCCCTTCGTATCCATCGCCTTGGAATAGGCGGCGCTGGCCTTGAGACCCTCGAGTGCGGCGGCCGCCGGTACGCCGGTAGCTTCGGCAAACGCCAGTCCTTCGGCCAGCGCCGCGCGGTTAAGACCCAGCACCAGATTTGTGACGAGCTTCATTTTCGCGGCGCTGCCGCAAGGGCCCACATGAAATGTTCTGGCACCCAAGATGGGCCACAAATCGGCACAGGCCTCGAAACAATCGCGCTCGCCGCCGACCATCAGCATGGCTTCGCCGCGTCGCGTTTGTTCGCTGGAGCCGGAGATCGGAGCGTCGAGATAGCAGACCCGGCGCTTGGCGAGACGTTCGAAGAGGGCGGTCGCGTCCGACGGCTCGCCCGTCGTCGTGTCGATCACGATTTGGCCGGCATGTAACTCGCCCGCCATGCGTTCGATCACATCTGCCACGACGTCGCTGGAATACAGGCTTACGATGACGCGGCGACACTCAGCGAACGGGTTATCGCTCCACGCCGCGCCTAGTTTCAGTAGCGATTCTGCCTTTCCCCGCGTGCGGTTCCAGACGCAAACCGAGTAGCCATGCTCCAGCAGTCGCTCGGCGATCGCCGTACCCATCAAGCCCAGACCAATGACGCCTAGCCGCCTGTCATCGCCCAAAGTTGCGTCTCCGCTCGACATCGTGGGGCCCGGTCCGATTTTTGTCGCCGATTGTTTTGGGGGAAATTGGAATGGGCCTCATTGTAGCGTGCGTCGGGGTAAATTCCCGATGGCTTTCAACTCCTCGGCATCGAGCTGCTCGAAGAGGCATTGGCTGCGGAGGTCGAACGAGCGGCGCGGCCGGCCGTCGTCAGTCCCGCGCTGGTCGCCATTGTGAAAGCACCAGCCCGCTGCGCCGCCGGCCCGAGCCTGGGCCAGATCGGTCAGATAATCATCGGCGGACGGATTCCATCCGCGGTCATAACCGCGACGGAATGGCTCTTGATAATGCACCGGCACGAGACGGCCCAACTCGCGCATCGCGGCCAGATACTCTTGCGTCTTGGCTTCGGTTTGCCGCGGCGATTGCGCATCGCGCGGGCGGTGCGGCGTGATAAAGTCGACTTGCACCTTCTGCAGATAGTCCCTCAGCTCGTCACGATCGATGTCTCCGCCATGTGATGCGGTGACCAGGCGCTTTGCATCGAGTCGGCGGGCCAGTTTTCTGAGCTCTTGCAGTTCATCGATGCTTGTATGACGCGTGTCGCGGATATTGCGCTCGTTGGATAAGTCCAGATACCAGTTGCGATAGGACGCGAGGGATTCGACAATGGTTTGCACGGCACGGCGATGCGCTTCGTGCGTTGCCAGTCGCGGCGGTCCTGTCGCGCCGTTTCCGCGCGAGAGCGTGACGTCGACGATCATGCCGCGACGGTCGCACTCGGCGACTAGCTTTTTGAGAGAATCCAAATACGGCTGTCTCGCTTCGCCGGTCGCAGGTTCCACGGCCGATACATCGCCGCCAAAGGCCGACCACGTGGCCCAGACGCGAATCCAGTTGAATCCGGATTTCTGCATCTGGTCGAGATCGCGGCGGATCGTCTCTTCGCTGGCGCCCAAGTCGCCGTAATAGCTGAGGCCGAGCAGAAAGGTTGGTTCGCCGTTCGAAGTGAATCGCGTTCCTTTGATTCCTAGAACCGCGTGTGGAGCGTCGCCAGCTTCTTCAGCTCTTGATCGGAAACAAATTAGCGCCGCAACGGCGGCAAGGATCAACGACGCTCGTTGCTGCGCGTATCGGCCGGGCGAAAGAGCGAATAACAAATATTTTCCAGTTGACATGGATCGTTTTAAGAGCAGTGTCTTTGAATCGCCGTCAATTCATCATCGAGAGCCGCGCCTTCCGCACGGAAAAATGATCTTCGCCGGAAAAGACCAAATGAATCGTCAGGCCATCCTCGCTGATCCACTTCGTCGGAATGCCGGCGGTCTCGCCGGGGGCGACATCCCAGGTCGCCGCAAAATAGGCCGTAGTCCACGGACCCCACGGCTCCGGCGCATCGTAAATGCCCAGTCCGCCTGCGAATCGCGGGTCTTCAGCCGGCAGAATCTGGCACCAGAGATATCGCTTGAGCGGCGCGTTATAAGAGACGCTCGAGCGATAGCACCCGGCCGGATTTGAGAAAACGGCGGCGCGGTCGTCAATGCTCCGAGTCCAGCAGGGATTGCCGGCCGCATCAAGGCCCGCGAAGAATTGATATGCATCCCGCTCGAGAATCTTCCGCCGATCAACTCGAGCCAGCACCATCCGATCGGCGGCTTCGTAGGCGCTCTCTGCGTCGTGCGAATACATGTAAACAAAGTCATCTCGGGCGCCGTCGTAATTGCGGCCAAAGTTCAGGAACGTCGGGCAGCCGAAGCTGTACGTGAAATCCCAATCCGCCCAGGTCCACGTCTTGCCATGATCGCTCGACCAGGCGAGCTGCGAGTTGCCGGCGTTTCGAGCCAACAGGTACACTACGCCGTCGACCATCAACAATCCGCTGGCCTTCTTTCCTGCGGCGCCGTCGCCGCGCTGCTCGACCGTCGGGGAACGCAGGTTGACCGTGACGAAGCTATCAGGTCCCCCATTAATCTTGGCCAAGCCCAGACTGAGCTTTGTTTTGACGAACGGCTCGAAGCCGCGGCCGTCGCCATAGGCTGTATAAATCGCATCGTCATCGCCCCAAGTCAGCGGCCAATTATCGCTGCCGCGAGCTCGACGCACGATGCTCGACGGCGGCGACCACTCGATGCGACGAATGACCGAGCTCGGCGGATAGGGTGGTGTAGTCGGCGCCTCGCGCGTCTGTCGCTTCTTCGTTCGAGCCCGCTTGCGCTCGAGGGGATCGTCCTCTAATTTCACGTCGGGGCGATTGGCATCGCCTGGCGCTTGTGCCGCGGCGGCGATCGGCTCGAGAAAAGGCTTCAACACGTCATAGTGATCGCCTCCGTCGCGCTTCCAAGAACTTCCAGCCCGCGAGGCAACAATGTCGAGGCTAGGAATCACGACAATCAAACTGTCGTACAGGCCCCACGACCAGAAGGCGTCGCGCGGCACGCCGGCCAACGCGCCGTCGGCATTGTTCCACCACAGTAACCCGTAGTGGTCGGATGCCCGGCCATACTCCGCGCCGTTGACGACCGGCAGCCCAGCCACTTCTGGCGCGACGGTCGACGCCTGGCGAACGAATTCGCGAGGCAAGATTTGCTTGTCTTGCCAGCGGCCTTCGCGCAGGTAGAGGTAGCCAAGGCGGGCCATGGCATCGACGTTGGCGCTGATGCCCGAGCCGAACTCGCGGCGCTCAATGCCCTCAATCTCGTGCGGGCGATAGCTATTGGCGCGCCACACAAGATCCGCGCGCGTAATTCCCAACGGCGTGAACACCCGGTCGAACATCAATTTGTCGATGTCAAGCCGGTAGACCAGCGTAATGCATTCCGCCAGCCAATTCGATCCGCCATCGCTGTAGGCCCATTTCGTGCCGGGCTCGAAAAGCAGCTTGCCGTAGCCACCCGGCTTTTCGAACCCGGCGGTTTGCGTGGCCAAATGCAGCAACGTGATCTTTTCAAGCCAGCCGCTGCCGGCGTTACTTTTCGGCGGTACGCCGAAGCCAGGATGATGCTTACGGGCAAGGTCGGCCAGCGCGAGTTTGCCGTCGCCGATCGCCAGTCCAAGCGCCGTGACGCCGATCGACTTCGAACTCGATTTCAGACCGAACCGTTTCTTCGCATCTCCCCACGCCAAGACGAGCTTGCCGCCTCGCGTGATGTAACCCGCTCCGCCGCCAGTCAGCGCATACTCACGAGCGCGAGCCAGCAACATGCCATCGAGTCCCACCTCCTCAGGCTTGGACGTTTCCCATTGGTGCAAGGGCCAGACAGCGTCGGCCGCAGACTGCCCAGCCGATGACGCCAGTAGGGCGAATGACAGAGCTACGACTCGGGCGGTTACTGCGAATCTCGCCCACCATTTCAACGTCCACAGACTCTTTTCCATGATGTTGGCGCCTGCTCGATCTCGCCAGCCGACAGTTCGCAAGGACGGCACGCACCGCCGATTTTAATGGAACGCGAGCCGGCGTGCTTCGTTCAATTCGCAGATTCGCATGACAGCCCTTGGTCGTGTGGCGAAAACGGGTGTCGGCTATTCTGGGTTGCAAACGATCTCCACGGCCGGCGCGAGGCTCGCCCCATGCGGCGAGCTCTCACACAGCCCTCGCACTCGACGGCGCGTCTTCTTCACGACCGGGAGTCGGGCACAGTCTCTTGCTTTTGCTCTTGCCGAAACTCCGTCAGACCTGCTTGGAGATAGTTCGGTAAGGCCCCAGGGTGGTCCAGCGTGCAAGTATGCAACCAGAATCGCTTCGGCTGATAACTCCAAGCCTTGTCAATCGTCCATTGCAGGAACCATTTGCCCAAGCCTAGCCCAATGAAGCCGGGCATCAAGCCGAACTGAATTAGTTCAATTTCGTCAGGCTGGCGCCGATCCAACTCGGCGAACCCGGCCGGCGTGCCGTCGACATGCAGGACGTGCACCTCGTTGAGCGGATCCTGAATCAGCCGGGCGAGTTCATCGTCGGGGCGGCTGCCACGACTGCGCCAGTTGTAGTCGCTCCCCACGGTGTTGTAGAGAAAACGATAATAGGCGACGGTCGGCCGTTTGGCGTGGATCACTTCCAATCCATCACGCGGGGCTAGAACAGCGCGGCCCGACGGGCTGAGCATTTCGAGGTAGTACACCGTTACATCAACGATCGGCATGGTTCGTCCTCATCGCTCGCTCTGATCCGTCGCCTCCAAACGTATTCATCCGCAACGCGGCGTTCATCAGATCATTCTTCTTCAATCGTCGGCAACTCGATTTGAGACGCCCCTTGGGCGTCGCCGTCGCCTGGGCCGACGCGCCGGAGAGTTGGCTGCCGAGTACAATGTCGCCGCAGAACCGACCATCGCGTCTCTGCTAGGCCGCGGAGCTCCATTTGTGAAGCCCAAAATAGTTACTTGCCTAGCAAAATGGCTACGACCGCTAACCCGGTGATGATGCTGCCGATTACCAGGCTGACGCGGCCAAGAGTTCGCGCCCAACCGGGATTCTTGAGTGTCGCAAGTACGGTGATCAAAGCCAACAAGGGGCCGACGAAGGGGACGATGGACATTAGCACCGAAACGATGGCCAGAAATTTAACGACGAAAGAAATGTCGTGCGTGAGGAACTGGTCCAGCTCTCCGCCTCGGTAACGGGGTAACTCATCGAGGTCGACGCTCGAGCGGAGCTTCGCGCGGCAGCGCGAACACTCCACAAACGTGTTGCGCAGCGTCATCAGCTTCAGAAAGTAGAACGCGCAGAGGTCATCTACCTGGCGATAGGCAGTCGCTTGCACATCTTCGGTGCTGCATTTGGGGCAGCGTATCATGAGCGGCGGCCCCAACTCCTTACGCGATTTAGCAACGAGCAAAACGTCCACGATGGATTATCCTCGGGGTCCGATGGCTTTCAGCTCGCTAATCGCGACGATCGCCTCTTTCTCAGCGATGACCGCCTTTGTTAGCCTACGGACGAATGCAAGTCAAGCATGTCTGAGGAAACCTGCGGCAGTCCCGACTCGCTATGTGGACGCAATGCGATCGATATGATCGAAGCGCGCTTGCCAACAACGGTCCTTAGCGGCCTGGGTGGCCCTGCACTGGCATGGGAAAGAACATCGTCGGCTACAATGGTTAATACAAACGATCGCTTGCTGAAAGGAATTTCGACTGTGAGCCAAATCACTTTGTTTGTCGGCACGGTAGGCGAAGGAGTCTGGCGCAGCACGGATGGAGGCGCGGAATGGAGTCGGTCAAGCAAAGGGATGTTCGTTGAGTGCGACGTGCGAGCGCTGGCCGTTAATCCGCATCGGCCTCAAGTGGTCTACGCCGGCACCAACGAAGGTGTCTATCTCACGGAAAACGCCGGAGACGACTGGGTTCGGGCCGAAGGGCCGCTCGACAACCTGATTACGTGGTCGCTGCTCATCCTGCCGCACGAGCCCGATACGGTATTGGCGGGTACGCGGCCGCCGCGCATCTTTCGCTCGACCGACGCGGGTCGCCACTGGCAGCAGGCCGAGGCCCAGCCGGCCCAGGAATGCCCGGGCATTCGCTTCAATCGCGTGACTACGTTGCTTGCTGATCCGCTTGAGCGTAATCGGCTTTGGGCGGGCGTCGAGATCGATGGCGTCTGGACCAGCACCGATGGCGGCGCGAGCTTTCGTCCTGTCGGCAAAGGTCTTTCATCGGCCGACATTCATGGCCTGGCGATCGTTCCACGCGATGGTCGCCGCGTGATGTTTGCCACGACGAACAATGATCTCAACGTCAGCTACGACGACGGTCTTACCTGGCAGCCGCAGGATATCGGCAAGCAGTTCGGCCACGCCTACTGTCGGGGATTGAAGCAGCGGCCTGACCGGCCCGAGGTGCTGCTTCTTGGCAATGGCGATGGCCCTCCCGGCAGCGTCGGTGCGGCTTGGCGCAGTCTCGACGGGGGGCAGACCTGGCACAAGCTGGTTTTGCCCGGCGTACCGAACTCAACGATCTGGGATTTCGCGATTCATCCCGCCGCGCCCGATAACGTGTATGCCTACAGCGTCAGCGGCGAAATATACCACTCGGCCGACGGCGGCGATCGTTGGCGCAAATTACCTCGAGAGTTCGGCGAGATTCGCTCGCTGGCTTGCGGCTCATTCTGCAGCCAGCCGAAGACGGCGGCTCAGCGAGCTCCTTGAATGTTTTAAGTGCGATCCCCGCATGGCGCCGGCGACCCGCCAGCAATGTTTTGTGGCGAATCGAGTGCGGCGCTTATTATTGAGAAGCATAACGGCTGATCGATAAGTCCGAACTCATACCACGCGAAAAGCCAGCAGCCGGCTGGAGATTTCGCCTTCATTGCATTAGATCGTCGGATGTCGTCCATGCAATTTGCTACGCTGCCGGATCTCCGCGCGCAAGCGAACCGGGCGAGTCAGCCATTTTCTAAGCGAATGCCGTCTTGGACCCGCCGCATCGCGAGGGGGCGAGGCGGCAAAGATGCAGCGGTGCATCCGTTCCAAAAAGTGATTGTGTGCCTCGCAGCAGATAGACTCCAATGTCAGAGGCGGGCCACGCCTGTGTATAGAGGGATAGAGAACTTGCATATGACGAACCTAGCCCCAGAAACTCGAGCAAGCTTGCTGCTCCGTATACGCGATCCGGCGGATCAGGCGGCGTGGCATGAGTTTGTCGAGATCTATCGGCCTGTCATCCTGCGGCTGGCTTTTCAAAAGGGGATACAAGAAGCGGATGCGGACGATGTCGCTCAAAAGGTCTTGGTAGCAGTCGCCAAATCGGTGGAGCAGCGAGAACATGATCCGAGACGGGCGAAATTCCGTACCTGGCTCAATCGTGTGGCGCGCAATGCGATTCTTAATGCTCTGACTCGCGGAAGGCCAGACCGTGGCTCAGGAGGCTCGGCGCTGGTCGAGGTGCTGGATCAACAGGCGTCTCGCTGCGGGCCTGACTCCGACCTCTTACGCTTGGAACACCGGCGCGAAGTATTTCGTTGGGCCGTGCGGCAAGTTCGCAAGGAGTTCCATCAGGACACCTGGGACGCCTTTCGGCTTACCGCTGTCGAGGGACGCACTGTCGAGGCAGTGGCAGAAGCACTCATGAAAAACCCAGGCGCTATCTACGCCGCGCGCAGCCGCGTAATTCGGCGAATCCAAGAGAAAGTGACTGAATACGAGCAGGAATCGTAGAGTGGCATCGCCTCAGTCGGCGCGATCAACCACGCGTCTGCCGAGGGCTTCTGAGGCATCTGATTGCTGAAATACAGAGTTTTTGCAGGTAACGGCGATCGGCCCAGGAGAAACATCTCCGGTTGTGCTGACCGGCGAATGTCAACATTCAGGAGGCGGATTGGTGAACGATCACTCAACGACATGCAATCCTGAGCGGATCGAACTGTTCCTCGGCCACAAGTTGAGTGGCGAGGAACAGAGGGCATTCGAATTGCACCTGGATCACTGCAACGATTGCCGCCGTCAACTGGAATCGACCGCAGCCGGCGATGATATTTGGTTGGGAGTGCGGGATTCTCTGCGCGGCCAAGAGCCGCCGACTGATTCTTTGCAGTCGGGCGCCGCCAGGCTCGACTCGGCCGCAGACGGCGACGCGTCGCTCCACCACGGCACGGTCCTCAAACTGCTCGCGCCGACGGATGACGATCGAATGCTCGGCCGCTTGGGAACCTATGAAGTGATGGGGGTGATAGGATCGGGCGGGATGGGCATCGTACTAAAAGCGTTCGATTCCGCGCTCAATCGCTACGTTGCGATTAAAATATTGTCGCCGCATCTCGGCAGCAGTGGAGCGGCGCGAAAGCGATTCTCGCGTGAAGCACAAGCGGCCGCAGCGGTGGTGCACGATACCGTGATGGAGATCTACGGGGTGGCGAATGTCGATGGGCTCCCCTATCTCGTCATGCCTTATGTGCGTGGATCGTCTTTGCAACGTCGACTCGATGATGAGGGGCCGCTGGCCGTAGTCGAGATCCTGCGAATCGGAATGCAAGCCGCGACCGGTCTGTCTGCGGCCCACGCGCAAGGACTCGTCCATCGCGATGTGAAGCCGGCCAACATTCTGCTTCCCCATGGCATCGCACGCGTAAAATTGACCGACTTCGGGCTTGCGCGTGCAGTGGATGATGCCAGCCTGACCGTTACCGGCGTCATTGCCGGCACGCCCCAGTACATGTCGCCGGAGCAAGCGCGCGGAGAATCGGTCGACCATCGCAGCGACTTATTTAGTCTGGGCAGCGTGTTATATGCGATGTGCACGGGCCGCGCACCGTTTCGAGCTGAATCGAGCTACGGCGTGCTGCAACTTGTCACGCACGAAGAGCCAAGACCCATCCGCGAAATCAATCCGGACATTCCCGAATGGCTCTGCCGGATCATCGCCAGGCTCATGTCGAAGCAGCCCAACGATCGTTTCGCGTCAGCCACCGAAGTCGCTGAGTTGCTGGAAGCATGCCTCGCCCACGTCCAGCAGCCCGATTTGGTTTCGCTGCCGCTAGGTACGCTTATGCCGGCGTCGCGGGCGCGACTTCCGCGCCGCCGCTCGCCCCCGCTTTCGACAATCCTCCTGGGAGGCGCCAGCATATTCTCAGCCGTGTTTGCCGGCATGCTGATAGTCTTGCAACTAAACAAGGGAACGATCACGATCAAGAGCGACGCCGACAATGTGCCTGTCCGAATCACACAAGGAGACAAGGTCGTTGAAAACCTGACGGTTAAACGAACCGGCGCTTCAGTGCGCATTGCGGCCGGCCGCTATCGGGTCGAGCTGCTGGCTAAAGCTGATAGCCTAGTCGTCAAGGACGGCACGTTCACATTGACCCGCGGTAAAGAACATGTGGCGACAATCGAACGAATAAACGAGGCGGCTTCCAATGAGCCTGCGAATCGCACTGAGCCACACATAACGCCCCTCTGGAACGAGTTTGGGGTTACCAGCGCACCCGTTTCGCCGTTAACCGCCAAAGTGTTGGAATGGATCGGCCTCCATTTCAAACCGATTACGAAAGAGAGCTTTCGCGAAAAGAACGTCTTTGCAAAACAATCAGGCGGGCTGGATGTAACCTTCGTTCGCTCTAACGGTCCTGCGGAAAAGGCCGGGATGCACGAGGTTGACATAGTCGTCAGATTGCAAGGGCGGCCAATCGTCAGCCTGGACGACCTTGACTCGGCGATGCGAGACGCCGTGGAGCAGATTGGGCGAGGGGATGCCGATGCGCTTCAATGGGACGTTCTGCGCAGCGGCGAAACGGTTCCAGTGCCTGTGCCGCTGCCGGTTCGACAACTTGACCTGCCCAGGCCGACGTCCGGCGTGTTCTTTCCGTTCCACTACGAAGAGAAGGGAAAGCAAATCGATTTCGAGAGAATCGAACTTGTGAACCAGACAATACCGGCCGATGAATTTGCAGTTGACCGATCCCGTCGTCCACCAAGGTGACAGATACGCGGCCGAAGAGCACGGACACGGTGCAGCGAGACGGCAGTCGGACGGTCGACATCGGCCGATACCCTTACCGGCAGTTCACAACGGGGTAGCTCGCCGTTGCTCCCTGTAGCGCGAACTCCGGGCGCAGGATCCGCTTACAAAGAGTCAGAATGGCTAAATACATCGACCAGGCAATGTCCGCCGCCGCCTGTAGGCCCCTGGGCGTACCCATTTTGAACAGTACGCGCATCAGCAAGCCGAGATTATGCGCGGCCGCTGCGATCAGGCGCACGGAGATTTTCAACGGGTTGCTAGCGCACTGCCACGATATCACGTCGCGGCCACTGTCCACTACCTTGTTCACCGGGAGTTGACGTCAGCAAGCTCAGTCGGTTTAAATTGCGACGAATCGACACGGTGTCGGCGTTACCTTTGTATCCTAGCAAGCAGATCCGAAGAGGTATCCCATGACGACGTTTATTCGCCGCCGGTCGCTGCTGACTTTGTGCGTCGGTTTCTCTGTTGCGCTCGCTTGGACTGGCGCCGGCAGCACAATCGCGCGGGCCGCTGAAGACACGACGAAGAGCCCTGCCGCTGACATTCCCAAAGGAGTGCGAGTCTATTCAATCGGGCATAGCTTCCATGTCTTCATGCCTGGCATCCTGGCCCAGATCGCCAAGTCGGCGGGCATCGCCGATCATCAACAAGTCGGGCTCTCTTCCATCGGCGGTTCTTACGTGATGCAACACTGGGACGCGCCCGATGACAAGTTCAAATCGAAAGCCACGCTTGAATCGGGCAAGTTGGATGTGCTGACGATCGCTCCGCTGTTTCTGCCTGACGAAGGGATCGAGAACTTCGTGAGGCTGGCGTCGGAAAAAAGCCCGCAGATCCGCGTGCTGGTCCAAGAGTTCTGGCTCCCGTTCGATGCCTATGTCAACTTCAGAAAAGAAAAGCCCACGCCTCCCAACCGCGAAGTCTTCGACCTGAAAAAGCTGCAGGGAGAACACGACAAATACTTCCATGACATCGACGAGCAGGTCAAGATGCTGAACGAAAAATACAACGGCATGCCGGCGGTGTTCGTGGCGCCGGTCGGTCAAGCCGCGCTCGCGCTGCGGGAGAAGATCGCAGCAGGCGAGGCGCCGGGGTTAACCAAGCAAACCGACTTATTCACCGATCCGATTGGCCACGCTAAGCCGCCTTTAGCGGTGCTCGTCGCGTATTGCTACTATGCACAGATTTACGATCGCAGTCCCGTTGGCCTGCCTGTTCCCCCGGCGCTGAAAGGCGCCGTCAGCGAAGAGGAGATCCCCAAGCTGAATCGGTTGCTGCAACAGATCGCCTGGGAAACCGTCACTGAGCACCCGCTCAGCGGCGTGAAGGCCGACTGACACTTGTTGGGCGCCAGCCGCCGGCCCATCTGGCGTCTCGGTTGGAAATGCCGTAATCCTCGAGCCACAGCGGCAAGACTGAGTTTGGGGCTAGCCGCTGAATGTCCTTCAGATCGAGCGTGCGAACCGTCGATACCCGATTCTTTCCGTGGGCGCGCCATTCGCAGAACCGAGGGCATAGCTTCCGCCGAATGCCGTGTTATCCGCTTCGCCCTCCAGCCGGCCCCAGATGGATGCGCAATCGAAGCTTGTGATGACCCAGCTCTATGTCGTGTGCCTGGCGCCGCCGGTCTTGTGCCGAACGTAGTCCGTCTCGCGCGCGTTCGAGACGGCGACGTCGTAGGTGATATCGCCGCGTTGATAGAGCTCCACAAGTGCGTTGTCCATGGTTTGCATCTGGAACTTGCGGCCCGTCTGCATTTCGTTGAGCAGCAAGTGGACTTGCCGTTCGCGGATGTGATTTCGCACCGCCAACGTCGCCATGCAGACCTCGCAGGCCAGGACGCGGCCCGAACCGTCGGCCCGCGGAAGGAGCTTTTGCGAAATGATCGCCTGCAAGCTATTCGCCAGTTGCACGGTGACAAAGTTCTGTTGTTCGGGCGCGAACACGCTATAGATTCGCTGAACCGTTTGGATCGAATCCGGCGTGTGCAAGGTTGCGAATACCAGGTGACCAGTTTCAGCCGCCACGAGCGCCGTTTCAATCGTCTCCAGGTCGCGCATTTCGCCGATCACGATGACGTCGGGATCCTGACGCAACACGTGAATCAGGGCGCTGCGGAACGAACGGACGTCGGTCATCACTTCTTGCTGAATGATGATGCTGCGGTTGTTCTCGTGCACGTATTCGATCGGGTCTTCGATGGTGACGATCTTCGCTCGCCGTTGCTGATTGATCACGTCGATCAGGTAACTCAACGTCGTCGTTTTGCCGACGCCGGTAGGGCCGGTAACCAGCACCAGGCCGTTGCGCAAGCGGGTTAGTTCTTCCAGAACTGGCGGCAACCCTAGCTCGGCCGCAGAGCGCACCATCGTTTCGCAGAGCCGGATCGCCATTTCCGGGGAGCCGGCGTGATAGTACACGCTGACTCGAAAGCGTCCGACTCCCGGCCAATGGCGAGAAAAGCAGAGTTGCCATTCTTTGTCGAACGTCTCGCGGTGCTTGTCCGTGACGATCTCGTCAAACAACGTCAACAAATTCGCCTCATCGAGCGGCTCGCCTTCGATCGGGCGAATATCGCCATTGATCCGTAAGACGGGAGCAACTCCGCGCACCAGGTGAATATCGCTGGCATTGTGCTTCCGCGCGCCCTTGAAAATCTTGTCGAAGGTCCAAGCCATTCGCTGTTCCTAACTTCGGGCTGTGGCTGAAGTGCTTTGAGGATGACGACCGTGTAACGAAGCGATCGAGCGACCGGCCGCCGAGACTCGACGACGCATCAATTCTCGAATGCTTTCAATGAAACGCGTTCCAAAGCCGCCGCCAAATGCGTCGCGGCGCCCAGCCGGACCGATCCAACTCCAGCAAATGGCGTTGGGCGTCGGCATGATGCGGGGAAAGTTCGAGGCAGCGTTGAAAGCTCTTCTTCGCAGCTTGAGCAATGCCCAGTTGCGCTTGGCAAATTCCCTGCAGATACCAGGGATAGTACTGATCTTGAGTTAACTCGATGACGCGGCGCAACCGTTCCAAAGCCTTGCTGGGTTGCCGATAGTGCAGGTAAATCAGGCCAATTTCCAGCGAAATCAACCAGTCGGGATTCAACTGTTGCGCCTTGTCGAAACAGTGGCGGTCTACGTCCTGGCGGCTGGCGACAAGCAGCTCGCCTCGGACCAGCCATTGGAACGCGGAATTGCCTTGCAGCTTCATGGCGCCGTCACAGAGGGCAAAAGCCTGCTTCATGTCGCCTAGCCGACAGACCGCCTGCGCTTGCGAAGCCAGCAATTCGCTGTGCGAGGGAAATAGCTCCAAGGCCTTGCGGCTCCACAGAGCCGCCTCGGGGCATTCGTCCAGCAAGACGAGCATCTGAACCTGGCCGAGCCAGCCGCCCACCAGGGACTTATCTTCTTCCAAGGCGCGTGAATAAAACCTGAGAGCATTTTCATACTGGCCGACGCGACGCTGTTGATCAGCTTCCTTGAGCCAGTCCTTCTCATCTCGCCGTATCCGAACCGCCTCAGAGTACTGGCTCGGTCGGTTCGCGTCTCCCCCCAGTTCCAACTTGTCAAAACGCGCCATCAGACTCCCTCGGTCACCGAATCCACCATAAACGCCAAAGCGGGTAATGCCTGAGATAAACCTTGCCGAGCAACTCATGTTCAGGGACGAGACTGATCGCCTGCCAGTCGAGACCATTGAGATCATAGCGATCGGCGAGCCCAGTGGTGGGCATGATCAACACATAGTTCTCCGGGACGGTGATTTTCAGTTGGGCGGGCATACGCGCTGGATTCAACGGCCGATAACTGACCGGCTGACCGTTTACCGACATGACGCCGCCATCCCACGTGAACTCCTGGCCGGCTCGGGCAAGAATGCGGTCGATTCGCTCCCCTTCAAGCACGATTCTCGTGTTCAAACCAATTGTCTGACCGCGCACCTGGCCTCGGCCAATCTGATACAGCACGACATCGCCCGGCTGCGGCCTGCTAGCCGCGTAGGCCCAGCGATTCACAAGCAGCACGTCTCCCGGCTGAAGCGGGCTCATCGTTTGCATGATTTGTCGCGGGGCGGCCATGCCCGACGCCAGCCAGCCTACGGGGAGATAGACGATAAGTGCAACCCACCCGCAGCAAAGCAGTGAATAGGCAATTCGAGTTTGCAATTGACGAGATGCGGGCAAGACGATGTCAAGCACGGAAGAGACATGCACGGACACCGCCAGGCCCAAGAATACGCTGCCAATCGTGCTGCCAGCGAAGAGCAGCGCCGCGCAAACGCAGCTCAGATAGAGAGCAAAGAAGCGGCGGCCGCGCAAACTATTGCCCTGGTAGGTTTGAGGCCAACCGGGAATCACTGTCCTGAGCAATACGGGAACTTGCGGACCGCTCGCCGCATCCTCTGCGAACAATGCCGAAACAACCGCGCGGCCGACTGACCGAAGGCTGAAACGCCGGTAAGGAAACAGCCGTCGCCAGCGTTTCGCCCAAGCGCTCGCTCGCGGCGGATTGACGTTGATCGCCAACGCAGCCAATCTTAACGACGCGCCGCAGCGCCCGCAGGACTGAACGCCCGGCATATTCTCAAAGCGGCAACTGCTGCATTGCATGGGATCTTAACGGCGACGTTTAACTTCCACCTGTCGTTGCGCCTGCACGCCGCCTTCGTAGTATTCGCTGGTCAGCTCTCTTGAGGCTTCGCGACCGATGATTTGCGCCAACAGCTCCGGTAATTCAAGGCAACGCGGACCTTTGATGCCAATGGTCCGTACCGTCACCTTGCCCGTGCGATCGATTTCGATCTCAATTTCTTCTTGCGCCATCTTCGCTCCTTTACCAGTTGCGTACGCGGATCTTGACCGTCTGATCCTCCGAGAGCTGCTCGTCGACGATTGCCATGTTGCGTTGCTTAAGCTCGGTCACAACGCGATGGTAGACGTATTGCTGCGTGACCCGCCCCACCAATTCTTCCCCGACGCGGCGCAACTCAGCTTTCGAATAGCCCTTGCCCTCCATGCAGACTTTGAGCGCGCCGCGCGCGTCGCGGCTAAATCGCGCTCGCAGACCGTCTCGTTCCACGACCAATTCCTGGCCGCTGCCGGCGGCATCGGCGAGAATCTCGCTGTCTTCGACTTCAATCTCCGCGCGGGCGTTTTCGGCGAGTTCACGGTCGATTTCAATCTGCGAATTGCGAACCGCCGCGAATCCCATCGTGCCGATCGTGGCAGAGATCGCAGCGGTGATCGCGGGCCAGCTCGCGATCAGGATGGGGGTGACCACAATGACCGTGCTCATGTTTGTACCTCGCTCTCAGCCGTAAACGTGACTACAACTCAATCTTGCGGCGCGACTCTTCGGTCGACCGAGCCGCGGCTCCTGAAGCCGGCCGAGTGCGGCCCGCCGCCCAACTTCGCAGACGATTCAGATCCTCGCTCATGGTTCTCGAAAGCGGCACCGTTTCGGCGAGGCTGGCTTTAATCAACTCATCGTTCAGATCGGTAGACTTACTGAAAGCGTCGAACAAGGCGGATACGATGGCTTCTTCAATTTCCGCGCCGCTGAATCCCTCGCTCACGCGCGCCAGCTCCTGCACGTCGAATTTCTTCCGGTCGCGCCCGCGGCGGTGCAGATGAATCTTGAAAATGCCGGTTCGCTCTTCTTCCGATGGGAGGTCGACAAAGAAGATTTCGTCAAGTCGGCCTTTACGCAGCAATTCCGGCGGCAAATGGCTGATGTCGTTGGCCGTGGCAATCACAAACACCGAGGCAGTTTTTTCCGACAGCCAGGTCAGCAGGGTGCCAAACACTCGGGCCGAAGTGCCGCCGTCGCTGCCTGCCGAGCCTGACGAGCCGGCCAGCGCTTTGTCGATCTCGTCGATCCAGAGAATGGCTGGCGCCACGCTTTCCGCCGTCTGAATGGCGCGGCGAATGTTCTCTTCGCTGGAACCGACCAGGCTGCTGAACATGCGGCCGAGATCGAACCGCAGCAGCGGCAGTTTCCAGAGGCTGGCCACGGCCTTCGCGCACAAACTCTTCCCGCAACCTTGGACGCCGAGCAGCATCACTCCGCGCGGCGGCGGTAATCCAAATCGGGCGGCCCGTTCCGTAAAAGCGATGCTTCGCTTGGCCAGCCAGTGTTTCAAGTTCTCCAGCCCTGCGATGTGGCCAAACTGCTCGTTCGCCTCGTAGTATTCCAGCAACCCGCTCTTGCGGATAATCTGTTGCTTTTCACTGAACACCACGCTGACGTCGTTGACGTCGATCTTGCCGTCCAGCACCAACGTCTTGGCAAATACGTTCTCGGCTTCTTTCAAGGTCAGCCCCCGCGCGGCGTGCAACAGCCGTTCGCGAGCTTCAGAATTCAAGTCGACGCGAACCTGAGGGTTATCCTTGACGTCTTCAATGATGCGATCCAGCAGGCGGTTAAAATCCTGAGTGCCCGGCAGGTCGAATTCGACGACCGTGACGTCCTTGGCAAGTTCCGGCGCTATCTCTAGAAGCGGCGAGACGATGACGATCGATTTGTAGGTGTCGCGGAGATGATGCCCTACATCGCGCAATCGTCTCAGAACGCTCAAATTGCAGCGATCGTCCTTGGTGAACGGATGGAAGTCCTTGAATAAATAGATTGCCGGCTCGACTTGCTCGATGACAGTGTCGAGCGCTGCGATCGGATCCGAAGTGCTGTTCGAACCGGCCTTGCTACGCTGCGGCTCGGCCCCGCTTTTGACGATGCCTTGGGTGATCGTCCACACGAGCAATTTCTTGCCCCGCTTTTCCGCAATTTCGGCAAGACAACGTTCGACGCGTTCTTCTTCCCAACTCACTACATAGATCACCGGATAGCGAGCTCGAATCAACACCTCGAGCTCTTGCGCCGGCGTTAGCTTGCGCAGAGCGCCAGCGGACTTGCGGTCCTGCTTGTTTGCCGGAGCGTCAGAGTTTTGCGAAGGCCGCACCTGCGGCTGTTCATTCGTCACGCTTGATCTCCGAATTCCGAGCTGCCGATTGCAGTGTGCTGTGTGGTCCCGACGGCGGTGAATTCAGTGCTTGCAGATGCGCGCAGCGTTTTTGCAAATCCGCGTCGCCCAGATCGAGCTCGCCTAACAGGGCCAGGACCTGCTGCGAGGCGCCGAAAATGCAGAGCCGGCCATCGGGCAAGAAAGTGATTTCAGTAATCAACGTTTCATCGTCTTCGCTCAAGCGGAGACTCCTCATGCGATTACTCGGAGGCCATGCGAAAGCGCCAAATCGCGCGCGCGAGTTCCGGCGTTCAGGGGCAGGGGGCTGCTCAAATCGGAAAAATGGCGGGCTCGCCAACGAGGCAGATAGCCGTCTCGTATGCTGAGTTTCGCCGAGGGCAGGTTCCGTCGCATCCAATCCAGTACTTGCTGATAACAGCAAGCGAAGTGACCAGGCAGCAGCAAATGTCTGACGATCAGGTCGGCCTGATTCGCTGCCGTCAGCAGATTGCGGGTGACCGTGGCCATGTAGTTGTCGATGCCGGCAATCCGCTTTGAGCATGCGTCATTGCCGAACTTGAAGTCCGCCACGTAGACGTCCATGATGCCGTCCAACAATGCGAACGCGGCCGGCGTACCGTAAAAATCGGACTTCCAAATCATTCGCGGCCAGGCACTCTGCTGCGCCAGGACCTCGAGGATCGCCGGAATATGAATTGTCGGCTCGCCCCCAACCCACTGCACATTTTGAGCGCCTTGCTCCTGCCCCCACGCAACGGCTTCTGCAAAAAACCGGGGCGTCAAAAGGGAACCACGATGCGGATCGAATGCATTTTGTTCGGCGATGCAGAACGCGCAACGAAGATCGCAGCCAGATAAATAAAATAGATGCGAAGGGATCAGCTCCAGCTCTTCGCCATACTCGATGCGATGCCGAAAAACGCG
>JAICIG010000090.1 GCA_025924495.1 Pirellulales bacterium | reverse complement strand
GGCGCGGTGGCTCGCCGCCAGTAGGCGATCATCATCGCCGGAGCGAAAAACGACGTTGCGGCGCACGTGCCGCTCAGGATGACCATCGTCTGCAGATATTGCGGCGGGTTAAGATTGGCGCCGACGGCCGCCGCGCCGACGACGATCATCATCGTGTGCGAGAGCCAGCGGATCTTGGCTTCGCTCGCGTGCGGGTTGATGAACCGCAAGTACACGTCTCGCACCAGGCCCGAAGCGATGACCACCAGGTAGGAGCTGACCGTGGCCATCACCGCGCCGAACGGCGCCGCCAGAATCAGGCCGCCGATCAGCGAGCCGCCGGGCAGCGGGCTGGTGGTCTTCAGCGCCAATCGTGGAATGATTTCGTCGGAATGGTGCAAATCGGGAATCACGGTGCGGCCGCAGATGCAGATCACGATCAGCGGCAGATAGATGCACATGTTGTACGACGCCAACAGCACGATCGAGCGGCGGATGGTAGGCGTGCTCTTGCTGGCCATGATCCGCACCAGTCCGGCCGGCGAGCTGAGTCCGGCGAAGACCCACTGAAAGAAGAACGAGACGGCGATGCCCAGCGGCAGGAACTCGAACGGTCCAGGGCCCGTCGCTAAAGCGCCGGGGCGGCTCATCTCGCCGGTCGTGATCTTTCCATTGGAGTACAAGGCGGCTTGCCAGGTGCGTTCGCCGTCTTCGTCGACGGGGACTTTTTCAGTCAAGGCGACCAGCGAACGCTGCTGAGAGCCGGGCTCGTCGACGTGTGCGCCGCCGCCAAGGTAATGAAACGATTGCTGATCGTCGAGCGGCAGATCATCGAGCGTTTGAGGCAAGGCGCCTTCGTGGCCGGCGGCGTAAAGGCGCAGGGCGGCGTCGAGCGATTTGAGTTCTTCTTCGGCGGCCGCCAGGCGCGCTTCGTGTTTGGCCTGCAGCTTGTCATTGAGCGGCTTGACTGCCACCTCGCGCACCAGGCGCTGACTGGCGGCGGGCAAGCCGCCGGCGGCCATGACTGTCAGCGGCAGCAAAATCATGACGCCGATGAACATCATGATGCTTTGAAACAGATCGGTCCACACCGCCGCCAGGAAGCCGCCGATCAGCGTATAGCCGACGACCGTCAGCGAAAAGATGGCCAGGCCGAGATAGTAATACCTGTCGAGCCCGTCGCCATCTTCCGCCAGGGCCAACGCGCCCGAGCCGGGCCACGAGATCTTCATCACGAGCGCGCCGGCCTTGAATTGCGCCACCATCATGAACGACATGAAGAGCAGAATCAGCAACGATGCCATCAGGCCTGCCGCCGGGCTGCCAAAGCGCTCGCGCACCAGGTCGGGCACGGTGATGGCGCCGGTGCGGCGCGAGAGCTGCGAGATGCGCTTGCCCAGCACGCCGAAACCCGTGATCGGCACGACCATGTACGAGGCAATCCACAGCGCCACGATCCAGCCGGAGCTGTAGACCATCGACGGGAAGCCCATGAACGTGCCCCCGCTTTGCACGGTGGCCGTCAGCGCCAAGGCCCAAGCGCCCAGGCCGCGGTTGCCGAGGAAATACCCCTTGAGAAAAGAGCCTTTTTCCACCACGCGTTGGGCGAGCGTACCGAGCCAGACGCTGGCGGCGATGAAAATCAGCAGGGCGACGAGCGTGCCAATGCCCGCAGATGCCGAGGCCGTGTCATCCATGGGCGGCCTCCGGCTCGATGAAATTGCCGGCTTCGTCTTCCGCCGGCTCGGGGCCGAGGTCCTGGTCCGCCATGAATGTCAGGGCAAACCAGATCGAAACCGCCGTGCAAACGCACCAGGGCGTCACCACGCCCCAAAAGACCCAGTCGGGAAATCCCAGCACGAAGGTCAATGTTTCGGGATCGCGCCCATAGCCGAAGGCGTAGCAATACCCGATCGTGTAGACGCATGCCGCCAGCCAGATGCCAAGCACAATCAGCGCTTCGCGTCGCGCGCTATGGAGCAACGGATCTTCCATCCGTTGGGTCATCACTCCAGCTCCTCTTGGTCGGTGGCGCGTATACCAAGGACAAGCGATCGAAATTGCCGAGCCTGCCGACTCGGTTTGCCGAGCATCAACTCGACTGTCGATTCGCCTCTCCACACGCTGCCGTGGGCCCCATCGTGGAGCCCTAATCTAACCCAAGCAGAAGCGGATCGCCAGAAAGCCGAGGATGAACAGCGCAAACAGCGCGAGCGTCAACCACTCGAAGTGCTTTTCCAAAATGGCCTTGGCCCGGTCGCCAAAAAAGAAAATGGAAGAGGCCACCAGAAAGAATCGCCCTGAGCGGCCGATGATCGACGCCAGGATCAATGTCTTGAGCGGAACCACTTCGTGAAACACGCCCGCGGCGATCGTGAAGACCTTATACGGAATGGGGGTGAAGGCTGCCGCCAGAATGGCCAGAAACGCATTCTCGCCATACAGCTTGCTGACCGCTTCGAAGTTCTTGTGCGAGAAGCCGGGCACAAACTCGAAAAAGAAATCTTGCAGCGAACTCCACAATGCAAAGCCGATGTACCAGCCGGCAATTCCCCCCAACACGGAAGCGGCCGCACTGACCGCCGCATAATAAAAGGAACGCCGCGGTTTCGAGACCGACAAGGCTATCTGCAACACATCCGGCGGGATAGGGAAGAAAGAGCTCTCGGCAAACGAGATCAGCGCCAAGGCCGGCGTGCCATACGGCGTGTCGGCCCAGCCCAAAACCCACAGGTACAAACGCTTCAGCGCGTTCGGTCGCCGCGCGGGCGCCGCGTCTGCAACTGTCGTCACGGGCGACTCCTTCATGATCTGCTCGCTTCCTTCTGTTTCTTAGCTCGAAAGTCTAGCGGCCGCGGCAACTCGGGCATAGGTCGATTGCGTCAAGCAGCGCACGAGCTGCACCTCGCCTTGCCTACTGATTCCATGCTCCAATCAACCAGCCCAGCGCCATCCCCCCCAGAGCCCAGACCAGCGTGGTCCAGCCGCCGCTGGCGATCGCCTCCGGCAGCGACACATGACGCTCGGCGTCTCGCCGTCCGAGGGCTCGCTCTTCTCGCAGCTTCTTCAGGCATTCGTTGCGCTCTCGCCGAGTCGCCACGCTGATCGCGCCGCGAGCCGGTGCAATGGGCGCTCCGCGGCGATGTGCGTACACCTGGGTGAACTCCGCCCCCAACAACAGGATTTGCGCCGAGTAGTAAATCCATAACATCACCAAAACCAGCGAGCCGGCCGTGCCATAGGTCGAACTGACGGCGACCCGCGCTAGATACAAGCCGATCAGCTCCTTGCCCGCCATGAACAACACCGCCGTCACGATCGCGCCCAGCCACACCTCGCGCCAGCGAATCCGTACGTCGGGCAGCCACTTGAACGTCGCCGCCAACAAGAGCGCCACCATTACTCCCGAGACCGCCACATTCACCCATTGAGCGACGGGCACCGAGAACGGCAAATCGCGAGTCAGCCGATCCCCCATTCCCACCAACAACGTCGTCAAGAACGTCGAGACTAGCAGCAAGGCGCCGAAACCGTACACCAACAGCAGAGCCAGCAAACGATCGCCGACCAGGCCCCACCAGCTTCGGTTCGGGTTTTCCACGACGCCCCAGATGGTGTTGAGGGCGTCCTTCAAGCCAACCGCTGCACCCGTTCCGCTAATGAATAATAGAATGACGCCGACGGCGGTGGCCAAGGTTCCAACCGACGATTGATGAGTGCGACGAGTAAAATCCTCGAGCACAACCGCCAGATGCGGGCCCACGAAGGTCTGCAACTGTTCGGCCAGCCGCCCTCGAGCGGCGGCCGGCCCCAAAACGGCCCCGCTGATGGTCACTGCGATGAGCAAGATGGGGGGCAGCGAGAAAACCGAGTAGAAAGCCAACGCGGCGCCGATCTGCTGCCCTCGATCGTCTTGCCATTGCTTCAGCGTCTCTCGCAAAAGGGCCCAAAGTTCTCGCAGCACAAAGCACCTGTTTTCGCTGATTTCTCTAGCCTGACGCCCGGGATCTGCTGTTTACGCGGTCCGCCGAGATCGAGTATTCTTCGCGGCCCATTGCCTTGTTGATCGCTGCCCTGTCGATCGCTGCCCTCTTGATCGCTGCCCCTGCTAATCGCTTAACCCTGGAATATAGCGAGTCCCGGCCATGCGTCTCTCCTGTCTTCTGTTTGCCAACGCGTTTGCAAATCTCGTGCTCATCGGGAGTCTGACGGCGGCTCGGGCGGAAGATTTTCATGTCAGTAATAAGCTGACCTTCCCGGAGCAGCAACCGATCGAGTCGACGACCCTCTTTGCCGCCGGCCGTGTCTACGACTTCCTGGAAACGCCGCGAGAGACGATCGTCTTCGACAAGAACAACGATCTGATCATTATCCTAGATCCCGCTCGCAAAATGAAAACGCAAATTTCCACCGGCGAAGTTTCCACGCAGATCGGCCGACTGCGGGAGGCGGCGCGAGGCCATAGTCGCGAATCGATTCGCATGTCGGCCGCTCCCAAATTCACCGAGACGGTCGATCCGAAGTCGGGCCAGCTGACGATGGACAGTAAATGGATGCAATACGTCGTATCGAGCGAAGCGCCAAAGAATCCCTTCGCAGCCAGACAGTACAACGAGTTCGCCGATTGGTTGATCCAGGTCAACGCCTTGTTGAACCCGCCCATGATGCCCTTTGCTCGCATGAAGCTGAACGAAGTGCTCAAGCAGCGGCAGGAAGTTCCGCTCAAGATCGAGCTGACGATCCGCGGCGAAGGGCGAAAAAAGCCGCTGGTAGTTCGCTCCGAGCACCGTGTGCAGTGGGGCTTGTCGCACGGCGATAAAGAGCGGATCGACGAAGTCGCCAACCAGCTGCACACGTTTAATCAGGTCTCATTCGAAGAATATCACCGCCCGCCAGAAAACGCCCAGGCTCGCAAATAATTCGGGCGGCAAGTTCATCCACAAAAACGTCAGGCGTCGCCATGCCCTCTATTCGTCGAATCATTGCCAGCTGCATTGTCGCTCTCACATTCTGCAGCGGCCTGGCGGCGCAAGCGCAAGACTTTCGCGTCGATAACAAGCTGATCCTGCCTGGCCAAAAGCCGATCGAATCGGCGACGCTGTTCGCCGCCGACATGGCATACGACTTTCTGGACGCGTCGCAAGAGACCATCGTCTTCGACAAGACGAATAACTTGATCACGATCCTCGATCTGGCGACGAAAACGAAGACTGAAGTCGGCACGGGCGAGATATCGACGGAGATCGGCCGGTTGCACGAGGCGGCTCGCGGCAGCAAGCAAGAGTTCGTTCGCATGTCCGCCGCTCCCCAATTCGCCCAGCGGGTCGATTCCAAGACAGGCCAACTGACGATGGACAACAAATGGATACAGTACGTCGTCTCCGCGGAGGCGCCGAAGAATCCGTTTAGCGCGCGGCAGTACAACGAATTCGCAGACTGGTTAGCGCAGGTGAACGCGTTGCTGAACCCTCCCAATCTGCCCTTCGCCCGGTTGAAGCTCAACGAGGCGCTCAAGCAGCGGCAGGAAATCCCCGTGGAGATCGAATTGACCAAGCGCGGAGCGGGGCGAAATCAACCGATCGTGGCGAGGTCCGAGCATCGTATTCAGTGGACTCTGTCGCCAGCCGACAAGGCCCGTCTCGACGAAACTGCCAGGCAGATGCAAACTTTCGCGACGGTTCCGTTCCAAAGATTTCGCCCAATGCCAGACAATGCCGAGGCGCGTCGGTAGCAAGTCTTCGTTGGCCCGCGACCGCGCATGCTTCTCTCGTAGTCGCCCATCGTCTTCTGCGGTCCGGCAAAATGCCCACGGCCACGCGACGGCGAGGTATGGCATCCGCTGCAATCGCGATATCTGACTGCGATTGCGGACCAAGTGGCAAGTCGCCCGCCACGCGATTACGATGTGGGCTGGAATTGCATCCTTCCCGCCGTTCTCGCATCTGTATCGCCGGAGACCCGCCTCATGCTTCGCTCCTTCTGCATTTTCTCGCTGGCCGTCGCTCTGCCTTGGTCATTCTCAGTCGACTCCGCGGGCGCCGCCGAATTCTCCGTCAAAAAGCATGATCGGGGCGTCACCGTCGAGATCGACGGCAAACTGTTTACCGAGTACCTGATCGAGACCGGCCCCAAGCCGATCTTGTGGCCAATCATCGGACCGACGGGCGTCGCCATGACCCGTGCGTTTCCGATGGAAAAGATCGAGGGAGAAAAGCAGGACCATCCTCATCAGCGCTCCCTGTGGTTCACGCACGGCGATGTGAACGGCATCGACTTCTGGAGCGAACTGAAAGGGCATGGTTCCATCGTGCATCGCGAGTACGTTGCCGCCAAGGGGGGCGATGGTTCGGCGGTCATCGCGACCCGCAACGATTGGCTCGGCCCGGACGGCAAGAAGCAATGCGAAGACGAACGAACGCTCACCTTCGGCGCAGACGACAAGGTGCGCACGATTGAGTTCGACATCACGCTCAAGGCGAGCGAAGGCCCGGTCACGTTCGGCGACACCAAAGAAGGCACGATGGGCATTCGCATCCCCACCGTCATGGACGTGAACAGCAAAAAAGGAGGCCGCATCGTCACCAGCGAAGGCCTGGCCGATACTGCGGCGTGGGGCAAACCCGCCGCATGGGTCGATTATCATGGCCCCCTCGAGGGCAAGGTCGTGGGCATCGCCATTCTCAACCATCCTTCCAGCTTCCACTATCCGACCCGCTGGCACGTGCGCGACTACGGGCTGTTCGCCGCGAATCCGTTCGGCCTGAAAGATTTTGAAAAGGACGATAAGCTCAAAGGCGGATATACCATCCCGGCGGGTGAATCAATTACGCTGCGCTACCGATTCGTATTCCACGAGGGGGACGAAAAGGCGGCGGGCATCGCCCAACTCTTCGAGCACTACGCCGCAGAGAAGAAATAGTCCGCGATTTGTATCGCGTCCTGAGTTTTTACAAAGACTATTGCTCCGAGGCTTGTCATGCGGAAGCCGAGTTGCTTAGGCGCGGCCGATTTTCTCCCGTTCCGGCGACCTGCACGCGCGAAAGACAGCGGCGTTGCCGCGCGAATAGCGCGGTTCTCGATCGCCCTCGTCGCGCTCGTCCTGCTCGCTGTCCTGCCGCAGTCCCAAGCGGCAGAGGCCGGCGCGGCGAAGGTCTATGTTGTCCTCTGGTTCGATACGGAAGACTATCTGCTGCCCGCCAGCGACGACGCGGCACTGCACCTGGCCGATTTTCTCTCGCAAGAAAAGATTCGGGCGACGTTTAAGATTGTCGGCGAGAAGGCGCGCACGCTCGTGCGCCGAGAGCGGTTCGACGTGATCGAGGCGCTCAAAAAGCACGAGATCGGCTACCATTCGAATTTTCATAGCGTGCAGCCGAGCCCGGCCATGTACTTGTCGGACTTGGGTTGGGAAGACGGCGTCGCGGAGTTCGATCGCCGAGAAGGGCCCGGCTATAAGGACGTGGAAAGGATCTTTGGCTGCGCGCCGGTCTGCTATGGTCAACCCGGCAGTTCCTGGGCTCCGCAATCGTTTGGGGCCATGCGACGTTGTGGCATGCCGGTGTATCTCGATGCCGGCAATCATGTCGGTCTCAACGGCCGGCCGCACTACTTTTGCGGCATTCTGACGCTCTACAAGCTGGCCCACACGCTCCGCACCGGTTTGGGCGGCGAAGGAGAATTGCGAACAGCCGAAGACCGCTTTCAAGCGGCGCGACAAGAATTGCTGGCCGAAGGGGGCGGTCTGGTCAGTATCTATTATCATCCTTGTGAATTTGTGCATCAGCAGTTCTGGGATGGAGTGAACTTTTCGCGCGGAGCTAACCCGCCGCGCGAAGCATGGCGACAACCACCGCAAAAAACGCCCGAACAATCGCGGATCGCCTATCAAACGTTCGAAAGTTACATCCGCTTCATCCGCGGCTTTGCCGATGTGGAGTTCATTACCGCCTCGCAAGCCGCGGACATCTATCGCGACCGGGCAAAAGGCCGTCGATTCGCTGCCGAAGAGCTGAGAGCCATCGCCGCCGACGTCACCGACGGCGCAACCTTTCAACAACGCGGCGATTACGCCCTATCGGCGAGCGAAGTCTTCGGCCTGCTCAATGAATACGTCGTCGGCGCGGTGCGCGGCGAACCGCCGGCCGCGATCGAACTCAAATACTCGCCGCTGGGCCCTACCGGCAGTTTCGCACCGCTGGCTGAAAAGGTGGTCGCCGATCGCAGCCAGTTCATGCGCACCGCGGTCGACGTCGCCGATTTCGTGGCGCACGAGCGGCGACTGCCGACGACGGTCTGGCTGGGCAGCCAAGCCGTGCCGCCGGAGTCCTATTTGCCCGCGCTCGCCCGTGCGGCCGAGACATTAATGGATGGCAAGCCGCTTCCTGACTCGATTGAATTTGGTCCAGCGCGACTGGCGGCGGGAGACTACGTGGCGGAAGACGGGCCGAAGTTGTGGGGTTGGGTCATTTTTCCGCCGGGATTTCATGCACCCGCGATGATGGAGCTCGCCCGCCGACAGGCCTGGACGATTAAGCCTGCGCTGCTTGCAGCGCCCACTTCGCCGCAACCGCCTCGGTAAACTCGGCAGATTTCAGCGGCCGGGAAACCTAGTCATTTAATCTCGCGGCAACTTCTTCTTGCTGGGCGGCGCCGACGCATCGCACGCTGCGCCTTGCGCCGCAAGAAAATGGGGCAAATCCAGACGCACTCACCTTGACTTTCTAATAATCAACTTCGATTTAATCCCTTCCGCCGGCCGATCTTAAGAGGAGGAAAGCTATGCGGTGAGGGCGACGTGTCGGCAACCGAGGGAGCGATGAGCCGTCAGCAGCAGACTTCAACATGGCCGTTTTTAGTGGTGCTGGCAGGGTTATTTGTGCTGAGCGTCCTTGCGCCTCGTAGTTGGCAGAAGCTCGCCGTGGCGCCACGGCCATTGAAGGACCCGAAATCGCGAAGTATTGCCGATAAAGCCCCGCAAGACAAAACGGGGTTGGCCACCGCACGTGCTGCGGAAGACTCCCCCGCGCCGCCAGGCGATCCGGTCGAAGAATTGCTGCCAGGTCATGAACCGCAACTAGCGACGGATGACGCTGAACCGGAGGTTGACGAGCCGGTGGCAACGGCGCAAACCCGGCCGCTCGAGCGGGTCGAGCCGCTGGGCAAAGTCATGAAGCGGGTCGAACCAACGTTCGCCGCCGATTCAGCTCCGCTTCGCCTTATGGACTCGAGCCGAGTCAGCGAACCCGCTGAACGTGCTGTCGCCGCGACGCCTGAAACAGCCGATGTCGCTATCGGCAATTCTCCGAAAGGCACACAGCATGATTCGGGTATAGCGCATGGCGCTTCCGAGCCCGTAGCGACCGAGGGCTTGCCGCCACGAATTGCCAGCCGCAACGAACGAAAACCGGTGCGGCCCGATCTTTCCCTGCCCAAAAAAGAACCGGCCCGCCGGCCGCGCACACCGCGAGCGGAGCCCACGCAAAGCGATGGATTCTGGGAATCGCCTGAAGTATTGCTTATCAACCTGGAACGATTGGCTCTGGACTGTGACGCGACTGAGTGGGCCACGCGCACCAGCGATTTGATTCGCCAATTGTGCCGACAGCGCAGTCCTGGCGATCCGGAAGTGCCAGCGATTCTCGCCGAGTTGCGCACGCTGGTTGCCAGCAATCATCCGCAGTTGGCGGCGATGAGCAGCAGCCCTTCGGCCGCTCCGTGGCGGCGGATTCTGCACGCTCTCTCCCGACGTCTGGAGATCTGGCAATTGGCGCCGGCGGTGGCGCAAATCAGCGGCGACTTGCAGCCGCCCGCGGCCGCCGAGCACTCGCGATTGTCATACTGCCTGGCAGAGGTCGCCGCCCTGACTAGCAGCGACCCCGCTGGCGCGGCGTGGCGTCAATATTTGCAGTTAGAAACGCTTGAAGCAATGGCCCGACGAGGCCTTGATGCAAACAGCGAACGCCAGTTGGCCCTCAGAATCATCAATAAGCTCGAACGCGCCGCATTCGATGAGCGGCAGCGACAGTTCATTGCCTCTACTCCGCTTGCAGCTCTCGACCAACAATTACATCGCTGGATCGCAGAACCTGTCGACGCCGAGCGATTGCTGACGACGCTGGAACGATTCGAGGCCGCGGGCTTGCAGAGCGATGGGCAGATGTTGGTGCGTCACGTCGGCCAGATTGCGGCTTGGCCGGGACCCGTTTCCGAGCAAGCCCACGCCTGGCTCGAGGAGAACTATCGCAATTCGAACTTGCGCGTTTCGATCGCAGAGGAATTCCTGAATCGGCTGGTCCCCAAGCAAGACCCCATCGAGGCTCCGGTGCGAGACCGGATCTTGGGCGTACCCACGCGAGGTTGGAGCAAAACCACGGCCGATCTGGGAATTCGGCTGCTTCCTGATCCCTACCGTGTGCGATTGGCATTGGAAGTTCAAGGGCTGGTCTCTGCTCGCACCACGTCGCGCAGCGGCCCGGCCACTTTCTATAGCCGCAGCAACGCCGAATACCTGGCCCGTAAGGAAATCGCGGTGGGTCTGGCAGGCGTGCGCACACAACCGGCCTATGCCGATGCCTCGAATGATCCGCAATTACAGGGCATCGAAACCGATTATGACAATGTCCCACTATTGGGACTGGTGATCGAGGGGGTCGCCCGCGTGAAACATGCCGAACAGGAAAGCACCGTGCGGCGAATCTCGCGTCAGAAAGTCGCGTCGCGCGTTCAGGAAGAGCTGGACTCGGCGGTCGAAACGAAGCTCAAACTGGCAAACGCACTATTTCAACAGCGCTTGCTCGCGCCGCTCCGAAAGCTGAAGCTAGAGCCGTCGGTGGTCGGCATGCAAACCAGCGAGGATCGGGTCACCGTCAGGCTGCGGCTGGCCGCGGATGAACAGTTGGCGGCCTGCACTCCGAGGCCCCAGGCTTCGGCCGACAGCTTGGCGAGCATGCAAATTCATCAATCGCTTTTAAACAATGTCTGCGAGCGACTGCAACTCGACGGCCACACATTCACGCTTCCCGAGCTGCAAAAGCATTTGGCCAGCGTTTTAGGTCTCGCCCCAGAGACTTTCAATGAAGAGTATCCGAACGAGATGCGGATCACCTTCGCAAAGCAAGATTCGGTGCGTATTCGGTTCACCAGCGGACGCGCCATGGCGGAATTAGCCATCGCGGAACTGCACAACTACCCGAGTTCGTGGAAGAACTTCCATGTACGCGTCTTTTATAAACCGGTGCGCCATGGCCTCGACATCCGATTTGTGCGCGACGGGAGCGTACAACTGTGGGGTGATCGATTCGGCGCTCAGCCGCAAATTGCCCTGCGTGGCATTTTCAGCCGCGTCTTTTCGCAGGACCGCCAGTTGAATCTGCTCGATCCCAAGTTGGCGAGCGATCCGCGGCTCGCGGGGTTGGAGGTCACCCAATGCGTCACCACCGATGGTTGGATAGGCTTGGCCATTGGCCCACGGCGATCTCCCCGCACCGCAATGGCCGAAGGGACGACGGGGCAACGGCGTCAGACCGTTAAGTGAAGGTCGTCGCCGAGATCACGACGATCTGCCCGATCTCCATCTTCACGCCCTTGCCCTTGTGACCTCTCGCCGTCTGCTAGTGCGCAGCTCTCTGGCATCAGAGGGCTATTGCCCCGCGCTCGCCTCATTAAGATTCTGCCCCTTCTCTCGCGTTCCTCGGCGCGCCACAATAATGGGCGGGGCCCGCTTTCCCTCCCACCCGATCCAACCGCATGGCCGTCTCGCAAATTGCTCGTTTTGGTCTCGCTGAGATTCTCGATAGCCGCCAGCCCGCCTTGTTCGAAGTACGAACGAATGCGGCCGGTCCTGCCGGTTCGCTGCCGCTGTCCGCCGAAATGCTGCGAAATTGGCCCAGCGGCGATCTGTTCGGCCTGACGCAAAACGCAGGGATGGGTTGGCCGCCTCAAGAAATGCTCGGCCCTCAGTTTGTGCTGCTGAGCACGCAAGGGGGCGTTCGAGCCCCCGATGGCAAGCCGGTCGCGCTCGGTTATCACACCGGACATTGGGAAGTGGGATTGCTCGTCGAAGCCGCCGCCCGCGAACTGAAGCGGGCGGGCGGCGTGCCGTTCGCCGCCTTCTGTTCCGATCCCTGTGACGGGCGCACGCAAGGCACGACGGGCATGTTCGACAGCCTGCCGTATCGGAACGACGCCGCCACGATCTTTCGCCGTTTGATTCGTTCGCTGCCCACTCGGCAAGGAGTACTGGGCGTGGCGACCTGCGATAAAGGTCTGCCGGCGATGATGTTGGCCCTGGCCGGGTCGCGCGACTTGCCGTGCGTGCTTGTGCCCGGCGGCGTGACATTGCCTCCTGCCGTCGGCGAAGACGCTGGCAAGGTCCAGTCGCTCGGCGCGCGGTTTTCGCTTGGCGAAATCAGTCTCGAAGAAGCGGCGGAACTGAGCTGCCGCGCCTGCGCCTCGCCGGGCGGCGGCTGCCAATTTCTCGGCACCGCCGCGACGTCGCAAGTCGTCGGCGAAGCGTTAGGCCTGGCCCTGCCGCACTCGGCTTTGGCGCCCTCGGGGCAACCGATCTGGCTCGACATCGCGGCGCGTAGCGCCAAGGCCCTGTGGTCGCTGCGCGAACGAGGAATCAAATCGTCCGACATTCTGACTGACGACGCTTTTCGCAATGCCATGGTCGTGCATGCGGCTTTTGGCGGTTCGACGAACTTGCTCTTGCACGTGCCGGCCATCGCCTATGCCGCCGGGCTGCGTCGCCCGGCCGTCGAAGATTGGGCCGAAATCAATCGACGTGTGCCGCGGCTGGTCGATGCCTTGCCCAACGGCCCGGTCGGGCATCCGACGGTGCGCGTGTTCCTGGCCGGAGGCGTGCCCGAGGTGATGCTGCATTTGCGCGAGCTAGGCCTGCTGAATCTCGATGTGCTTACCGTCTCCGGCGAAAAGCTGGACGCCGTGCTCGACTGGTGGAGCGGCTGCGAGCGCCGTGAGCGGCTGCGCCAATTGCTGCGCGACCGCGACGGAGTCGATCCCGACGAAGTAATCTTCTCGCCCGAGCGCGCCCGTGCGCACGGCATGACCAGCACAGTTTGTTTCCCGCGCGGCAATCTGGCGCCCGAGGGGTCGGTGATCAAGAGCACGTCGATTGACCCGCGAGTCGTCGATGCCGACGGCGTTTATCGCAAGACGGGGCCGGCGCGCGTCTTTGTGCGCGAGAAGGATGCCATCGCCGCGATCAAAGGTCAGACCGCCGCACCGATCAAAGCCGGAGACGTGATTGTGCTCTGCTGCCGCGGTCCGCTGGGAACGGGCATGGAAGAGATTTACCAGATCACTTCGGCCTTGAAACACGTCTCCTGGGGCCGCGAAGTGGCCGTTGTCACCGACGCGCGATTCTCAGGAGTCAGCACCGGCGCGTGTATCGGCCACGTCGGCCCCGAAGCGCTAGCGGGCGGGCCGATCGGCAAAATTCGCGACGGCGACCGCATTCGTATCGTCGTCGATCGCAATCAACTCATCGGCAGCGTTGACTTCGTCGGCGACGCCGAGCACGAGCTCGGTCTCGAGGACGCATCACGAGTGCTGGCAGCTCGTGCACCGCGCGACGATCTGGCGCCCGACGCGGCTCTGCCCGACGACACTCGGCTCTGGGCCGCCCTGCAAGCCGCCAGCGGCGGCGCCTGGGGGGGCTGCGTATACGATGTCGATCGGATTATCGAGCTGCTCGAGGAAGGAGCCGGGAACGTACAGAGAGCCAAAGGCATTAAGGGACAAGTGGAGAGAAGCGGCAATCAGGCCTAGCCTCCGATGCGCCGGCTGATTCGAGTCGCGATAGCCTTTATCAATTGCGCAAGCCGAGCATGTTCGCTGCCGCAAGTGTTCGCCTCATCGCCTTGATTCTTCGCGCCGTCATTTTGAATCCATCCAGACGATGGTTCATTTCAGTCCGTCGTGACGCACGCGACGTAAACATTAATGGCTACATGACTTATGCCAACCGCCAGCCGATTCGGCACGCGCGTTGCGACGCTCTTATCATCGAACGCTCTCAAGAATGCGGGCGATAGAGACCAAGAGCAGGTTCAATGGATCCTGAGCCATGCGACGCCTTCTGATGCTTGTCGCTATTAGTTCGATGTCGATGTCGCTGACCGGCTGTACGATTGAGCGCGGGCCGAACGGCTTGGCGGTTCACGCGGCGTCATGGCATCTGCATGACGGGACTTATCGCCCGTGGAACGACGTCAATTCAGGAACGTTCTCGCGTTGGCGGAGCCGCAGCAATCCTTACGGAGGCATGCAACTGTGGCGCCCGTTTCCCTATTGATCGCAAATGATTGCCGGTTCTACGCTCAGTAATCGAGGGCGGCAAACTGCCGCGAAGCTGCGACGAGCGCGAGCGCCATGAAGCTTAACGAGGCGAGAATAGATAGCCCCGGATGAAAATCTCCTTGCGCCTGCACGCTCTCGAACACGGCGACTTTGCCAAAAGCTTGGGCCGCCTCCATGGCATCGTAAAGCAAAATGCCCAAATCGGCCGGCTTAGGCAAGAACCAGTAGCCTGTCTCGACCATGCCAATCGCGCGGCCGGTTACGACGGCGTCGCCCGGCGCGTAGGTTTCGGCCAGCACGGCGTGCCGACCGAAATTCATGCCCCAACACAGGCACCAGAAGAGCACCGAACCGAACACGCAGACCACCGTGCTGCGCGTACAGACGGCCAACAGCACCGAGAAGCTAAAGAAGATCGCAAAGTGCAACAGCAACAGCGGCACAGCCCAGAAGTAAGTCGTTTCCCAAATGCCCGTCCGGCATCCGATGGCCAGCCACGTGCCGCCGACGAACAGCACCGCATGAAAGAGCACGAAGGAGAGCACGCCCAGATACTTGCCCGCCAGCAGCAGCCAGCGCGACACGGGCTTCGCCAGCAGTACGCAGACGCTTCGCCCATCGAGAAAGCCAGGCAAGAACCCGGCGGTCCAGACAAGCGTCAACAATAACCCGAGCGCATCGGCAACGCCGCCGGCCAGCACAAGCTCAATAAAGTGCACGGCATCGCGTCGGTCGCGGTCAAGCGGCACGCTCATGGCGCCGAAGGCCAGCGACAACTGCCCGCTGACGATCGCCACGCCCGAGCGCTTCGCCTTTTCGACGTCGTTGGCTTCACGATCGTTTCTCGGCAGAAAGTCGCGCCCTTCGCCTTGATCGATGGCCACGTCGCCTTGCACCTGGATCGTCGCACAGACGAAAACACAGATGATGCTCACGCCAAGCAGCAACCAGAAGATGCCATAGGCCAGCGATTGGCGGAAAGTATCTCGCACCAACCAACCGATCGTGCGCAGTTGATCGCAGAACGTCATCGATTTGCCGCCAGTTCGTAATAGGGCTCAAGGGCCATTTCGAGCGATCGGTTGGCGCTCAGTTGATCGTCCCAAGTCAATTCCGATAAGCGGCCGAGAAAGACGAGGCGGCCCTCGCGCATGACTGCTACGCGATCGCAGAGTTGTTCCACATCGCCCAGCGCGTGGGAGATGAGAATCACGCTCTTGCCGCGCTGCCGCTGCTCGCGGACCGCTTCGTACACCAGGCGTCGCGCTAATAGATCCATGCCTTCGGTCGGCTCATCGAAGACCAGGACGTCGGGCTCGTTCAACAGGGCTTGCGCCAGGGCCAGCCGTTGTAACATGCCTTTGCTGAAACGGCCGATCGGCTCGCGACTGCGATCGGCGAGCCCTACGCGCTCGAGCAGGGCATCGCGGCGCCGATGAACCTGGCGAGCCGTCAATCCGGAGAGAGAGCCGTAGTACTCGAGCAGACCGCGCGCAGTTAGATATCGCGGCAGCGATTGGCTCTCGTGGATATAACCAAACTGCGAGAGCGTTCGCCGATCATCCGCCGGCCGTCCAAGTCGCGTGATCGTTCCTGAGCTGGGACGGCAGATCGTCAGCAGCAGTTTGACGAGCGTGCTCTTACCCGCCCGATTCGGGCCAAGCAGGCCGAACACTTCTCCGGCAGGAATGACAAAACTCGTCTCTTCGACAGCGTACACGGGCGCCCGCCCCGGCCAGTTTGAGCGGTATCGCTTCGTGACACGGCTGAATTCCGCGATGTTCGTGGCGCGCATCGTTGTTTCCCTTTCGAGAACATAGCTCGTCGAGCATCCCGCCATCGCCTGTGCCGGGCCATTCCTGGGCCTCTTTTGGCACGTTTTGCCAAGCGCCGGACAGTCCCGCGACGCACCGAACGTCGCACGAATTCGCAAGTCACTTCTGAGAGATGACTTAAGTCTTTTCAATTTCTAAGTGCGCCGCAGGGCTCCTTATTCAGGGCACCCGTAATAGTGGTTTGATACCCCTTCCTATTTGCTCCATCCATCCGGATTGCGCCATAGCGCCGTTCTTGTGAGAATTCTCAAATTTTTCCTAAACATCCTTGTCTTTGTAAAAGTCGCTATCTACCATTAGCCCCATTCGTAGACATTCTCCGTCCCCCCGGACGCATTAAGGCGGCCCGCAGCCATGCGCGCTCGGCTCCCGCCGCATTTCGAGTACGACAACTCGCCAGAGGAGCTGACCGATGCGATTTCGCCGTTCAGACCGTTCGCGCAAAGTTCGCGAGACCAAGACGCGTCGTTCTTCCGTTTTCTTTCCGTCCTCGTTCGTCTCGGAAATTGCTTCGCCCGAGCGACGCCGATCGCTGTTCATTGAACCGCTTGAAGATCGGCGCGTGTTGTCCGTAGTCAGCGTGACGCCGAGCGACCTGCAAGGCTGGGACGTTCATAACTTTTATTCGACCGACGGCGGCAATACTTATATCGACAATGGCGCCGTGACGACCCCGTCGGGCACGCACGGCCAATTCACGGCATCTCCCGCGTCTCCCTACGGCGCTGGCAGCTACCAGGAGATCGTCGGAACCGACGGCAACGATGCCAGCCGTATCGAGACGTCAGCCGTCAACGGCACGCTATTGTCGAACCTGACGACGTTGAACTATTCGACGAACGTCACTCAGTACGGCTCCGGCGGCCAAGCCCCCTATATGCAGTTGCGCGTCGATCTCGATGGCAATGGCTCGACAGATGACACGCTGTTTTTTGAACCTGTTTATCAGGACGGCGTGTACAGTTTCACCGTCGATGGGACGACCGGCGGCGCCCCAGCGCCAACGCCTCCCAGTCAGGGTTCGCTGACGCTAAATACATGGCAGCAGTGGAACGTGCTGTCCGGCGGGCTGTGGGTCAACAGCGCCAACACAGGCGGACCTCCGCTTGTGACCATGGCGAATTACATTGCGGCGCACCCGGGGGCAAAGCTGGCGACAGATCGTCCGGCGCTTGAAATGACGTCCGGTTTCGGAGCCGGTTCATGGGATAACTTCATCGGCAACTTCGACAACTTGACGGTCGGCGTGAGCGGAGTGAACACGACCTACGACTTCAACGTCGCAGGGCCCGTAACCATCGACATGCAGGCGCTCGGTTATCAGGACGGTTCTGCCGATACGATCAAAGTCCAGCTCGATGGCACAGGCACGCAGCTACAAGTCTTCATCAACAACTCGCCGACGCCCGCGTTCACCGGGGCTGCGGCCGATGTGACTCAGCTCAATATTGTGGGCTCGTCCGACGATGACTCGCTGACAATCGATTACTCTAACGGCGATCCCGTGCCGGCCAGCGGCGGGTTGTCATTCGACGGCGGCGGCGGAAGTTCCAACAAGTTGGCGGTGGTCGGCTACTCGACGTCAACCGTCACCAGCACTTATACGGGCGCACACAGCGGAAACATTCAAGTCGGCGCCGGCGGCCTCATCAGCTATCAGAACCTGACGCCGCTGACTCTCGGCGGCGCCGCTGCAGACCTGATCATCGACCTGTCGCAAACCGGCGTGCAGAACCCCGATGTGGTCGTCGGCGATGACGGCGGCGCGGGCGACCCCGACGCCACGCAGGATGCGGGTTTCTCGGCAATCCACGGTTCGACATTCGAGACCACCGAATTCTCGAATCCGACTAACAGCCTCACCGTAGATCTTGGCGACCAAGGCGACACGATCGCAGTTCAAGACATGGACTCGACGTTCGAGTACACCGAGTTTGCTAATCCCACCAACAGCCTCACGATTGCGCTAAGCAACAACGCCGACACGATCACAGTTCAAGACATGGACTCGACGTTCGCGCCTGCCGGCGCGGCGCCGTTCACGATCAACGGCGGCGCGGGCGGCGACACGTTCAACATTCAATCGACGCAAGATGTTGGCGGCGGAGCCTACGGCAAATTGGTAGTCGATGGCAACGCAGGATCGAACTCCGTGAACGTCGGCAGCACAGCGCCCGTGCTCGGCGGGACGCAGGCGGCTATCGCTAGCGCAATTGCGGTGCAAGACACCGGCGGCACGACGACGCTCACCGTCGACGACGGCGGCGACGCAACCGCGAGAACGGCCGCCATTACCAGCACTCAGGTGAGCGGACTTGGCGGCGCCGCCATTAGCTACAGCGGAGTTTCGAGTCTTATTGTCTATGCCGGCGACGGCGGCAATACGATCACCGAAAGTTCGGGCGTCACCGGCACGACCTACACGATCAACTCCGGCGCCGGCGACGACAATATCACCATCGATATTAATAGCACTTTCACAACCTCATACGTAAATGCAGGAGCGGGCAAAGACCTCTTGACCGTCGATTACCAGGGATTCATTGGGAGCCTTCCAGCCAGCACCGTCAACTACAATGCCGGGAACAACGCCGGCGACGCACTATCGATCATCAATGCCAGCACCAACTTTCCTGCTCTCGGCGCAGATGTGGACTTTGTCATCAACGCCGACATCGCGGGCCAGCACAACGGTTCCGTCTACATCAACGCTGCCGGCACGGGCGGTACGGGGAACGATGTCGTCAATTACATCGGCACGGCGCCCGTCAGCGTCACGGGCAGCCTCGCCAATGTTTTCGTTCACCTGCCGACGGGCGTCGCCAATCCGGACGTCGTGATTGGGGCCGGCACAGCGGGCAACACTCGGATTGCCGGTTCGACATTCGAGACCACCGAATTCTCGAATCCGACTAACAGCCTCACCGTAGATCTCGGCGACCAAGGCGACACAATCACAGTCCAAGACATGGACTCGACGTTCGCGCCTGCCGGAGCGGCGCCATTCACGATCAACGGCGGCGCAGGCGGCGACACATTTAACGTGCAATCGACTCAAGATGCGGGCGGTGGCGGTTACGGCTCGCTCGATATCAATGGCGGCAGCGCAAGCGACGTGTTCAACGTATCGAGCGACGCGCCGGCGAATGCGGGTAATTTGGCGACCATGGCCAGTGTGCTCAACATCGACGGCGGCGCGGGGAGCAATACGCTCAACGTGAGCGAGAGCGGCAGCGCGGTCGGCGATACGGTGCTGGTAACGAGCAGCCAGATTTCGAGCGCTATTACGCCGTTCACCATCAACTATTCGGCCACTGGCGGAACTTTCGGCGGCGGAATCAACCTCGACACCGGTTCGGCCGGCGATACGGTCAACGTCCAGAGCACGCTCGCTGGCGGCACGACCACGATCAATACGGGCGACGGCGGCGACACGATCAATGTCTCCTCGAACGCGCCGCTGTTGACGGGCAACCTCGATGGCATCGCCGGGCAATTGAATCTCGACGCCCAGGTCGGCGCCAACACGCTCAATGTCAGCGACTTCAGTAGTTCAACCGCCAATGCGAACGTGACGCTGACCAACAACGCAATCACCGGCATGGCCGGCCCTGCGGACGGCACGGCCATCAATTATCTGACCGCCGGCGGCGACTTCAGCGGCGGGATCAATATCGACGGGTCCAACATTTCCGGCGATACCTTCAACATCCTCAGCACGCTGGCCGGCGGCACGACCACGGTCAATGGCGAAGGGGGCGACGACAACTTTACGAATATCCTCTCGCCCGGCAACCTGATGACCAATCTGGCGGGTCCGCTCAATATCGACGGCGGCTTAGGCAGCAACGACTTTGCCTTCTCCGACCGCTTCAGCGCCACGGCCGTCACCGCCACATTGACCAACAATCTGCTCACCAGCACCGGCTGGGCCAACATCAGCTACACGAATCTGAGCAGCTTTTACTTTGAGAGCAGCTCTGCCGATGACACGGTGGATGTTCGCTCGACAGGGTTTGGAACCAACTACATCCTCGGCGGCGACAGCGGCAGCGATACGTTCACCATCGGCAACACGGCGGCGGGCTTCGCCACGCCGGGAACCGGCTCGCTGCTGGGCATTCAAGGCAATGTCACCGTGCTGCCCGATGATGTGCTTCCATCCGGCGCGAACGATACGCTCAACGTCGATGCCTCGAATGACCCATCGCTGAATGGGCCAGCGAGCATTGGCAACGTCGCCGGCGGCGCCGTTTATGCGTTGCTCAATGGCGTCGGGGCGCCCCAGTTCACCATCCCCGGCCTCACGCGGTTGGCCAATTTCGCTTTTGCGAACATCGATTACTCCTACGCAGACTACACCTTCAACCCAGGCCCCGTGAGCCTGTCCAATCGGCTGGAGAATTTGAATGTGCGAGCGTCGGAAGGCTCCGACACAATCGCCGTCAACGCGACCACGGCGACGGGCGCGACGACGATCCAGGGCATGGGCGGCGATGACGTGTTCACGATTCAGGCGGACGCCCTCAGTGGCGCCAACGATTTTCAGGGCGACGACAACGGCGGCGTCAGCACGCCTGGCAATGACACGTTCTTCCTCAACGTCACGTCCAACATC
>JAICIG010000089.1 GCA_025924495.1 Pirellulales bacterium | reverse complement strand
TCGCTAGCCCAAGCTAGATGCCATCCAAGAAATACGGCGATTTCGTAGGCGACAGCAGGCATAAGACTAATTTGAATTGGCGGACGACAAACGACAACCTGCCGCATGCACGCCTCTGCCGAATCCTTTCATCCATCAACCGTCGCCGTCCGTCAACCTTTTCAGCAGGTATTCCAGCATGTCGACCATCGCCTTCAGATCGTCGACGACCGCTCGCTCGCGCGAGGTATGCGGATTCTTCTCCGGGGCGCCGACAAAGACCCAGTCGAGCGGAAGCGACGAGCGAAGAAGATGTCCGCCGTCGGAAGAACCGGCCGACTGAATCTCTCGTTGATGCGCAATGCCGCTTTCGCTGGCCAATTTCAGGACAAGGTCGAGGAACGCCTGCCGCGGCGAGAAAGCATCGCGCAAAGAAATCACGACGCCCTTGCCACACGGCGTGTCGCTTGTGTGCCAGGTCAGATCGGCAATGATTGCCCGCGCGATACGGTGCTCGCGGAATAGCCAGTCGGCACAAACTCGGGCGCCATGGCCGTGTCGTTCCTCTCCGGTGGAAAAGGCAACGGCAGCATGTTCGCAGCGGGCGAGCGTTTCCAGAGCGGCCCAGACGCCCGCGCGATTATCGAGATAAGGCGCGGTGACGGCGCCATTTTTCATTTCAGGCTGGCGTGCATAGACCCAGCGTGACCCGGGTACGGGTTTTGCCTTGTTGCCCTCCGCGTCTCGCACGCGTCGCAACTGCGCTTGGCGGTGAGCGCTCGCCGTAGTACGCAGTCGCCCTCTCAAGCCATCAGAGCAGAGCAACTCATCCTTATCTTGCGGCGCGGGGGAGCCGATCGGAATCAATTGCCGGCGATAACCGAGCGTATAGCCGGTCGTGTCCGTATGCGCGAAGATTGCGACACGGGGCGCGCCGCGGACGGCGATCACATTATCGCCGATGCGGTGCAGGCGCACATTGGGCGAGCCGCGCAGCTCGCCTTCGAGATAATCCGCAACGGCGCCTTCATCGCCGCTTGGACCTGGTATGGCGAGCAAATTGAGTAATTTCTCCATATTCAAATCATAGCTTGCCGATTCCCTCAAGTGCGCCAGTCTGCGGCAATGAACCGCCGGCGGGTTGTCTTTTGGGCACACTGCGCTATGATTCCGCGGATTTACCGCTGACGTGGCTTACTAAGATGGCAACCGCGCAGCGGCGCGAGAATCGATCGTCCAGCGTAAGTAGACAGCCAATGGCCAAGCTCAAGGACAAGGTGTTTTTCGCGTACAACGAGACCAATATCCTGCGGCTCGGCGCCCAATTATTGCTGGGCATCCAATTGCAGGAAACGTTGGCCAGGGAGTTCAGCGATTTACCAGTCCGTTCCCAGTATCTACATGCCGGGGCAACCACGATGATGGTGCTGGGATTGGCAGTCCTGATCGCTCCCTCCGCTTATCACCGCATTGTCGAAGAAGGAATGCCAAGCGAGGAATTGCACGCATTCACTTCGCATGTCATTAGCTTGGCAGTGATACCCTTTGTGCTTGGTTTGGGAGTCGATTTTGAAATCATCATGGCGAAGCTAGCATCGCCCGCCATAGGCGTCGCCTGTGGCATCGGCATCTCCATCATTGGATTCTTGATGCTCTACGGATGGCGTCTGCGCGGGCGGGCGAATGCCTCGGCGATTGGTGCTTTTAAGGAACAAGAAGCGATGAAGGACAAGGACTCGGTCGCCCCCGGCGGCGGCGCCTCGTTGAACGAAAAGATCATGTACGCGCTCATGGAAACGCAGATGATCCTGCCGGGAGTGCAGGTCCTGATCGGGTTTCAGGGCGGCGCAGCGATGTCCAAAGGTTTCGACGATCTGCCCGCCATTTCAAAGACAGTCTTCGTCAGCAGCCTCGCGCTCTTGAGCTTGACGATGCTGTTGTTGATGATGCCCGCCACCTATCACCGTTACGTGGAACAGGGCGAAGCGACAGAAAAGTTTCACCAGTTCACCAGCCGAATTCTTATCTGGTCGATGGTCCCCTTCGGCCTCGGTATGTGCGGCAATTTATTTGTCGTGCTGCTCAAGGTCTCAAATTCGCCTGTCTTGGCCGCCACGGTTTCACTGCTGGCGAACCTGGCGTTCTATTATCTCTGGTTTGGGTACATGATGCTCCGCCGACGCCAATCGAATCGCTATCCAGGATGGTTTCCCAGTTTCCGTGGCGAATGATGAACGGTTGCCGGCAGTTTGCCGCCGCACATGACGCTGAGGAGCCACTGTTCGCGTAAAAACGCGAACCCGGCGCAATCGCGGCGTGCGCCGGACTCTGCTAACTCCATGCGATGACAGCCAGCCGCCGCGCTGATCGCCGCACGCTCAGGTGCGAATCCACAGTGGCGTCAGTCGTCTCTGTTCGATCATGGTTCCAGCGGTATTCTTGCGTAGTGAGCCATGGTTGACGAACGCAAATTCGACGATCGCTTGTACAGGTATGGCATTTGCGGTGGCCATTCGCAATAGTTTGTCGCACGAGGCGAGCCTGTGCGCTTCATCTTCAACCGCCCTGGGTCTGAGCTATGAAACGATTTATTTCGATCATGTGCGTTCTGTTCTTTACAGCGGCGGCAGGATGCAGTCAGTCGACATCGGCGAATCGGCATACAACGGGGGAGAATGACGCTGCTTCCCCTGCCAACAGCACGGCAGATTCGAAGGCCGCCGCGCGAAACGATGACCATGGCGTTGGTGCGCCGGCGGCGGGGCCGGGCGGATCCGATCGTGCGGCCAACCCACTCAAGACGAATCAGCGTCGTTGAGTGATTGTGAAGGAACGCGCAGTGGGGGAGGCTCAATTCGCAGATTGTTCGGCCTTCCGTATTTAAGTGACCGCGCGTGCCTGTAACGGATCCCATCGAGCCATCGAAAGAGCTTCGCGTCACATCGTCGGCGCTGACTCGATAAGGCGACCCGCAGTCGATGATGGCTGCTAGGCGCTTGTTAAATGGTCGAATGCATTCTCTTCAGCCATAGGCGATCATCACCGGTCGCGAATGCCCAGCTGGCCCGCTCTGCGGCACGCGGCTTGCAGCCAAATAGTGCGACCCATAATCAGGAGCAAAGTCATGAAGGCCATTGTATTTCATGCGATAGGCGATATTCGCTTGGACGATGTCAAGGAGCCAGTAATTGAGCAACCGACGGACGCGACCATCCGGCTCACTGCTAGCGCAATCTGCGGGACCGACTTGCACATGGTCCGAGGCACGATGCCCGGCATGAAGGCCGGCGTGATCTTGGGGCACGAAGGGGTCGGCATCGTGGAAGAGGTCGGCAAACGCGTCCGTGACATGCGGGTGGGAGATCGCGTCGTCGTTTGCTCGACGATTTGTTGCGGCAGCTGCTCTTACTGCGCCGCGGGCTATTATTCCCAATGCGATCGAGCAAATCCCAATGGACCGCAAGCCGGTACGGCATTCTTCGGCGGACCTGCGAGCACCGGACCCATCAACGGTCTGCAAGCAGAGTTCGCCCGCATTCCGCTCGCCGATGCCACCCTCGTCAAATTGCCCTCGGATGTGGATGATGACCAGGCGATTCTCATCTCCGATATCTTTCCGACCGGATACTTCGGGGCTGATATCGCAGGCATCAAGCCGGGCGATTCGGTCGTTGTGTTCGGCTGCGGGCCAGTGGGCCTGTTCGCTGTCATTAGCGCGCAGCTGCTTGGCGCCGGCCCCGTCTTCGCCGTCGATCGCCTGCCCGACCGGCTCGACAAAGCACGCGAACTCGGCGCCGAGCCTGTCAACTTCGACGAGGTCGAGCCGGTCGCTTTTCTTAAAGAGGCCACCAAGGGGGTCGGAGTGCTGCGAGCGATCGATGCGGTAGGCGTTGATGCCGTGCGTCCGCACGATGGCCCGGCCTACGCGGCCTCGAAACCTTTGAAGAAGCAGTTTAAAGAAGAGCAGAAAGAGATTGCGATCGAGGGGACAAACGCCAGTTGGGGCGGAAACTGGATGCCAGGCGACGCTCCCTCACAAGTCGTCCAATGGGCTGTACAATCGCTGGCGAAAGCCGGGACCTTGTCCGTGATTGGCGTCTACCCCGAGACGATGTCGCGATTTCCATTGGGCATGGCGATGCTCAAGAACCTGACGATTCAGATGGGCAATTGCCCGCATCGCAAGTACATCCCGCAATTGATTCGCTTGGTGGAAGAAGGCAAGGCCGAGCCAACGAGAGTGCTGACGCAAATACAGCCAATCGTCAACGCTCTGGAAGCATACAAGGCGTTCGACAAGCGCGAACCGGGCTGGCTCAAGGTCGAGTTGGAGCCAGCCATGGCTTGAGAGAGAGGAATTCGCTTGCGGCGGTCCGACTAACCGGAACGCCGAGCGGCTAGCGGGCTTCGGCGTCCGCGCGAGCTTGCAAAATCTGGCGTGCCGCCCGAGCGCCGCTGGCGATTGCGCCGGCCACCGTGCCCATCTGTCGCCGGTCCGTGGCTTCGCCTGCAAAAAAGAGCGTGTTTGCCACCGGCTTAGCAAGTTGTTCTGGAGCCGCGTCTGCGCCAGACGGAACGTAGGCGTAGGCGCCTCGGCTGAACTCGTCGGCGCGCCAATCGAACACGTGCGAAGCGTCCAGCGCCGCCTCAATCTCGGCCCGCGACAGAGTCGATCCATGCGAAAGGGCGTCAAGCGCGCGATCGAGAATGCCGCCCGCGTCAAGACCGCGAAGCGCGTCAGTCTGGCGGCCGCCGGACCAGCCAGTCAAAATTGCCGATCGCATCGGCCGAGTCGTCCACCACGTGGCCAGCGGCTCATCCGGCACATGCAGGAAGACCAGACCGTCTGGCGCCAGCGGTTCCCAGAACGGCTCCCGAAACCGCAAAACCAGTTTAACAACGCCGCCCATTCGAAGCTGGGCCCAGGCAGCACGCTTGTGCGGCAAGTCGGGTGTGAATTCCACCGCGCCGCGCGAACCATTCGGGAGCTGAAGCACGCCTAGGGGCAAGGTGATAAGAACGCAGCGCGCGGCCAACGATGCCTTGGCGCCGCCCGCTGCGGACGAGGTTTGTAATTCGACTCGCCCCGGCCGCCAATTAACCTTCGACACGAGCGTTTTGAGTCGAATGCGTGTTGTTTTCGGGTCGATCCCGTCCGCCATAAACTGCATGACGCGGTCATAGCCGTCGTGAATGCGATAAGATCGCTCGCCTGCAATGGCCTGTTCCGATTGCCCAATCCAGCGAGCGCTGACGAGGTTGCTGTCCGCGGCGTTGAAACCTTCCACGTAAGCGATTGCTTGGGCCTTGGTCGTAGCCGAAATGTCTCGCAATAGCGCTCGAGGAATTCAGCGAATGATGGATCGTCGTCGTCCAATAGATCCAGCCGCGCGAAGATTTGTTCCCAATCGCTCCCCTGCTGAAGCGGTTGGAGCCTCCCATGAAACACCTCGTGATGTCGCTCCTCGATCTGATAAGCGGAGAGGCGTGCGTCGCGAATAATCGACCAGCTTTCCTGCGGCTCGCCATGCACGAATTCGGCGCCGGCCTCGACGGGCAGAAGAGAGCCGGCGGGACGCAACGTGTGAATTCTTCCGCCAATGCGGTCGCGCGCTTCAACCACTTCGACTCGCAGTCCCGCCACGGATAGTTGACGCGCGGCAGCTAGCCCGGCAGCTCCGGCTCCAATGATGATCACATCAATAAATTCGTGAGCCATATCGCTTGCGTTTCGGTGGCTTAACTCAGTTGATTGTATGGTGCCGCGCTTTTATCGCTGCGCCGGCTGATATGCGCCCATGCAACCAGTTGTCCACGGTTGGGAATTGAGCGGCGACTGCATGAACGGATTCCGGGGTATTTGCGTAAGTGCGTCATCTCGTCGCCTCCCAATGTGTCGTTAATAAAAACATGGTTTTTATTTATTAGCAAACTCCGCGCTTCGCCGCGGCGCGTCAATGCCACATGCGATTCGGCAGAATGTAAATGGGCGTGAGTTTCATGTAACCAAAGCATTCCTATCAGCACTACCTGGGTAATTCGGGACACAGGAGCAGCGATGTTATTGCGCAGAAGGTCGACCGCGTTGGGAGCTCGTGCTGCGCGCAAGTCGCCCTGCGTTTCTTTGCGGCGTTTCGTTTTGTCGTCCAAACGGCTTTATGCGGCCGTTATACTCATTTGTGTTACGGTCGGCTGCTCCGTCGAGGACAATGCTGCCGGTCCAGGCGCGGTTGCAAATAAACCTCTCCATGCCGCGCCGTCACGAGCGGGTCTCAACGACGAGCAACTGGAGACCGCAGTTGGCCCGCAAGTGGAAGTGTTCTGTGCTAAGTGCCATGCATTGCCTCGCGCATCCGATGCGCCTCGCGAAGCGTGGCGTCATGAAGTCGAACAGGCTTACAGGTTTCACCAGACTTCTCCGCTTGCCAATGAGCCCGCGCCGGATAGGGAGGCTGTCGTGGCATACTTCGAAAGGAAGGCAATTCCCTATGACGATTATTCGATCAAGTCCAGCGGCGACTCCGCCCCGGATCGTTTGAGATTTAGACGCACCGAACTCCGCGTGGGCGCAGAATCAATTCCTCCTGCAGTCGCTGGATTGAGTTGGGCTCAGCTTGCAACAGGGGATCCCCGCACATTGCTTGTGAGCGACATGCGCTCGGGCGGCTTGTATTCGATACGGCCCGACGGCGAGCTGGCGGTCTTGGTCCAACCGGGCTCGCAAACGTTGGCCAACCCTTGCCGCGCTGAGCCTTGCGATCTGGACGGCAATGGCTTGGTTGATCTGGTCGTTGCAGATCTGGGAAACTTTCTTCCAACGGACCTGCGGCTCGGGCGGGTGATTTGCCTTCAGCAACAGCCCGGCGAGGGAGAGCGCCAGTCCCTTGAGTTGGCCGCAGGCATCGGCCGAGTTGCGGACGTGCGGCCGGGCGACTTCGACGGCGACGGCAGACAGGACGTGTTAGTCGCGGTGTTCGGCTGGTTCGAAGCAGGCCAAATCCTGTTGTTGAAGAACCAGAGCGTCGAAGCCGGCAAGCCAAAATTCGAAGCACGAGAAGTCGACAACCGACATGGCACGATACACGTTCCTCCGACCGATCTTGACGGCAATGGAACATTGGATTTCGTCGCCCTGATCAGTCAGGAGCACGAGGTCATCGAAGCGTTTTTAAATCGAGGAGACGGCACGTTCGAAACGCGGCGCATTTACGCCGCGCCAAACCCCTCTTGGGGATCAAGCGGCATCGAACTTGTCGACCTCGACACCGATGGCGATCTCGACTTGCTGGTTACCAATGGCGATGGCGACGACCGATACTACATCAAGCCCTACCACTCCGTGCAGTGGTTAGAGAATCGGGGCGAGTTTCCTTGGGTTCCTCATCCATTACTTGCCATGCCTGGATGCCGCCGTGCAGCGGCTTCTGATATGGATGGCGACGGCGATCTGGACGTCGTAGCCGTCGCGATGCTATTGCCTCAGATCTTGAAACGTTTTGGAAAGGATCGATTTGACGCGGTCTGTTGGCTGGAGCAAACGGAGCCGGGCCACTTTGAGCGTCGCCCGCTGGAACTTGGTACATGTGATCATCTTGCTCTGGTTGTTGCGGATTTGGACGAGGACGGCGACTCGGATATGGCCGTGGGCAACTGTTACATGGACGGGCATGACGGCGGCGGTCAGCAATCGTCGGTGACGATCTGGTGGAACGAAACTGAACGCACTGTTTCAGAAGTATCTCGGCGCTAGTCGGGCAGCGATAAGCGTTCGGACGTCCGGAAGCGGCCAAGACTGTTTCCGACTAGGGAAGGCTTCGCAAAGTGCATGCCCGCGGCAAATGTCCGCTATTTCGGTTCAGCCACTAGAGATGGCGCCGTCCCGAGTGTTTTTTGAAAGACGAGCTCGAATCGCTGCCTTGGCCGCCGCGGAACAGAAGTTAGCGCCTGAGTTCGATCAGCTCTAAAATCTTCAATTGGCAGTTCTTAATTGCACACGACAGTTCGTCGCGGCGCTGGGGACTGGTTTCCAGTTCCGCCTGATGTCGTAATGCTGAAAGTCGGTCAAGCAATTTGCGCAGATCTGGCTCTTCCATTTTCTGCCAACTCCCGGCCTGCCATAGGTCGGACGACGCCGCAACGCAAAAGGGTAGCGAAATGGCGGCGAATTGCAATAGCTTGTGTCACTAGCCCGCGGTCAAAATCTCCGCGCCTTGGGTTGATGCGCGCGATCGCCAACAGCGCATAGATTCTGCCATGGGCTGTAACGGACGGCCGGCGATCCACCCGGCGCGGCGCCGGGCGGCTTTAGCCGTCGATGCTCGCCAGCGGCGGTGCAATTTCTTCCAGCGACTTCCGCTCGGCATCGACGCCCAACATCCACTCGACGACGGCAGCGGCAAACATCAGCGCCGCGGCCAGCAGATAGCCCCCAAGCAGAGCTGCCGTCGAGCCGGTGGCGATGAGCCAACCGAACATCCAGGGCGCCGCCACGCCACCTATGGCCGTGCCGATGGCAAAAAAGATAGCGATTGCAAGGCCGCGAACTTCCAGCGGGAAGATCTCGCTGACTGTGAGGTACGCAGCGCTGGCGGCGGAGGAGGCGAAGAAAAAGATTATTGTCCAGAGCGCCGTCTGACTGAAGGCCGTAAGCAATGATTGCTGAAGCAATACGCCGGTCATAACCAGCAATGTTGCTGATGCGGCATAACTGGCGCTGATCATGCGGCGACGTCCCACCGAATCGAAGAAGCGCCCCAGCAATACCGCACCCAAAAAGCTACCTAAGGCGAACGGCAGCAGATATAAGCCGGTGTCCTCCGAGGGCACCCGATAAAACTTGTTCAGCACCAGGGCATACGTGAAGAAAATAGCATTGAACAAGAACGCTTGCGCAGCCATCAGCGAGAGCCCAAGCAACGATCGTCGCCGATATTGCGTGAGCATAGCCCGTAAAATGATCATCAAGCCATAGCGGCGCCGCGAATGAATGGCGACCGTTTTGTCGACAGCGGCCAGCCGTTTCCCAGCCTGTTTTTCGACGCCCCGCTCAATATCTCGCACGATCTGTTCTGCCTGACTCGAATAACCATGCAGCACGAGCCAGCGAGGGCTTTCGGGGACATGCTTGCGTACCAGCAGAATTGCGAGCCCGATCACAGCGCCGCCGCCGAATGCCATCCGCCACCCCAGGTCGGCGGCGAGCCAACGCGGATTAAGAATGACCATGGTCGAGATCGATCCCAGAGCCGCCCCTAACCAGTAACTGCCGTTAACGATCAGATCAACCCAGCCGCGCCGCCGGGCTGGTATGAGTTCATCGATGGCTGAATTGATGGCGGCGTACTCGCCGCCGATACCAGCGCCCGTGATCAAACGAAACAAAGCAAAGCTCTCCAAATTCCAAGAAAACGCCGTCAACAACGTGCCGCCGAGATAAACGACTAAGGTGAGGAAAAACAACAATCGCCGGCCCAAGCGGTCGGTCAGATAGCCAAATATGAGCGAACCGCCAACCATTCCTGCCACATAGCAGGAACCAATCAGACCAATCTGGTCGCTGGAGAAGCCCAGGGTCTCGCGGTTCTTAAGCACGCCGCTGATAGCGCCCATCAAGGTGACCTCGAGGCCATCGAGGACCCACGTCACGCCCAGAGCAAACAGAATCAGCCAGTGAAACCGGCTCCACGGAAGACGATCCATGCGTGCAGGAATGTCCGTGTGAACCACAGGCCCTGAACCGACTGTGCGATGGGCGGAAGCCATGATGTACCACAATGATGTTGCAATTGGGGTCAGCGCGACTTTCATCTGGCAATCTGCGTGCCGATAAACCAACAGTCTGCCGGCAATCCCGCACCGCGTTGTTGTCAGAGTCAAATGCCGGCGGCAAAGACCGCTTAAGGAGCTGGAATCGTCGTATGCGATTTATGGGAGCGAGGCCCTCAGTCGTCCAGCATGGACGATGGGGCGCGATTCGTCATTGCGTTCAACCGACGCCGCCAGGCTGTTATAAGTTCTTCCCATTTTGTCGAGTCGTCGGCACGGGCTATGCAGGCATCCCTCGTTCGCTACTCCCATGCGGCACCGCCAGTACGTTGATTTACGGTCTTGCCTGGAACCGGATGCCGTTTTAACGGCCAGAGAGCAATGCCAGTCGTCGGTCGGCCACGTGATGGTCATGGCGCGATTGCATCTCAAACATCGGACGTGAGAAATTGATATGCAGCGTCGCGACTTTTTGAAATCGGTGTCGGCGGTGGCCGGAGCGTCAGCGGCGGCCAGTGGACTGTCGGGAATCAATGCTGCTGCGGCGGCGCCGGAGGCATTAACTCAACTGCCCAAGCCCGAAGAAACGGTGCGTGGCGACATGCGGTACCGCACGTTAGGCAGCACCGGCGAACAGGTCTCCGCGATCGGGTTGGGCGGGCATCACATTGGTCGACAGAAGGACGCACGAGACAGCATTAAAATCGTCCGCAGCGCCATCGATCGCGGCATCAACTTCATGGACAACAGTTGGGACTACCATGACGGCGGCAGCGAACTTCGTATGGGCAAGGCGTTGCGCGAAGGTTATCGCGACAAGGTCTTTCTGATGACAAAGATTGACGGCCGAACCAAGGAGGCTGCCGCCAAGCAGATCGACGAATCTCTTAAGCGGCTCCAGACCGACCATGTGGACCTGCTCCAGCACCACGAGATTATTCGGCTCGAAGATCCTGATCGCGTCTTTGCCAAAGGCGGAGCGATGGAGGCTGTCTTGGCCGCTAAGGAAGCGGGCAAAGTGCGCTTCATTGGCTTCACCGGCCACAAGGACCCGCTCGTCCATTTGCGGATGTTGGAAGTCGCCGCGAAGCACGACTTCCGCTTCGACGCGGTGCAGATGCCGCTCAACGTGATGGACGCCCATTTCCGCAGCTTCGGCCAACTAGTCCTGCCAACACTGGCGAAAGATGGCATTGGCGTGTTGGGCATGAAGTCGATGGGGGACGGGATAATTCTAAAGAGTAAGTTGGCGACCGCGATGGAATGCCTGCATTTCGCGCTCAACCTTCCAACGTCGACCGTAATTACAGGCATCGACAGCATGGAGATACTCGAGCAGGCGCTTGAGGCCGTGAAGACGTTTAAGCCGCTCTCGACGGAGCAACTCGCGGCATTACTCAAACGGACGGCAGACGTTGCCGCCACGGGCGAGTTCGAACCGTTCAAGACCGGCAACGGTTTCGACAGCACTGCCAAGAACCCCGGTTGGCTCGGGGCATTCGACAAGAGCCCGGGTTAGCTGCGGAAGCTGGCAGATAGCAGCCTTCTTTTTCGCCGGCATGCGCGCCGCTGAAATCTCTTGGTCTGGCAGTGCGATTTCACTCGCTTGTCTGCATTTGCGTGCCGAAACGGCGCGCTTGTACAGGCACAGAACTCGTCGGCTTGGTTGCAGTAGCCCATGATGGGGGAGATAATCAGCGCATGGGCCGATTGCTCCAACGGTTCTGAGCCGAATCGACGAATCGGTCCAAAGATTGGCCCCCGGATCGCACAGTCGGGGGAAAGCAAGCACCGCTAACGCGGAAAGGCCGCATGCAAAGCAAAGCCATCACCGTCGCGCAGTATCTTGCCGACCTTCCCGAGGATCGACGTCGAGTCATCGAGGCGGTCCGCCAAGTGATTCAAGAGAATCTCGATGGAGACTACGAAGAAGGGATGCAGTACGGCATGATCGGTTACTATGTGCCGCATCGCGTCTATCCGGCGGGCTATCATTGCGACCCGAAGCAGCCGTTGCCGTTTGCCGGCCTGGCGTCGCAAAAGAACTACATGTCGCTCTACCTGATGTGCGTGTATGGCGATTCGCCGCTTGCCGCCTGGTTTCGTGATGCTTGGGCAAAAACCGGTAAAAAGCTCGATATGGGCAAGGCATGCATACGATTCAAAAAGCTAGATGATCTCGCGCTCGAGTGCATCGGCGAGGCCATCCGGCGAGTGCCTGCCAAGAAGTACATCGAGCATTGCGAGGCCGTGCGGCACGACTCGGGCAATCGCAAGTCGAAACCCCGCAGCAAGACAAAACCTGCCGGCGCCATCGGTTCACCGAAACGTGCGGAGAAAACAGCACGCGGCGCCACGTCGTGACTAAGACCGTCCAACTCCATTTGATGGAGTGCGTCGCCTCTGCAACGCACAGCTCCGGATTGGTTGGGCGCCGATTTTCGCTCGAACGCCTGGATCTTCCGCAAGCTTGACCGCTCGAACTGGAGTGCTACTTCAGTCGGCCCATAAACCGGCAGCCGATCCGGTACATGGGACTCGCCCCCTCCGAAACGCAAATGCGATTCTCCACGCGCGCCGTCATGTAGGTCAGATCGGGCGCGACTCCGAGCGCCACCACGAGCAGATCGAAATCGGGCGGACTCGTGGTGAGAAACGAGAACCCGTGTTCCGAAACGTCGCGGCAATTGACTTCCTTGAATGAAGCCCGACTCGGCAGGCAACCGCCTTGGTAGGGCGCTACGTACTGCTTGTGCGGAAACCCGAATCGCAAGACGGCGCGGCGGTCTTCGCCGCGCGTCGTCATGTCCAAAAGTTCGAAAGGCGCGGCGCCGTCAGTCGCCGGCGAACCCGCGTTGTTCTCGTTTATCGCGTCGATAAAATTGCTGGTCATCAACGGCGCCTCGGGTGGTTGCTGTCGTAGCACGGGCCGCTGTTGAGCTCGCTGCCGACGTTCATCGTGCGGACAAGGACTTGAGATCATTGGCTTGCAGCCCGGAAACCGCTCTCCTAATGGGTAGACTGCAAATTGCCTTCGGGCAATTTTCATGGCAGGTTATTGCAGTTATACGGCCGTGCCAACGCCCGCACTCGCAGTACAGGCGGCGCCGACGGAGATTTCTGCTCAACCCAATTCAGCGCGGCATTTTGCGCATAACTCCGATTGTCGGGTTGGCGCGGCTTCCGATGGCACTCGTTGCGTCGCGAATTTGAGCGCCGTGATGCAGATGGCTGAGCAGGTGCTAGGCTTGCGTGGTTAAAGACAGGAGCGTTTCACGATGGGACGCGCCTTGTTGTATCCGGGAGTTCTAGGGCTCTCGACTTCAGGCGGCGCCAATCGATGTCGATCACACGAAGCATGCGCTGCGCCTATGCTGGGAGTTCAGGAAAAGCTTTTCACGTTTGAGCCAGAGCAAATGAATCGCCCGCCCGAGGCGATCGCAGCTTTCGTGGAGCGCGTGATCCGGCATTCCAAGTACTATGAAGGGCCCGATAGCCGGACGGAGCCGAGGTATGCCGTGCGCCTGCGGGTTGCCGCTGTGCCTGTAGACGAAGATTTGCAGAAGATCGGCGAGCCGTTTGTCGCCGTCTCTCGCGACATTTCCGGCAGCGGCATCGCTCTGTACCACACCCGCGATATTTCCGAAAGGTTCTTGGCGCTTGAGCTCTCGGCTCCTGCAGGCGACAAGACATACGTACTGCTGGAAGTGCTGCGCTGCCGCACCGTCGGACTCTTCTACGAAATTGCGGGCAAGTTCATATCTAAGATCGACAAGTAAAGATCCGACTTGCCGCTCGCATCTAGCAGCGATTGCTTTAGGCCATCAACGGCGCCGATCGGACTCGCACGTTCGCCCCTGACGATTCGGGTTGCCGCCTGGGCATCTGGTGTTCCATTGGGGCTGGCGATTCGTCGCGGCGGCGGGCTTGGTTGGTGAGAAATTGTCAGACATGCCTTGATCGTTGGAACTCTCTGCTCTTGGCACGCCGCTTGCTACTGGCAGGAGGGTGCAGGGCCGAATTGTTGACGACCCGTAATCGTTAGGGAGCCCGTCGTGGAACGTCTTCCGCCAGTCGATATCAGCCGCCACCGGGGCGAGTTCTTCAAAATCGTCCAAGGCACTTCCTTGAGCCAGATTGGCGTGATGACGCTGCAGCCGCATCAGGATTCAGGTCCTGAGGAGACCCACCAAGGGGATCAGATCATCTACGTCGTCGAAGGGCGAATTGACCTGGTTATTGACGAGCGGAACGAAAGCGCGAAGGCGGGTACGGTTGTCATTATCGCGGCTCGGGCGCGGCACCATCTTTACAACCGGAGCGACGAGGTTGCATTTCTGCTGACGGTCTATGCGCCGCCGAGTTATTAATGGCCCGGAGCCGGAAACGGCCGCTCAGTTGAACCTGGCGAACCTCGGCGATTCAGGAAGGCTTCTCGCGTGTGCGTATTGCCCGCAAGCTGGCGTTGACGCGTCCCAGCAAACTTCGCTACTCTCGCCCCGCTGGCAATAGGGCCAGCTTCTCGTCGATAACCGCGTTCCGGTTGCCTGAGCGAAGTGACTTCCCAGCATCATTGCACAATTGGCCGACGCTCGCCGCCCGGGGGGCAGCTGCGGTTTGCGCGGCATGCGCGAAGCGCCATCGTCTGGTCGCTGGCGGCGTTTGGCGCCTTGCAACTCTCATTACTTGCAGCGATCGAAACCCGCTTTCCGGAATTTCGCGACCCGCTCTACGGACGAAAACGACATCAGCTAGAACGATGTCTCGCCGATGCGCCGAGCGAGGCGGCTCTCGTGTTATTGTTGGGCAGTTCGCGCGTTTACAACGGCGCCGATGCCAACGGCCTGCAGACGCAGCTTCGGGCGACTCTGGGCGAAGACGCCGTGGTTTATAACTTCGGGCTCGCAGCGGCCGGGCCGCTGACTGAGCTGATCGTTTTGAATCGCCTGCTGGCCGACGGCGTCAAGCCCGAGTTAGTGCTGATCGAAGTCTTTCCGGCCATGCTGGCGGCGGCGGAACCGCTGCTGGAGTCTGACCCATTGAGCACGTCTCGCCTCTGGCACGCCGATCTATCGCTATTAGAACGTTGCGACGCATCCTTTGCGATCAATCGCTTTGCGTGGTATCGCGGCGCCGCCGCTGCGTGGCATACGCATCGCTATGGCATCCTTGGCCGGTTGTCGACAAGTTGGCTGCCGCCGGAAGGCTGGGGTAACGGTTGCTACGCCTACTTCGATCGATGCGGTTGGCAACCGCTCGACGAAAAGAGTTGCCCGGCGGAAAGCCGAACAGGCGGCTTGTTGGTGGCGGAGCACAAATATGCCAAGACGCTCGGCGAATTTCGCCCGGGCCCAGGGGTACGCGCCTTGCAGGAAATCTTGAAACTTTGCCGCAGCGAAAATTTGCCGGCGGCGCTGCTGCTGATGCCCGAAGGAGATCGGTTCACAAGTTGGTATTCGCCGGGGGCAAATCAAAAGGTTGAAGAGCTTGTACGCGGCGCAGCTCGCGAGGCGAGCGTTCCGCTGATCGATGCTCGGCGCTGGATGCCGGAAGAAGACTTTTTCGATTCTCACCACTTGCTCGCTGGTGCAGCGCAGCGGTTCACCGCCCGTCTGGGGCGCGAAGCGGGCATGCTGATGTGCGGTCAGGTAACAGCGTCGCGACCCGGCTCGCCGAGGAGGTGAGCCTTGAATGATTCGTACAGACGGTTCGTTCGTTCATGGTGGCCTGAGGGAACGCTGATCATCCTGGGGGCCACCCCTGCCGTCGCCCTGTTGCGCGGCGGCAATGGAAATTTCTGGACGCCGCTGTTCGTCGGCTGCTTTGGCGCGCTTTGCGCCATCTGGCCTGCTCTTCGTTTGCGGGTGCGCGGCGCGCTGGCCCGCGCCTGGCGGTCGGCAGTCTTGTTTCCCACGGTGGATTCGCGAATACCGTGGAACGCCGTCTTGTTGTTGGCGGTATTGCCCGACGCGTTGTTCCTGATGTTGCGCGACCAAGGGATTCAATCGGGAGATTCGCGTCCCGTCGTACTGACCGCCGTGAGCCTGATCACGCGGCAGCGCATGGAACTGACTCCCTACGCCGAGAACTACGCACGGCTGCGGCTATTTACAGCCATGGACGAGGCGCCTTACTTCTTTTTACGTTGCCCCGACGGGCTTTACTCTCACTACCCGTCCGGCATGGTTCCTTTTGCGCTGCCGGTCGTGGCGGCGAGCTGGGCGCTCGGCGCCGATCTCGATTCGCCGCTAGTCCACGAACGGCTTGAGAAGTTGGCGGCGGCGGCCGTCTCGGCCGCGTGCCTGGGGCTGTTCTTTCTGCTCGCTCTGCACCTGGTCGACGCCCGCACTGCCTTTGTGGCCAGCTGGATCCTTGCCACCGGCTCGGTGATGTTCTCCACGGTCGGGCAGGCGCTGTGGCAGCACGGCGGCGTGATCATGTGGACCGAAATTCTGTTGCTCGTCGAGTTCCGCTCGTGGCAAGCGCCGAACTGGAGAGCGGCTGCGCTCCAAGGCGTCGCGTGTGCGATGATGCTGGCGTGCCGGCTGTCGGCGGGCCTGATTGTAGGCAGCTTCGGAGCCTGGGTTTTTCTTCGATCGCCTCGGAGAGCATTGGCGATTGCCGCCGTAGCGACGGCGGCTGTCTTGCCATGGGCCGCGGTGAACTGGTCAGTCTATGGCACGCCTCTGGGACCGATGAGCGTGCAAACGAGCGGCGGTTTGTGGGCTGTCAACGATCCAAGTGGCTGGTGCGGCGTGCTTGTTAGCCCGACGCATGGATTGGCAGTGTACCAACCGTGGTTGCTTGTGGGATTGTTGTCGCTATTGCCTGCCTTTCGCCAGCACTTGCCGGCGCCGCGCGCCGTGTTGCCGCGCGGCTGGCAAACGTGGGCGCTGTTAGTAATCGGCCTCCATCTGGCGCTGGTCAGCAGTTGGCGTTGCTGGTGGGGCGGTTGGTGCTGGGGCTCGCGGTTAGCCGCGGAGGCGATCCCCTTGGCGGCGCTCGTTGTGCTGGCTCCGCTAGCCATGTTACTCATGACCTCGCGGGGGCGCGCCGTGATCGCTTCATTGGCCATCGCTAGCGCGCTCGTTCACATTCCTTCCGTCTATCTGCGGCAAGCTCGTTGGTACGATTCCGAAGGCGAACAGGCCGAGCGCGCCCAATGGCGCTGGAGCGCCCCGCCGTTTCTGTATCCGTTGCGGCGTTAGCGCGAGCGCAACTTCGTAGCCGCACTCATCTCAAATCGGCTCGACTTCATAGTATTCGAGCGCCCACTCCTGCATGTATCGCACCCGGTTAGGTTCAATGCGATAGATGATCAACTCGGGATTGTCGAGCGAGCCGAGATACTGGCGAAGCAAGGGACTAGCGCTCCAGATCTCCTCGAGTAACGATCGATCAGTAACCACGCTTGCCGTGCCGGTGACGCGCACCTGGTTGTGTCCGGAATCAACATAGCACAGCTCGACCTTCGGGTTGGCCGCGATTTCCGCCGTTTTATGGTAGGTGCGCAGGTTGGCGACGTAGATGGTGAAGCCGTCGGTTTTCACCGGCGAGACGGGGCGCAGCCGCGGCTGGTCGCCGTCAACCGTCGCCAGCTGCGGAAATCGATCTTCTCGGACGACTGCTCGAGCGCGCTCGGCTGCTTCGGCGGAGTTGATTCGTTCGACGGCGGGCTTCGTCATGATAATGCTCGACGAGAAAGAAAGGGGCGAGATGCAACCCGTCATTCCTGGTGGGATACTCGTCTTGATAAGCGGCCAACAGGGGTAATGCAAGATGCGAGCCCGCTCGCTATCGGCTATTTTGGTGCGGCGGGCGCTTCCGTCCTGCCAGGCGCGCATGGGAGCAGGCGCACTAAGCCCCTTACATCCCCGATAGCTTCTCGTAGCTTGCCTGACTGAAGACCCAGATCGGGTCTTTGCCAAACACGACGAAGACGGTGTCTTGCGGAGCGGCGGCGCCGGAGATTGTGAGTTTGACGCGGAACCGCAGGTTCTGATCGGGGCTTTTCTCAGGACCGACTACTTCGTAGGCGGTGAGTTTCTGGCCGCCGCTCCAACCCGCGTCTTGGGCTTCAATGGCCGGGTTCGTGGCGCCGATTTTGTCGGGCTGACGACCATCCTTCCAAGCGTCGAGCGCCTTGGTCAACGATTGAAGCGCCAATGTTTCGGCCGGAACATAATCAGTTACATCGGTCCGGCCACAGCCCATCATATTGAAAGCAATGATCGATCCGATCCCGAGGGCAAGGAGTTTTTCACGATACATCATAGATTCGCCTTTTATCTATAGTGCCGCGGGCGCCGTCAGCCGGTTCGCGTCGGCCGCGGCAAGGCCGCTGGAAGTTTCCAGAACTTTCGGTTTGGCGTCAGGTGTGCGCCGCCGAATCAATCGCCTGCGGCGGACCCAATAGAACAGAACGGGCAGCAGCAAGTCGATTACTTCATCTGCGATCAAGATGCCGCCCAAAACGGGCGCGGCCATTGGTTTGATGACCTCGGCGCCAACGCCGGTGGCCCAGAGCATCGGCGCCAGGCCGATGATCGTCGTCCCCTCGGTGAGCAGCTTCGGACGCAAGCGGTGCACTGCGCCATTGAGCACGGCCTCACGCAATCCGGCCAAGGAGAGGCGGTCTAGTCCGCCCGCTTTTTCGATCGACTCGCGCAGATAGACCAGCATGATGATGCCAGTCGAAGTGGCCATGCCGAAGCAGGCGATATAGCCGACGAGCACCGTGACGGAAAAATCGTAGCCCAACAGCCATTGAAACAGCACCCCGCCGGCCATCGCGCCGGGTACGGCCAGCAACATCAACAAGGCGTCGGCCAGGTCATGATAGGTCCAGTAGAGAATCGCCAGAATCAGGCCAATCACGAGCGGAAGCACTAGCGTCAGTGTGCGAATAGCCTGGGCGTCGTATTCGAACTGCCCCGTCCACTCGAGATAGACTCCCTCGGGCAACGTCACCTGTTCCGCCACGGCGCGGCGCGCTGCATCAACCAGTTCGATGGCGCTGCGGCCGCGGACGTTGAGGCGCACATAATTACGCAGCAGGCCGTTCTCACTTTTGATGGAGGCCGGGCCTTCGGTAATGCGGATGTCGGCCACTTGCGACAGGGGGACATAACGGCGCACGGTGCGCTCCAGTGGGGAGCCCGCGTCTTGAGGATCATCGGCTCTGCTGCGCACGGGAACGAGCAGTCGTGCGACTGATTCTTCGTCTTCGCTGTCTGACCGGGCGTAGCGAACTCGCACGTTATGCCGTTCGCGCCCTTCGACGGTTTGTGTAGCAACTTTGCCCCCCAAGGCGATCTCGATGATTTCGTTAATATCGCCAACTCGCACGCCGGCCAAGGCGGCCTTGTCGCGGTCGATGCGAATTTCCAGGTAGCCTTTGCCACGAACCGCTTCGGCCATCACGTCGGCCGCGCCCGGCAGCCCCTTGACCACGGCGGCAATGTCTTCGGAAGCGCGGACCACGTCGTCCAGATTCCGCCCCAGGACGCGAATGCCGACATCGGTGTTCACGCCGGTAAACAGCATGTCGACACGATTCTGGATCGGCCGCGTCCAGACGTTGGCCCATCCGGGCATCTGCAGCGTGCGATCGATCTCGCCGCCCGGATCGGAAAGCTCAGCCGGTTCGCAAGGCCACAGCACCAGTCGACGCCGCAGGTTTTTGGCGAACTCTTCTTGCATCGCTTTCAATTCGGGCTGGGGGGCAATTTCGGGCGGCGGCTCGAGCGTATGTCGCCCGGCGTGGCGCCCATGATGCAACACGGCCGGTTTCGCGCGAAAGTGACGAACTTCGGCCAGGTATTCAGAGATGTTCGTGTCGCGAATCTGGGCGTGCGCGAGCAGCTCCTCCAGTGCCACGCGCGTGTAGATTTCTGCGCCACGGTCCAAAAGTTCCGCATTCAGCCGCCGGATGTGCTGGCGCCACAGCTTTTCATGCTGCGCCAGCACGCTGGCTTGTAATTGCGTAAAAAAGTTGCCGGGCGTTCTGCCCAAGGCGGTCTCCGCCAACTCGATCAACCGCTGTCCCGCGCCGCCGTGCTTGGCGAAAAGATCCACGCTCGGATCGACCAGCTTCCGCCGCTTTAGCTCGCGACCGGCGTGCTCGGCGAGCTGCGTCACGTCCGCGAGCGAAGGAGACATCGTCAGGTGATGTCCGACGTGCTGCAGCACGGCCTCAGCGACGAGGGCGATCTCGCCGCCGCCCAGCTCCTGTATCAAAGCTCCGCTGCGCGAAAGCTGCCGGCCCATTTGTTCGACGAGCGAGCGCACCAGCTCGGGACCCAGCGAGGTTTCGAAATCGCGGTTGCGCTGGTAGGCGTATTCTCGCATCACGGCGTCGAAGCGGGAGATGGCCTCGGGCGCGATTGCGGCCAATAACTGTTCTCGTGCCACCCGGTCTTTGGAGGCGGCAATCCATTCCTTGGCAATCAACCCGTCAAGAATGGCCGCCGCGTGGGCGCCGGCGGCCGATTCGGCGAGTTTGCGCTTCGGCCAGAGTTCGCGCGGCCGGAAGTCGACCATCGTTTCGATCATGTCGATTGGCGCCGGGTCCGAGGGAGTCTCGGCGCGCCCCGCTTTGCCCACGACCATGGCCACTTCGGGAAAGCGGCAGAGGGTCATGTCGCGCGCCTTAAGATCGTCGACTGCCTGCGTGATCGAGGCGCGCGGCACGGTGATCGGCATGTCCATGACCATGCCCTCGTTGAGCGGCGTTGCTGTTTGCCAACTCAACGGGCGCATGCCGCTTTCTGCTGCCAGCGCGATCACGGTGAGGCTGGCCGTGCAAAACAGCGCCGCACGACGCGACCGTGTCATGGCTGCCAGCACAATCAGGAATGCGAACAGAATGGTTAGCAGGAGCGCGCGATTTCCCAGCGGCGCGGCGCCCAAGAGAAACGTGACGCCGAGGAACCAGATCAGGGCCGCGGGCTGACGCAAAAAATAATCTAGCACGGGGCGATAGACGTCGATGATGCTGCGAACCAGCCAGCTTTCGCGTTCGTCTCGTAGGCGGCCGCGAATGAAGATCGTG
>JAICIG010000088.1 GCA_025924495.1 Pirellulales bacterium | reverse complement strand
GTTCCATCTGCCGTGCTGATGTTGCTGTTCGCGGGTCTGATGCTCGTGGTAGGCTTGCGAATGTTGCTCGCTCGCCGCGCTAAAGGCGACAACGCTCAGGAATTCCGACCCGTGCGTTTTGCACTCGTTGGGCTGGCAGTCGGCGTGCTGACCGGGTTTCTCGGCGTGGGGGGCGGCTTCATGATCGTGCCGGCCCTGGCCTTCTTCGGCGGTTTTGAAATCCGCCGGGCAATCGGCTCTTCGCTAGTGATTATTGCACTCAATTCCGCGGCGGGCTTAGTCGGGCAGCTGCGCTTTGTGGCCATCGACTGGACGCTGACATTTGCGTTCCTGGCTGCCTCGCTCGTCGGCATTTTCCTCGGCAGCGCCCTGGCAGGTCGTTGCTCGGAGACGGACTTGCGGAAAACGTTCGCGTGGTCAGTAATCGTCGTTGGCTGCGCTTTGGCGGCCGTCAACTTGCGCTCGCTCGTGCACCTTTCGTAGAAAGTCTTATCGTCTCTTCAGAACGACGTTGCGGCTCATGCCGAGGCGCCGGTAAGGAATTGCAAACATGGTTTGTCGAGATGCCAGGCATTATCGAATTGCGATTGTAGGCGGCGGCACGGCAGGCATTACTGTGGCTGCACAGTTATCGCGGATGCTGAGTCAGCCCGAGATCGTCATCATCGAGCCGTCGCGGAAGCATTACTACCAGCCACTGTGGACGCTGGTCGGCGGCGGCGTGTTTCCCAAAGAAGTCAGCCAGCGCGACGAGGCTGCCTTCATTCCTCGCGGGGCGGCCTGGATTGAAGACGCCGTCAGCGAATTCTATCCGCGAGAAAATCGTTTGCGGACCCGTTCGGGAAGCGTGATCGATTACGACTATCTGGTCGTGGCAGCCGGGATTCAACTCGACTGGGACAAGATTCCTGGCTTGAAAGAATCGTTGGGCCGCGATGGCGTGTGCAGCAATTACTCGTACGAGCACGTGGATTACACATGGGACTGCATTCGCGAGTTCCGCGGCGGCAATGCTCTATTTACCATGCCCGACACGCCGATCAAGTGTGGCGGCGCGCCCCAAAAGATCATGTACCTGGCCGACGACGCGTTCCGCAAGGCGGGCGTACGCAATCAGTCGCGGGTGTTGTTCGCCTCGGCCAAAGATTCATTGTTTGCCGTTGAGCGATACAACCGCACGCTGCAGCGGGTCGTCGAACGCAAGCAAATCGAAACGCTCTTCAAACACAACCTGGTCGAGCTGCGACCAGAGCGCAAAGAGGCGATGTTCGAACGACTCGATACAGGTCAGCGAACGACGATCGACTATGAAATGGTGCATGTTGCGCCGCCAATGAGCGCCCCTGACTTCATCAAACAGAGCCCTTTGGCCAATCCCGCGGGCTGGGTCGAAGCCGACAAGCACACTTTGCAACACCCGAGGTTTGGCAACGTTTTCAGCCTCGGAGACGCGGCCGGATTGCCGACGTCGAAGACGGGCGCGGCGATTCGCAAACAGGCGCCGGTCGTGGTCAAGAACCTGATCTCGGCCATGCACGGCAGGCAACTCGTAGCCAGGTACGATGGGTATACCTCTTGCCCTCTCGTCACCGGCTACGGACGGCTTGTGCTGGCCGAGTTCGATTACGAAGGCCAGCCGCAAGAAACATTTCCGATCGATCAGTCCAAAGAGCGCTACAGCATGTATCTATTGAAAGCCTACGGGCTGCCCCGACTGTACTGGGACGGCATGCTGCGAGGACTCGTTTGAAGGACCAGCCGCACTTAATCGAGCCGGAGAAGTCGTGGAGCAGCGGGGAACAGACAGGAGAACACCGAGAAGCAATTTCTCTGGACTCCGAATTCCGGTCTGGCCCTCTCTGATTGATTCTCGGCCGCTTTCTGGCTAGCTTCGCAGTTGCGGCATCGGCCGCACGTTTGCCGAAGCTGCGCGCCGGGCTTCCGCAGCGGCGGCCGAAGGCCCACGGCGTCCAAGTTTCGACAACTGCGTATGCGGAACCCTGTCGCCGATCTATTGCCGAAGAGGCCGTTTCACGGCGTCCGGCATCCGTCGTCGAACTTCCATGCCTCTCAGTTGCTGCTCGAAGCCGCGGCAACGAGCCCCAACGAAGCTTTGCGGGTTTTGCGTGCTTCGGCGGAAGGGCTGACCGAAACCGAGGCTCGCGACCGGCGCCGTCAATTCGGACCGAATGCCATCGCGCCCTCCGAGCATCGCACCTGGCGGAAGCTGTGGACCAGCGCTCTTGTCAATCCGCTCGTCATTCTGCTGGCCGTGCTGGGCAGCGTGTCGATCGCCACGGGTGATCTTCGTTCGGCGGCCGTCATCTGGCTGATGCTGTTGTTGGGCGTCATGCTGCGGATTGTTCAGGAGGCGCGCGCCGACTCGGCGGTCGCGCGATTGAAAGCCATGATCAGAGTGACGGCCACGGTCCGCCGCGATGGGGAGTTGCGCGAGGCGCCCCTTGCCGATCTTGTTCCGGGCGACGTGATTAGTCTATCGGCTGGCGACATGGTGCCCGCCGATGTGCGCGTGTTGACGTGCAAGGAACTGTTCGTCAATCAGGCGAGTTTGACGGGCGAGGCTTTTCCGGTTGAGAAGTTCAGTGAGCCGGTTGGCGAAATGGACGCGGATGTATTGGCGGCGCCGACGCTCTGTTTCCTAGGCGCCAGCGTGGAAACCGGATCGGCCTCAGCCCTAGTGGTCCAGACAGGTTTGCGCACCTACTTGGGCGGCATTTCACAATCGCTCGCGGCGCCTCAATCGCCGACCGCCTTCGATCAGGGAATCAGCCGTTTCACCTGGTTGATGATTCGGCTGTTATTAACGCTCACGCCTCTTGTATTTCTCATCAACGGCCTTTCCAAAGGAGATTGGCGCGAAGCCTTCTTTTTCGCCTTGGCGGTGGCCGTCGGACTCACGCCAGAAATGCTGCCGATGATCGTGACGGTCTGCCTCTCCAAAGGGGCGATCGCTATGGCGCGGCAAAAAGCAATCGTCAAACGGCTGAATTCGATTCAAAACTGCGGCGCGATGGACGTGCTGTGCACCGACAAAACCGGCACGTTGACGATCGACCGCGTGATCTTGCAGCGCCATTGCGATCTGGCGGACATCGAGGATGTCGAAGTCTTCGTGCTGGCGTTCATCAACAGCCATTTTCAAACCGGGCTGAAGAACGTGCTCGACCGGGCCGTGCTCAAGCATCGCGAAGCACATCCTCAACTGACAATTCCCGAATACAAGAAAATCGACGAGATTCCGTTCGATTTTTCGCGGAAGTGCATGTCGGTTGTCGTCGACTGTCCCGACGGCAAGCGGCGGCTGATCTGCAAAGGGGCGCCTGAAGCGATGTTCGGTCGCTGCAATCGTTTCGAGCTGCAAGGCGAGCTGCGGCCGATCGATGCCGGAATGGCGGACGATTTTTGGGGCGAGTTCGCGCGGCTCAGCAACGATGGCTTTCGCGTGCTGGCGATCGCCTACCGCGAAGTCGACCAGCGGCCCGCCTACGGCAAGCAAGACGAAGAGAACCTCATCTTGCGCGGCTACGTCGCCTTCCTTGACCCGCCCAAGGACACCGCTTCGCGAGCTCTGTCATCATTGGCCGTCCAAGGCGTTTCGGTCAAGGTGCTGACGGGCGATAACGAGCTGGTGACGCGGAATATCTGCCGCGAAGTCGGCCTGAAGGCGGAAGAGGTCTTGTTGGGCAACCAGGTCGAAGCGATGTCCGACGCCGAGCTGACGGCCGTTGCCGTGCGCGTCGCGCTCTTTGCCCGGCTGACGCCGGCGCACAAAGAGCGGGTGATCAAGGCGCTGCGCAGCGCCGGTCATGTGGTGGGCTACTTGGGCGACGGCGTCAACGACGTGTCGGCGCTTCGCGCGGCTGACGTGGGCATCTCCGTGGACAATGCCGTCGACATCGCTAAAGAGACGGCCGACATTATTCTGTTGGAAAAAAGCTTGCTCGTGCTGGTGGCCGGCGTGGTCGAAGGCCGAAAGGTTTATGCCAACATCCTCAAATACGCGCGGATGGGCGCCAGTTCGAATTTCGGAAACATGCTCAGCGTGTTGGGCGCCAGCATCTTCCTGCCCTTCTTGCCAATGACGCCGCTGCAGATCCTCACCAACAACCTGCTTTACGACTTCTCTCAAGTGCCCATTCCCACCGACGAAGTCGATCCCGAGCAAGTCGCCCGGCCGCGTCCCTGGTCGATGAACGAGATCTTTCGTTTCATTCTCTGGATCGGTCCGTGTAGCTCGATCTTCGACTACTCGACTTTCTTCATCATGTTGTACTTCTTCGAATGCTGGTATCCCGGCCGCGCCAGTCTGTTCCAGACCGGCTGGTTTGTCGAATCGCTGCTGACGCAGACGCTGATCATCCACGTGATTCGCACGAATCGCATTCCGTTCCTCGAGAGCCGTGCGAGTTGGCCATTGATGATTATCACCATCGCCGTGATGGCCGTCGGCGCATGGCTGCCCGGCTCTGCGCTTGGGGCGTGGTTGGGATTCACGCTGTTACCGGGCTTATACTGGCCGTTCGTCGGCCTGACGCTGATCGCCTACGTCGCATTAACGCAGTTCGTAAAGCGCTGGCTGCTGAAGCGAGGCTGGATCTGAGAATCCAAAACGCATCGCGTTCATCGCGAGTATGCGCGGCCGCGGGCAAGAGAGGCCGCGCGGCCTGTGCTCGCGAAACGGCTTATTGGATCGGGTTGCCCGTGGGCAAATGTTCGATCAAGATGGCCGGCACTTTCAGCGGCGGCCACTTGAAATGATACTTGTCCACCGTTTCCGGATGACCGTCGACGCGGCGCTTGTGGCCATTATCGACTAGCCAGACCGATTGCTGCCCGGCGGCCTGTACCAGAACTGCGCCGCTGCTGATCGGCAACCCCGTTTCGATTTCATCGGCGTCGACTTTCTGTTCGATGCGGCTCCAGTCCATGAACAAAGCGTCATATGTCTCGTGGTCGGGAATCAATCGCTTCTTCCCTTCGTCGATTAGATACACGGCATCCTCGCCGTGCTTCCGCACGCGGACGCCGTTTAGTTCAGGCCTCAGCCTGGCCTCCGTCGGTTGTCTTGTCGCTTTCATAGCGGTTCTCCTCGTAGTTAAGGGTTGCCTGGGCGCAATCTTAGAGCCAAGGCGAAAGACGATCGCAGCTTGGTTACGCTACCGGCTGCTGCAACTTTTCCAACAAGCCGCGCAATACGACCTCTTCGTGCTGTAATCGATCGTGCATCTCGGCCGTCATGCTGTGACGCACCTCTGCATACTTGTCAGACAAGGTTTCATTCACCAGAGCGATCAGCAGATCGCGCTCTTCCGAGTTCAGTTTCAATTGCATGGTTTCCATGGCTAATTCTCCTTGTGCTGGCCAGATGTCAGTTGTTGCTCCATCTCCAAAATCTTGACGGTGGTCCGCATCACCGCATCGGGATTCAGCGAGATGCTGTCGATGCCGCGGCGGACCAGGAATTGAGCAAAATCGGGATAGTCGCTAGGCGCCTGGCCGCAAATGCCGATCTTTCGCCCCGCCGTCTTGGCCGCCTTGATGGCCGCAGCGATTGAATCCATTACCGCCGGGTCGCGCTCGTCAAACACGTGCGCCACAATCGCCGAGTCGCGATCGACCCCGAGAGTGAGTTGCGTCAGGTCGTTAGAACCGATCGAGAAGCCATCGAAGATCTCGGCAAACGCCGGCGCGCTGATCACGTTGCTGGGAACCTCGCACATCACGTAGATCTCCAGCCCGTTCTCGCCTTGCTTCAGACCATGCTTTTCCATTTCCGCGATCGCCCGGCGGCCTTCGCTGATGGTGCGGCAGAAGGGGATCATCAGCTTGACGTTGGTCAGGCCCATCTCGTCGCGAACTTTTTTCATCGCCTTGCACTCCAGCGCAAAGCCGTCGCGATAACGCGGATCGTAATAGCGCGAGGCGCCGCGAAAACCGATCATCGGGTTCTCTTCGCTCGGTTCATAACGCTTGCCGCCGATCAGGTTCGCATATTCGTTCGACTTGAAGTCGCTCATCCGCACGATCACGTCTTTGGGGTAAAAGGGCGCTGCGATCATAGCTACGCCCGAGGCCAGCATGTCGATGAAGTACTGCGGTTTGTCGGAGTAAGCGGAAGTCAGCCGACCGATTTCTTCGCGAACGCTCGGGTCGTCCAGTCGGTCGTACTCGAGCAACGCCATCGGATGGATCTTGATGTAGTTGCTGATCACGAATTCCATGCGAGCGAGGCCAACGCCGTCGTTGGGAATCATCGACAGGCCGAATGCCTCTTCGGGATTGCCCAGGTTCATCATGACTTTCGTTTTCGGCCGCGGCAGGTCCGACAGGCTGACCCGCTCGACCTCGTAGGCGAGTTTGCCGTCGTAAACGACGCCTGAGTCGCCTTCGCAGCACGAAACGGTCGCCAACTGCCCGTCGTGCAGCACTTCCGTGGCGCCGTCGGCGCCGACTACGGCGGGCAGGCCCAGCTCGCGGCTGACAATCGCCGCGTGGCAGGTGCGACCGCCGCGATTGGTGACGATGGCCGCCGCAATCTTCATGATCGGTTCCCAGTCGGGATCGGTCTTGTCCGTGACCAGCACCTCGCCGGGTTGGAATTCTCGCAGGTGCTCTGCGCTCTTGATCACGCGAACCGGCCCTTGGCCGATTTTCTCGCCCACGCTACGGCCGGCGACTAGCACCGCGCCGTGCTCTTTCAGACGATAGGTTTCCAAGACGTTTAGCGCTTTCTGCGACTGCACTGTTTCGGGGCGCGCTTGCAAGATGAACAGTTCGCCCGTCCGGCCGTCCTTCGCCCATTCGATATCCATCGGGCAATAGCGGCCTTTCTTGCGGCTGTAATGTTCCTCAATGATGCAAGCCCAGCGCGCCAGACTCAGGATCTCGTCGTCGCTCAAGGCGAAACATACGCGGTCTTCGAGCGGGGTCGGCACGTTCTTGACCATCTTGTTGCCGCCCACGTCGTAGATCAGCTTGAACTCTTTGCTGCCGACCAGTTTCTTGAGGATCGGCCGGAAGCCTTGCTTGAGCGTGGGCTTGAAGACGTAGTATTCGTCAGGATTGATCGAGCCCTGCACGACATTCTCGCCCAAGCCGTATGCCGCATTGATCAGCACGGCATCGCGGAAACCCGTTTCGGTATCGACCGTAAACATCACGCCCGACGCACCCAGGTCCGAACGCACCATCTGCTGCACGCCGATCGACAGCGCCACCTTGAAGTGATCAAAGCCTTTGTCAGTGCGGTAAGAGATGGCGCGATCGGTGAACAGCGAGGCAAAACAGCGGCGACAACTATCCAAGAGCGCTGCGACGCCTTGCACATTGAGATATGTTTCTTGCTGGCCGGCGAAGCTTGCGTCGGGCAAATCTTCTGCCGTGGCGCTGGAGCGTACGGCGACGTCAAGCGGACGTCCCTGCGGCTGAGATAATTCCGCATATGCTTCGGCTATCGCTTGCTTCAGATCGGCCGGAAACTCGGCAGCCAGAATCGCCTGACGCACGCGGCTACCCCGCTCGTGTAGGTTATCCATACTGCGAGTGTCGAGATCGGCGAGCGCACTGCGGATATGCTGGTCGAGACCCGCTTCACGAATGAAGTGCCGATAGGCGTCGGCTGTAACGGCGAAACCGTTGGGCACTCTAACCCCTTGGGCGGCCAAGCTCTGATACATCTCGCCGAGCGAGGCGTTCTTTCCTCCGACGGAAGGAATGTCGCTCAGTTCGATCTCTGAGAAACGGCGGATGAATTCGACTTGGGTCAGCGTGGTTGCCATGTTCGTGGTCTTCTCGCGCCTGCAGGCGATGTGCGTTGCACCCCAGGCACGCAAACGCAAGTTGCATGCCACGCACGCGGGCTTGCTGCCCGGCCAGAAATCGCACGCTTTTTACTGCCCGGCGTGCAGGTCAGCTCGCCCTGCTGTGCGGAATTGGCACAGGTTTGCCAAGACGGCGAGCTGGAAGGCGCACTCGCCGGGTATGGGCCCTTTTCCGCGGATCCGACCTCGGCGGCAGAACCGGATCGCCGTCCAGGCGAGAAGAAGTCCCCCTGCAAGAACGGTCGGCGCGATCAACACTACCAGGAAGACTGGGAAATGCCCGAGATTTCAGCCAGCACGCGATGGGTGACGGCGAGATCGATCAGTTCGGCCAACGATTCGACTTGCAGCTTTCTCATAATGCCTGCTCGCCGCATTTCTACCGCCCGTTCGGAAATGTACAGCCGCGACGCCATCACCTTGTTCGACGCCCCGGACAGGATCAGTTCCAGCGTTTCACGTTCGCGGTCATTCAGTCGTGCGATCCGCTCCGCAACGGCGTTGAATTCCTCTTCGCGGCGCCGCCAATCGGCATCGAGCGCCAAGGCCTTCTTGATGCGCTGGAGCAACGTTTCGCGCTCGAAGGGCTTTTCGAGAAACTCGATAGCGCCCGTCTTCATGGCGGCCACAGCCATGGAGACATCGGCGTGGGCCGTCATGAAGATTACCGGCAGCCGTTTGCCTTCTCGCGTCAACTGTTCGTAGAGTTCCAGGCCCGTTTGCCGCGGCATGCGCACGTCGAGCACCAGGCAGCCCGGCTGCGGCGACTGGTAGAAGCGATGGAATTCGGCGCCTGAGGCGAACCCTTGCGCGGCGAACCCCATGGCTTCGACCAGCATGACGAGCGAGTCGCGCATCTGGCGGTCGTCGTCAACTACAAACACAGTGGGCTGGCTGCTCATCGGCGTTCATCGGCGTGTGGCAAAGCGGCAGGCGGAAACAGACGAGAGCGCCTCGCACCGCTCTGGTTTCAGGCCAAATGCTTCCTTGATGCTGGTCGAGGATCGTACGGCTGATGGCCAGGCCCATGCCCAGCCCGTCGGATTTCGTGGTGAAGAAGGGGGTGAAGGGATCTTGCTCGCCCGGACAATTAAAGCCGGGGCCAGAATCGGCCACCTCGACTTGAACGTGCTCGGCTTCGAGCGAGGTTCGCACGCGCAGCCGGCGATCGTCCGCAGGGCAACCCGCCATGGCCTGAATGGAATTCTGCATCAAATTCACGATTACCTGCTGGATTTGCAGCGCGTCGACAAACACGGGCGTCTGCGCGGCGGTCAGGTCGAGCGAGAGTTCGACGTTGGTTCTTCGCAGTTCCGGCCGGCACAACTCAGCAACCTCGCGGATCAGGTCGTTCAAGTCCACGTTGGAATTGGGCGAAGCGCCGGGTTTGACGAAGTTTCGCATTCGTCGGACAATCGACCCCGCTCGTGATGCCGCGAGCTTCATCTCGATGACGGCTTGCTGTGCCTGCGAGCTGCCCGGCAACTCCTGCTGGAGCAGCAGTTCGCACGTACCGGCATAGTTGACGATCGCGGCCAGCGGTTGATTGATTTCATGCGCCAATCCCGTAGCGAGTTGGCCCAATGCCGTGACTCGCGAAGCATGGGCCAATTCGCCCGACAGCCGCTGCATGCGGATCTCGGCCTGCTCGCGCTGTCGCATTTCGCGCTGCAGTGCCGTATTTGCGGTGCTCAGCTCCGCCGTGCGCTGGGCGACGCGCAATTCCAGTTCGTCGCGTGCCTGACGCAACAGCCCCGCCAGCGCCCGGTGGCAGCGATCGCTGGCGGCCAGTTGCTGAAGTTGCCGGCAAATCAATTGGACTGCCGGTCGCAGCACGACAAAATAGACTGCCACGAGCAATAGCAGCACGAGCACCATCGCACTCAGTTCGCAGGCGCGTAGCCAGGCGACTTGCGACTGCGAGGCCGCCTCGAGCATGCTCACCGTGCGCTCCATGCCCGCCAGATAAGTGGGTTCGTGCTTCAAGATGGTGCGCACGCATCGCGCCGCGTGAGGCCGATCCTCGCCGATGGCCAGAGTCTTGGCGGCATGTTGCATGGCCATGAAGGGAGGCTCTAATTCGCGGATTGCGGCGACGATTTGCGGCGACTCGATCGGTTGCAGATTCAGCTCGGGGTTTCCATAGAGCAGCGCCGCTTGTGCAGTCGACCAGCGCTCGAGCGTGGCGAGCAATTCGCGACGCAAAGGATCGCGGGCGTGCGCAGCACTTTCCAGTTCGATCGCCAACGCTTCCTTGGTCAACTTCTGGCTGAGCATCCGTTGCCGGCCGGCAACGTTGATGACCGGCGCGTAGAAATTCAGCCGCATCAACTGCGGTTGGATGACGGCCTGATCGACAATGACCAGCGTCGCGATCGCCGCCAGGACGAATACATAGCGACTCCCCAGCGGGCGCACGAGTCTTGCCGCTAGCGCTGAGGCATCGGTTGACATCTCGATGGCGCCGGTCTGCGGCAGCGAGACTGACATTCAAAACTCCGAAGCGCGGAACCTAGGTGCGGTGGTATTCAGCTACCAAACGGGACAAAGATGAAAATTGCGTTCCAATCTCTCGCCGGCGCGAGTTTTCGAGTCCCATGACCAGGCGCAAAGTGCTTGCACAGCGGCAAATAGAGCCATTTTAGCTGCGAAAGTTTTGGCTCATTCTTTTTCTTAGAGCCGCATGGCTTGCCTGACGATTAGGCGGCGTTGCACGCCGAGGCGGCAGCCGCCTGGAAGCGTCGTGCCCCGAGCGTACTCTTTTGCTTCGGCTTTCCGAAGAAACCGCGTCAGGCCTGTCCGCCGGGCACAACTGCTGCATTCCTCTACTCGTCAAGCGACTGTGGGAATGGAACGTACAAGGTTGACGTTGCCGGATGGATGTTTTCCTTCGAATCAGGAAAAGGTTGCGGCGTTATGCAGAGCAGCGGCAAAGCCACTCGAATCGACTTATTCAATTTCTCCACTCCCGCCATGCGCGCTTTCCACATGGCCTGGCTGGCATTCTTTCTCTGTTTCTTCGCCTGGTTCGGCATTGCTCCGCTGATGACCGTCGTTCGCGAGCAAATGCAACTCACAAAGGAGCAGGTCGGGTGGTGCGTGATCGGCTCGGTGTCGATCACGGTGCTGGCCCGGCTGCTCATTGGCTGGCTCTGCGACCGGATCGGGCCGCGCAAAGCGTTCACATGGCTCTTGCTGCTCGGTTCGTTGCCGGTGATGGGCATTGCTTTGGCCCATGACTTCAAGACCTTTTTGTTGTTCCGCGTGCTGATTGGCGCCATTGGCGGCTCGTTCGTGATTACTCAGTGCCACATGACCTTGATGTTTGCCCCCAATTGTGTCGGCACGGCGAATGCCACGACGGCCGGCTGGGGCAATCTCGGCGGCGGCGTGACTCAGTTTGTCATGCCGCTCCTGTTCACTGTGTTCGTCGGCGTGCTGGGTTTCTCCGGCGAGTCGGGCTGGCGGTTGGCGATGATCGCCGCCGGCGTCTGCTGCGCGTTGGCGGGAGTCGCCTATTACTTTCTGACCCAGGACACTCCGGAAGGGAACTTCCGCGAGCTGCGCGCGGCCGGCAAGCTGCCGCCCGCTTCGACCAGCGGCGCGGCCTTTCTCGAAGCCTGTTCCGACCCGCGCGTGTGGGCCCTGTTTGCGATGTACGGCGCCTGTTTCGGCATCGAACTGACGATCAACAACATCGCCGTGTTGTACTTCGTCGATTACTTCGATGAGTTCCGCAGCATGGACGCGGCTCAAGCCTTGCGCACGGCCGGCTTGATCGCCGGTTTGTTCGGACTGATGAACATTTTTGCCCGCACCTTGGGCGGCGTATTCGGCGACAAGTTCGGCCGATTGTGGGGTTTGCCGGGACGGGTCAAATGGTTGTTCGCCACGCTGTTTTGCGAAGGCCTCGCCCTGATGTTGTTCTCGCAGATGAATACGCTGTGGCTGGCGATTCCGACTCTGGTGCTGTTCAGCCTGTTCGTGCAAATGTCGGAAGGGGCGACCTTTGCCGTGGCCCCTTTCGTCAATCCGCGGGCGGTCGGCTCGGTGGCGGGCATCGTCGGCGCCGGCGGCAACGCCGCGGCCGTGGCTGCAGGCTTTCTGTTCAAAAGCGCGAGCCTCGAGTGGTCGACTTCGCTGTTGTTGCTCGGCGTGGCCGTGACGGGCTGCTCGTTCTTGAGTTTTGCCGTGTCGCTTGAACCGCAGACAGAAACGCCCGGCCGATATGCGGGCCAGCCGACGCCGGCGAGCGCCCCCGAATTGGCGGCGGCCGAAGTCTGAGCAATACGGTCTGCGAGTTTTTTCCCCGCTTACCGCCTCGCTGCGAGCAAGTGATATGTCCAATCCTGTAGAAGTCTGGAAATCCGAAAAGCACAGCTTCGACGTCTGGCCCGACGTCGAGCGGTACGCAGCCGCCGGCACGCCGATGAAAGACATCGACGCGGCCGATCTGGAGCGCATCAAGTGGTACGGCTTCTTCTATCGCAAACGCGACGCGCCGGGCCGCTATATGAATCGCATTCGCATCACGGCCGGCGAGCTGACTGCGCCGCAAGCGAAAACCATGGCCCACCTCGCGTATGAATTCGGCCATGCCGTCGTCGACATCACCACGCGAGCCAACGTGCAAATTCAAGGGCTCGATATCGAGCATCTGCCCAAGGTCAACCAACGGCTCGCCGCCGTCGGGCTGTCGTCCAAGCAAACCGGTCACGACAACATTCGCAACGTCTTCGCACATCCGTTCAGCGGCCTGCTGCCCGACGAGCTGATCGACACTCGCCCGCTTTGCCACGAGGTTACGGCGTTGTTTCTCGATAGCCGCGAGTACTCCGATTTGCCGCGGAAGATGAATATCTGCCTCAACGGCACGGAACATCATTCGGCCCACTTCTGGACGCAAGACATCAGCTTCCTGGCCACGCGCACTGCGGCCGGCGAGATCGCCTTCCAACTGTTGATCGGCGGGACACAAGGGCAGAATCCGCATTTGGCGTGGCATCTGCCAGTGCTGGTGAGACCGGAAGAGGTCGTTGACGTCACTCGCTCGATCCTCGATCTATTTCGCGCCAAAGGTTCGCGCGAGAAACGCAACGCGGCCAGGTTTTGTTTTCTCGTCAAAGAGATCGGACCCGAGGGGGTTTTGGCCTGGCTGGACGAGCACCTGCCGTTCCGCCTGCAGCGCTCGGGCGAGAAGCCGCTGCCCGCTTCTTCCTACGATGAATTGATCGGCTGGTTTCGTCAGAAAGATCCACAACTGTGGACGATGGGGCTGAGCGTGCCGCTTGGGCGACTTTCGTGGCGGCAGCTCGAAGGGCTGGCGATCCTGAGCAGCAAGTGGGGCGACGGCCAGTTGCGAACGACGCACGAACAGGGCATCGCTGTCATCAATATTCCCACGCGGTTCAAGGACGCCGCGGCAATTGATGCCGCGGCGCTCGGCCTCAGCATTCATGCCGATTCGCTGGACCGCAACACCATGGCTTGTACCGGGAGCCAGTTTTGCAATATCGCCGTGACCGAAACCAAGGGGCACATGTTCCAATTGCTGGAAAAGCTGCGCAAGAAGCAGGTCAAGCTGGAAGGCATCCGCATCCACATGAGCGGTTGCCCGTCGAGTTGTGCACAGCACTTCACGGCCGACATCGGATTGAAAGGCGTTCGCGTGCGTCGTCTGCTCGGCACGCGCGAAGGATTCGACGTCTTCCTGGGCGGCGGCATCGGCGGACAGATCGAAATGGGCCGGCCGTATCGTCTTGGCGTCGACGTCGATCAGTTGCCGACGCTGATCGAAGAAGTTGTGGCCGATTATTATTTGCATCACCGTCCGGGCCAAACCTTCAGCGCCTATTGGCGAGAATTGCTGCCGGCCGACGATGCCGCCAAGGCCCTTGATGAAGATTACCGGCCGCCGGTCTGGGTCTGCGAGAAGTGTCAGCACCAGCACGTCGGCGTCGATCCGCCCGTGTTTTGCCCGAGCTGTGCCGGATTGCGCCGTTTCTTTGCACGGCTCGAGGATGCCGTGGAGCAGGCGGCAGAGAATGGGACTGCGGTTCAGGCGCCACTCGAACGAACGGACGGATTCCTCTACGCGGCCGAAGCGACGGCGGTGAAAGAAGACGCCGGCATCGCTATCGAGGCGGGCGGCAAGGAGATCGCGCTGTACCGTGTTGGCGAGCAGGTGCACGCCGTGGACAATGCCTGCCCGCACGAGGGCGCGCCGCTCACGCAAGGCAGCGTGCAAAACGGCGTGATCACCTGTCCCTGGCATGGCTGGACCTTCAATGCCTGCAGCGGCTGCAGCCTCGATCCGTCCGGGCACGATCTTGGCAGGTATGAAACGTTGATTGAAGACGGCAAGGTGTTTGTGAAGCCGAACGCGGCTGCGCCCGCGAATGGCGCCTTGCCTCAGGCTGCCGCTACCAACCGCAGCAAGGCTCGCCATGTCGACCCCATCGTCGCGACGTTGCCGATCGTCGAAATTATCGAAGAGACGCCCGACGTGCGGACCTTCCGCTTCGACAATTCGGCTGGCCAGATGCCGCTCGATTATCCCGGAAAGTTTGTCAGCGTGTGTATCGAAAATGAAGGCCACGAAGTCTGGCGAAGTTTCACGATCAGCTCTTCTCCAGCGCGGCCGGAACAACTCGACCTGACGATCAAGCTGAATCCGGAAGGAACCGTCTCGCGGCATTTATTCGAGCAGGCTCGACCCGGCGTCGTCTTTAAATTACGCGGCCCGCAAGGCGGATTCTATTTCGATCCCGAGCGACACAGCGAACCGCTATTGCTCGTGTCGGCCGGCAGCGGCATCACGCCGATGATGAGCATGGTGCGGCTATTGAAAGACCGCGGCATCCAGGCGCCTTGCACGTTCGCCTACGGCGCCCGGACCGCAGCCGATATCGTCTTCCACCGCGAATGCCTGCAACTAGCGGCCGAGTTGAAAAACTTCGCCTATCACGTTTCGCTCTCGCAGCCCGGTCACGACTGGCAAGGCGCCTGTGGGCGGCTTTCGCTCGACGCCGTGCGTGCAGTAGCGAACGACCTGGCAGCGCATCGTTGCTTTCTGTGCGGCCCGAACGAATTCATGGATGCCTTCCGCGAAGGATTGTTGATGGCGGGCGTCCCCGGCGACCGCATTCATACAGAGCAATTTCACGTCGCGAAAATGGCGAGGGCCTGATGGCGTCGGCTGAAGTTGCGCTGAACGTTTTGAACATGGCCGGCGAAGCCCCAGTGTGCGCGCCGCCGGGCGGCGCCGCGCTGGTCGAGGCCTTGCTCGCGGATCAGCAAAACCTGTCGGCCGTCGAAAGGTTTGCTCGCCTGCATATGGCCGGCGATGTTCCTGCGCAGGCCAGGCATTATCGTTCGCTGCTGCCGAGTTCTCCGCCGGCAGCAGGGCAGCAATACGCCTTCGAGGTCGATCTCGATCGCTGCTCAGGCTGCAAGGCATGCGTGACGGCCTGTCACTCGCTCAATGGTTTGGACGAGCAGGAGACCTGGCGCGACGTCGGGCTGTTGATCGGCGGCTCGCGCTCGCTGCCGGTGATTCAGCACGTCACGATGGCCTGCCACCATTGCCTCGAGCCGGCCTGTCTGACGGCTTGCCCGGTGAATGCTTACGAAAAAGACCCTTCGACCGGCATCGTCAAGCATCTCGACGATCAATGTTTCGGCTGCCAGTATTGCACGCTGGCCTGTCCGTATGACGTGCCCAAGTACCATCGTGAAAAGGGGATCGTTCGCAAGTGCGACATGTGCTCGTCGCGGCTGGCTGCAGGCGAAGCGCCAGCCTGCGTGCAGGCTTGTCCGCACCAGGCGATCTCCATCAAGCTGGTCGAGGTGCGGCAAGTGGTTGAAGACGCCGAAGCAACGATATTTCTGCCTGGCGCCCCCGATCCGCAGATCACGCTGCCGACCACGGTTTACAAGACGCGGCGGGCGTTTCCGCGCAATCTGCTGGCGGCCGACTATTTTCGCTCGCAGCCGCAACACGCGCATTGGCCGCTGGTGCTGATGCTGGTGCTGACTCAATTGTCGGTCGGCGCCTTTGCCGCCGGGTTGGCGATGGAGCAATGGGCGCAATCCGATATGGCCGAGGCGGTGCGGCCATTGAATGCCGTGACAGCGCTGCTCTTTGGGCTGTTGGCGCTCGGCGCCAGCGTATTTCATTTAGGGCGCCCGCAATATGCATTTCGCGCGGTGCTTGGGTTGCGACACTCTTGGCTCAGTCGCGAGATTGTGGCGTTCGGCTTCTTTGCCTCGCTGGCTTGCAGCTATGCCGCCGTTGCGCTGGCGCCGCTCGGCTCGCTTGGCGTATTCGGCCGACTTGCGGGGGGACTGGCCTGGGCCGTCGTCGCGGTCGGCGCGGCAGCGATGGGTTGCTCGGTGATGATCTATGCCCTTCCGCAGCGAGAGTTGTGGAGCCCGTCGAGAACGTGTGTACGGTTTACCCTGACTGCCGCCTGGTTGGGCATTGCCACACTGTGGGGTAGTTTGCTCTTGTTGGCGGCGGTCCGCCCGTCGGCAATCGCCGCTAATTTTACTCAAGAGACCGGCCAACTGCTGTGCGTCGGGCTGCTGGTCGTCGCGTCGCTGAAGCTCGTTTGGGAGGCTTCTTTGTTCGGTCACTTACTGACCCGCAACATGACTCCGCTGCGTCGCTCGGCGCTGCTGATGACGCGCGAGCTGGCCAATGTCACCTGGGCCCGCTTTGCGCTGGGAGTGCTCGGCGGAATTTTCATGCCCGCCTTTCTACTCTTGCAGTTCTCAACCGGCGCCGCGGCTTCCCAGGCGGAATTGCTGATTTTCACTTCGGTACTGTTCGTGTCCTGCCTCGTTGGCGAACTCTTGGAGCGTTACTTGTTCTTCGCGGCGGCGGCGGGCCCCCGCATGCCGGGAGGAATCCGCTGATGCCGAGCGACTGCCGCGCCGAATCGCGGCTGGGTTTGCCCCGGCCGCGCCTGCTCGATCGCGACGGGCCGCTAACCCGCGAATTATTGCTCGAGCCCGGCCGCTTCGGTCTCGGCCTGGTCCCCGCGGAAAGCCGTCCCGATGCGACCACCCGCATGATCTGCGGCTATTGTTCGACCGGTTGCAGTCTCGACATTCATCTTCGCGACGGCCAGGCGGTGTCACTGACGCCGACGACCGATTACCCGGTCAATCTCGGCATGGCTTGTCCCAAAGGCTGGGAGGCGCTGGCGGCTCTGAATGCGCCGGATCGCGCTGTCACGCCCCAGTTGCGCAATCCGCAAGGACGCCTCGCGCCCGTTGACTGGGATGTAGCGCTCAAAGTCTTCGTCGAGCGGATGAAAGCGATTCAGGCCGCGCACGGCGCCGACTCGATCGCCTTTCTTAGCACCGGCCAGATTGCCACCGAGGAGATGGCCATGCTCGGCGCGCTGGCGAAGTTCGGCATGGGCATGCTGCACGGCGACGGCAACACCCGGCAGTGCATGGCGACGGCTGTCACGGCTTATCAAGAGTCGTTTGGCTTCGATGCCCCGCCGTTCAGCTACGCCGATTTCGAAGAGTCGGACGTGATCGTGCTCGTGGGCAGCAATCTATGCATCGCGCATCCGATCATGTGGGAGCGCGTCGTTCGCAATCCTCACCGCCCGCAAATCATCGTGATCGATCCGCGCATGACCGAAACGGCCATGCAGGCTTCGTTGCACCTGGCGCCATATCCCAAGTCAGACCTCGCTTTGCTCTATGGCGTGGCAAACCTGTTGATCGAGCGCGAGTGGATCGACCGCGAGTTTATTGCCGCACACGCCACTCGTTTTGAAGAGTTCGCGGCGTTTGTGCACGAATTCACGCTCGAACGCGTGGCAGCTGAAACAGGTCTGCCGCCTGAGACGATCGAACGATTCGTCCAACTGATTCATGAGGGCAACCGCGTCTCGTTCTGGTGGACGATGGGCGTCAATCAAAGCCATCAAGGCGTGCGCACGGCTCAAGCAATCATCAACTTGGCGCTGATGACGGGCAATATCGGCCGCCCAGGCACAGGCGCCAATTCCATCACCGGCCAATGTAATGCGATGGGATCGCGCCTGTTCAGCAACACCACGAATCTGCTCGGCGGGCACGATTTCACGAGCGCCGCCGACCGCCGCAAAGTCGCCGGCCTGCTCGGCATCGAAGAATCTCGCGTCCCGACCGAGAAGAGTTGGCCTTACCATCAAATTCTCGAAGGCGTGCTGCGCGGCAAAATCCGCGGCCTGTGGGTGATTGGCACGAACCCGGCTCACTCGTGGATCAATCAAAATTACGCTCGCGACATTCTCGAGCGGCTTAATTTTCTGGTTGTGCAAGACATGTATCACTCGACCGAGACGGCCCAAATGGCCGACCTCGTGTTGCCGGCGGCCGCCTGGGGCGAGAAAGAAGGCACGTTCATCAATTCCGAACGCCGCATCGGCCTGATTAAAAAGGTCGCCCGGGCCCCGGGCGCCGCGCTGACGGACTTCTCCATCTTTCGCCTGGTCGCCGAGTATTGGGGCTGCGGCGAAATGTTCCGCGATTGGTCGTCGCCCGAGCGCGTGTTTGAGTTGCTCAAGCGGCTCTCGCTCGGCAGGCCGTTCGATATCAGCGGGATCGACGATTATGCCATGATCGACCAGCGCTTGGGCATCCAATGGCCCTTTCCACAAGGGGCGACCGACGACAGGCCAGAGCGGCGGTTGTTCGAGGACGGTCGCTTTTATCATACCGACGAGAAAGCGCGATTCATCTTCGAGCCTCCGCGACCGCTGCCCGAGGCGCCGAGCACGAAATACCCCTGGCTGTTGCTGACCGGCCGAGGCTCGGCGGCCCAGTGGCACACGCAAACGCGAACCAGCAAGTCGAAAGTGCTCGCCAAGTTGTCGGCGCCGGAAGTCTATGTGGAGATCAATCCGGCTGACGCGGCGGGATTGGCAATTAAGCCGGGCGATATGGTCACTGTTTCGTCGCAGCGCGGCGCCTTGCAGGCCAAGGCCGTGCTCGTCCATGCCATTCAGCCGGGACAACTGTTTGTGCCCATGCATTACGCGGTGAGCAATCTATTGACCGCCTCGGCCTTCGATCCCTATTCCAAGCAGCCCGCTTACAAAGCCTGCGCCGTGCGGATCGACCGGGAGTCGGTCGGCGTGAGGAGCTAAGTCTTTGCGACCGGGTGACTTGGGCTTCGCCACTCCGGGTCGGTCTTGAGTCGCAGCGAGGTCGGGCGCGTGTTTCCTCACAATTCAAATTGACCATGACAGAAATGTAATCCGGACTGATGTTGAGCCGTCGGTAATTGCTGCATAAACTTGGATATCTCATTAAAACTTTAAACCGATCTTTACCGGTTTGAGTTCGTCAGGTCTGACGGAGCGGGACTGTTTGGTTCGGGCGCGCTGGCAGCGCGGCAGTTCCACCTGGTCGTCTCAGCCGGAGCATCTGCGGGTTTCCCGCTGCGCTAATCGCCGGACGCTGTGAAGAGAGTCAGATCCGGCAGAATGCGCTTGAGACCAGGCAAGCATATCTAGGCATCTGCGAGGTTCGAACAGCTTTATGTCTGACTACAGCGAACAGAGTATCGAGGGCATTCGGACGCACGTCGAATATACGGGGACGGGCGTACTTTTAAGTCGCCTGGCTAGCCAAGCCGACGCAGAAAATCTGCGCAACTTTTTTGCGGCCAAGGGAGTCCGAGCCACGGTCGGTCCCTTGTTGCGCGACGGCAGTTTCTACGTCTTCTTGTCGGAAATCAGCTTGGAATTCTTCGAGGCCTTGGCGAACGGCGCCCACGTCGAACTGATCTAGTCCGCCCGCATCTATCAAGTGCACCGCCGCCGAATAGGCAAACCGCGCAACTCGCTTGATGGCAATCGCTTGCCTACTCTCATAGCTTGTCATCAGCGCTCGATGACCTGCCGCCTTCGGTCGGCAATCCATCTTGTCTGTGCGATTTATCACACCGCGCGCACGACGACCTTCTACGAACCGCCTTGCCGCCGGCGTAGCGGCTGGCAATCTGCGTATTTCCAAATGCTTCGTTGAGCTGTGGCTCGCAACTTGCACGCTTGCAAACCTTGGAGGTAAGTCTTCAACATTTGGGGCACATCGAAGGAAGCCTGTCATGAGCGGTAGCAGCGAGTCAGTCGAGAAATCGCCTTCCCTTCAAGGTCGAGATTCAGCCAGGCAGGTGCACGAAGCCTTGATGGATGCCATGCACCGCTTCGAAGCCGCGTTAGCCGCCGCCGCGCCGGGGCGCGAAGCCATCTGGCGGGGTCGCGTCGCTCAAGTACTCAAGGCCTTTCACGACGCGCTAGCCGCACACATCGCTTCGACCGAGTCGCCCGCCGGATTGTTCGGCGACGTCGAATCGATCAATCCGAGCTTCCACCATCGCATCGAGCGGCTCAAGCACGAGCATGCCGACTTGCTGCGGCAGACGAAGTCGCTCGAAACGCATCTCGCTTCGCACGCCGCCGGGGACGACTTCAATTTCCACGACGTTCGCCAACGCGCCAGTTGGCTGCTGACCGCTCTGCGCCACCATCAGGCCTTGGAAGCCGATCTCGTGTTCGAACTCTACGAGCTCGACATTGGCGGCGGCGACTGAACAGGGCAAGCGACGTAGCAACGGTTTCGCTCGATCGTTTCGGTGAATTACCTGCCGGCTCAACTGCCGCCACAGGCGAGTTACTGACCTTGTTTCATAGCGGCAGCGCCGTCGCGGCGGTACAATCGCTGTTCGGCCCGACGGCCTTTGGGCGCGAGGCATTCCGCCGACCGGCAAGTTCGGGTGTGGAAGTCCGATTTTCCGAGGAGAACGCAGTCATGCTTGTTCGATCAGCGAACATCGCGTTCGGTCATGCGTCTTCCAGTCGTCGCCAGGCCATGAAGCTCCTCGCCAGCGGCTCGTTGAGCCTGGCAATGCCATGGATTTTACGCAAGTCCCGTGCTCAGGCCGCAGGCGCCGCG
>JAICIG010000087.1 GCA_025924495.1 Pirellulales bacterium | reverse complement strand
GCTGACCCCCTGGCAGTTTGAGCAGTTTTACAAGCTCTTCGATGATCCGGCGAATTGGCCCGTGGCCGTGCATTGCCAAGGGGGCCACCACCGCACCGGCACCGTATCGGCGTTATTCCGGTTGGAATACGACCGCTGGCCCGTCGAACGCGCGCTCGCCGAGATGTACTCGTTCAAGTTCGGAGGCGCCATTCGACTGCAAGAGAAGAATCTGCGCACCTACCTGCCACGACCACGACCGAGTGAACATGAGTGGGCCGAATTGCGCCGCCGTTGGCAGCCGTTCTTCGACCAAGCGCTCTTGACCGATTTCGACGACCTGGTTCGTCGCCTGCGCGCGGCGCGAGGCGACGCTCAAGTGGAACTGGCCTTGTCGGAGTATCTCCAGCAGGAGCGCCCCTTCGCACTGCCGTTGGCTCAGAGGTTGATCGACGGAATCGACGATCCCCTGGTTGCTGCGGCGACGGCACGCGCGACCGCCTGCCTGGAGCAAGCCGCCACGGATCGCAGTTCCTGGTCGGCTGCAGCGGCCTTGATTGCCGATTTCGGCGCGCTCGGCGAGCAAAAAAGACTGTTATCTCGACTCGGCGACGCGGCCTATCAACGCAGTTCGCCGGAACGGTTCGACGCTATCGCCGCGGGGGCAATGAACCGGTTTACCCCCAATCGCATCGCCTTTCTGCGGCCGCTGCTGGAAAACGAATCATGCCATTTGACGGCAGGCGCCGAGAAGTGCCGCTACTGCGATACTGCCGTCGCCCGGCTGTCATCGATGATCGATCAAAACTTGACTTACGTTACGCCCGCGATCGGAATCGAGGCCTGGAACCACGCCCGGCAAGCCGCGCGCCAGTGGTTCGCCCACCATCCGATGGAAGCACAACTCTCGCGACTGCGTCCGCCGATCGGCGAAACGACCGTCTATGCCGGCGATCCAATACCACGCGAAGATCTCAGCAAGCTGGAAACAGAAGAGACGCTCAGATAGCCTGACCAGGCGGCATCATCCGAACAGTAGCGGCTCGCCAAATGCCACGCCGTTAGGCTCCCTCGAAACCGACCGACGGGCTCGGGTTCTTCTTACGTCGCTGGCCTCGAATCTCCTCCATCATAAAGCTGATGGCGTGACCGTATTCGCGAACGGCTTCCAGATAGTCTTTGCGCTCGGCGGCGGAAATCGCCCGCGCATCGAACGTATTAAACCGCGTCCAGTCGATCGACCAATTCTCCTCGGTCGCCGCCTCGCGCAGTTGCACGACGACCTTGGCCAGCTTGCTGACAAAGTCGTTGTTGGTCGGGCAAGGCTTCGAGACATGCGGGCCGCGCCCTAGCCGCTGTCCGAGGCCCGGACGATCTTCCGAGCCGCCAAAGCGCCGCACGACCACGGCCGCTCCCGCAATCAGGGCGCCGAGACCCGTGAACAGCGCCACCTCATGGCGATGAGCGACCAGCAATAATAAGGTGGCGAGCGATAACACGCCCAACACGACCCAAGCGATTGGGTGGATCGGCCTGGCCGCGGCGTGATTGCGAAGCGGGAGCGGTGCGATCGCAGGCGCCGGCGGAATCCTTACGACCCGAACCACAATCACCGTGATGTTATCGGGACCGCCGCGCAAATTCGCCAGATCGACCAATGTCTGCGCCGACTCTCTCGGGGGCAAAGCGCCGAGAATGGCGCCCAGCTCTTCGTCCGACACCTGACCGGTGAGACCGTCGCTGCAGAGCATAAAGGTATCGCCCGGCGCCAGCGGAAACGGTCCTTCCAGATCGACCTGGACTTGGGGCGAAGGGCCGAGCGAACGCGTAATAATGTTCTTGGGAATGTAGCTGGGAACTTCCTGCTCGCGGATCTTCCCGGCCGCCATCATTTCCCAAACAAGACTGTGGTCGAATGAGAGTTGCTCCACCCGGTCTCCGCGCACCCGATAGACGCGGCTGTCGCCGACGTGCGCGACGATGGCTCCTTCAGGCAACAGGACCAGTGCGCTGGTGGTGGTGCCCATGCCGCGAAAATCAAGATTCGCCTGGCCGCGGGTATGGATGCGGCCATTTGCGTCTTCGACCGCCTGACGGATGGCATTCGGGGGAGATTCTTCGAGCAACTTGTGATAGGTGTGCGGAACGGTGTCGGTGGCCATCTTGCTGGCCAGTTCGCCGGCCGCATGGGCCCCCATGCCATCGGCCACCATGAATAGATGCCCGCGCCGAGCCCAGAACTCCGGGCTGCCGGCCAAGGCCACCGCGAAGGAATCCTGGTTATTCGAGCGGCGGAGCCCGACATCGCTGATTGCAGCGTGTTCGACGCCGGTGTCCCAGGTGATGGGTTTTTCGTCCATGCGGGGGTCGAGGTAGGTGGCGCTCTGTTTGAGGGCGAGGCAGAACTGCGCCGACGCTGTAAATACTCCGCCTTAGCGATTTTAACTCGCGACCTGGATTGCTCCTAGATGCCGGTGGAAGCCGGGCTGGAAGATTTCCCGGCGCCGCACTATACTTCCGGCCCATTTCTAACGTTTACGCCGGTCTCACGGCTTCCGCAGGCATCATCGGCTCGGAAGCTCCACGGCAGTACGATGCGCCGCAATTCGGCGAAAAACTCATTCGCAGCGCCCCGAAGTGACCATTGCCCGTCGCATTTCGCCGTCGCGGTTCGCCGCCCGAACAGCGGGTCTGGCGATGGTCCTGCTATGCGCTTGGTCGGCGGGCTGCGTGCAGAGACGGCTGACGATTCGCAGCAACCCTCCCGGCGCACTGGTGCGGATCGACAATCACGACATCGGCATCACTCCGTGCTCGACCGACTACATCTATTATGGCAAGCGGCATATCCAACTGGTGCGCGACGGGTATGAGACGCTCAATGATATGCGCTGGATCGCCCCCCCTTGGTATGAGATTCCGCCGATCGACGTTGTCAGCGAACACGTCGTCCCCTGGGAGATTCGCGATGAGCGGATCATCGACTACCAGCTATTACCGCAACAGATGGCATCGACACAGCAACTGCTAAGCCGGGCGGAGAACCTGCGCCAAGCGACCCGTTTGGATGGCATGGCTAACCAAGCCGCCGTGCCAGCCAGCGTTATTCCCGGCCCGCCCGTCCAGCAACCGTTGATACCTGGCAATTATCCGGCCGCTCCGGCCCCATTCATTCCGCCGCGCAGCTATCCGCTGCCCAGCCCCAATTCTGCGGTCGCGCCCTCCTTGCCGCCGCTGAGCAACCCGAATCCGGCGCCTTACGCTCCGCCAGGGGGCTTTTCAGCGCCGGCGGGGCCGCTGCCGCCGGCGGGCCCGCGCTAATCGCGGCGCGGCCTGCATCCGCGGCATTTCTGTTTGCAAACTCCTTCGGGCGTGATCTACCATGGTCTGTTCGTTAGCGCAGCGAGCGAAAGCGCAACCTGGAGTCGGCCTGGCCGCATGACAAACGGCCGCCTCGGTAAATTACTGACTGCAAATGACTGACGACGGCGCCTGCTCGGCGGTCGTCCGCCCCCGGGTCCCTGCTGAAAACAAGGAGTCTGTCCATGATTCGTGCTCTCAATCGCCGCGAGTTCCTCGGACATTCAGCCGCCGCCGGCGCCGCGCTCGCCGTGTGGAGCGAAGTGTCTGCCGCCGAGACGACCAAGTCGGCCAATGATCGACTGGTAGTCGCCGTCATGGGCACGAACGGCCGCGGTAGCGCCTTGGCCAGTAGCTTTGCCGCGCAGCCCAACGCGTCAGTCGCCTATATCTGCGACGTCGATGAGCGAGCCATCGTCAAGGGCATGGAAGCCGTCGCCAAGCACTCGTCGAAGCAGCCCGAACCGCTCGCCGATTTTCGCAAGGCGCTGAATGATCCCGCCGTTGATGCTCTGGTGATCGCCGCGCCAGACCACTGGCATGCGCCGGCGACCATTCTGGCCTGCGCCGCCGGCAAGCACGTCTACGTGGAAAAACCGGCCTGCCATAACGGCCGCGAAGGCGAATTAATGGTCGAGGCGGCGCGCAAGAACAAGCGAGTCGTGCAGCTCGGTTCACAACGCCGCAGCTCGCCCGGTATTACCGAGGCGGTCAGCCGACTGCAAAAGGGGGAAATCGGCCGAGTCCTCTTCGCCCGTAGCTGGATCAACAGCATGCGGCCGAGCATCGGCCATGGCAAGACGATCGAAGTTCCGAAGTATCTCAACTACGAACTGTGGCAAGGCCCCGCTCCGGAACGCCCCTATCGCGACAATTTAATTCACTACAACTGGCACTGGTTCTGGCACTGGGGCACCGGCGAGTTGGGCAACAACGGCATCCACGGGTTGGACGTCTGCCGCTGGGGTCTCGGGGTCGATTATCCGCAGCGCGTCGTCTGCGGCGGCGGCCGGTTCCATTTCGACGACGACCAGGAAACCCCCGACACGCAAGTCGTCACCTTCAACTTCGGCGACAAGGCCATCAACTGGGAGCACCGCACCTGGAACAAGCGCGGATTTGAGAACGATTCCTTCGGTTCGGCGTTCTATGGCGAGAATGGCTCGCTGGTCATTACAGGCAAAGGCTACAAGATCTACGACAAGGACGGCAAGGAAATCGCCGCGGCCGACGCGGGTTATTCGGAAGGAACGCACATTGCCAACTTCCTGTCTTGCATTCGCACCGGCGAGCGTCCTAACGCCGAGATCGAAGAAGGCGTGAAGAGCACGTTGTTGTGCCATTTGGGCAACATCGCCTATCGCACCGGCCGGACGGTCAACTTCGACCCGGCCGAGCGCAGACTCGTCGGCGATGAAGAACATAAGCAACTCTGGTCTCGCGAATACCGGCCGGGCTGGGAACCGAAGGTTTAGCCAGTCGGCTAACGCCGCAGGCCAGACATTTGTGGCTGTTGCAGCAAACCATTACCCGACGCTGTCGCCAAGTCGCGACCGGGCGGGCTTGCAAGTTTACGAAAAAAGCCTATCTTGGTCTGTTCTCTCACCTTGGGAAGAGACCCGTAGCTAGCCCGACTCGAGATCTGAAGATGACCATTCGCCCCCGCACTGCGCGGAAAATGAAGTTGAAGAACCGCCGCTGCCCCAAATGCGGGTGCAAGTTGAACCCGCTGCGCAAGCGCTGCAAGAAGTGCGCTCAGAAGCTCTAAGGCGGACCGACGGGCGGCCATCGGCTAGTGGCGCCCCAACGGATTCCAGGGCAGGTGCTGCTTTTCGGCGGGTCCGTACTCGATGCGTTGCACTTCAGATGGGCTCTTTTTCAAGCCATTGCCCGGCTTAATCGCCCCGCGAACGCCCAACTGCTCGGGATGACGCGCCAGCTTATCCGTGAACACGCGCACGTCCTTGACGATCGGTTTCAGATCCTTCGTGAGCTGATTAATGTTGGTCGCCGCGGAATTGATCTGCTGGTAGACATCCGGGTTGTTGAGCAACTGGCCGAGCGAACCCTGGGGATTTTCCAATTTCTCGCTGAAATCAGCCAGGTCGGTCAGCACCTTGTCGAGCTTGGCGGTCGAACTTTCAATATTCGCCACGAGTTGCGGTCCGCGGTCGCCGAGCGGCTTGGTCAGCCCTTCCAGGTTGGCCAGATTGCGATCGACCCCGGTTAGCGTCGTCTTCAAATTGCTGATGGCGTCGCGGGCGTCCATCATGACGTTGGGCAGATCGTTGATGGCTCGCTTGAGGTTCTCCTTCATTACCGGATCGCGCAAGATGTCGTCGGTGCTGGCGATGGTCGCACGCAGTTGATCGATCGTCTGTTCCGTCTTAGCCACGATCCGTGCAAACTGCTCGTCGTTGTTGCCCAGCAGATCGCTGACTCGACGAGCCAGCACGCCGATTTCGTCGCTCGTGCGACCGACTGACCCGAGGGCTTCCGACAAATTGCCTTCGAGATTGGCGATCACCTGGAACGGATCGGAACGCACGGTCCCTTCCAGCACATCGCCTGGCTCGATATCGGTCTCGGGCGTATGCGCAGGATCCTTGTCGAGGAACTCCAGGATGGCATCGCCCAACAGCGAGTTGTTGATGCGGCAGTATTCGTCGCTGCGGAGCTTGACGTCGTTGTTGATCTCGGCCGTGACGATGGCGCCGCTCTCGTCGTCGGCAAACCCGACTCGCGTCACCCGGCCGATGCGGATGCCAAACTTACGAATGGGCGTGTCCTGCGAAACCCCCGGCGCATCGTGGAACTTAATGTAGACGGTGTAAGTGCCCTGCACGAACGAGGGCAACTTGCCCACGAGCAACACGAGACTGGCCGTGATCAGCAGCGTCGCCAGCGCCATCACGCCGACGCGGAATTGCATCACCCTTTCGTCCATTAGTCGAGCGCTCCGTTGGCCATTTCGCGCATCTCCATCAAACGCTCGCCCGCCTCGCCGTGGACGAATTGCGAGACGCGAGAATCAGCCGCATGGTCCAGTTCTTCGGGCGGCCCGTCGAACAGGACCTGCGATTCATCCTGCCGCAGCCGCGCTAAGGGATAGAGCATGACCACTCGGTCAGCCACCTTGCGCGCCGTGTGCATGTCGTGCGTAACGACGATGCTCGTCACCGGGTTGCTCTGTCGCGTTCGCAAAATCAGTTCGTTGATGACGTCGCTCATGATCGGATCGAGCCCCGTTGTCGGTTCGTCGTACAACACGAGTTCGGGATTCAGAACCAATGCTCGCGCCAGGCCGACGCGTTTGCGCATGCCGCCCGACAACTCCGCCGGCTTCTTCGAGGTCACGGTCTCGGGCAAGCCGACCTCGGCCAATCGCTGCAAAATAATCCGCCGCACTTCTTCATCCGACTTGTGATCATGTTGACGCAAGGGAAACGCCACGTTCTGAGCAATTGTCATGCTGTCGAACAGCGCCGCCTGCTGAAACACGAATCCATAGCGGATCCGTTGCCGCGTGAGTTCCTGCTCGTTGAGCCGGTCGAGTCGCTGTCCATCGAACAGCACTTCGCCGCGAGTCGGTTTGACCAGCCCGATCATCGTTTTCATCAAGACGGTTTTTCCGCAGCCGCTTTCGCCAATCACCGCCAGAGTCTGCCCCCGCGGCACCGATAGGTTGATGCCGCGCAGCACCTGTTGCCGGCCGAACTGCACATGGAGATCGCGTGCTTCAATCAGCGGGATCTGCTCGGCGCTCGATTTCTGGTCTTCCTTCGGCATAGACAGGCTTAAATGATTGAGGCGCCTTGCGGCCAGAAGTAGTAATAGATCGAGTTGAGCACGATGCCCAGCAGCAGGTCTAACACCAGAATCAAAACAAAGGAATAGACGAAGGCGCTGGTCGCGGCGCGTCCGACGCCTTCGGCGCCGGGGTCGCAATGAAACCCGCGGTGGCAACTCACCAGCGAGATCGCCGCGCCGAAGAACAGGCTTTTGAAAACGCCGGCGAACAAGTCGAATTCGCGCACCATCTGTCGAGAGTTCGACCAATAATGGTGCGAGTCGACGCCGAGCCGGTAAATGCTGTATGTCGCTCCGCCGATTACGCCCATGAAGTCGGCCATAATCGTCAGCGTAGGAATCAGGAACAAGCAGCCCAGGAATCGCGGCACGACGAGGTAGTGAATCGGATTCGCGCCCATGCTCTCCAGGGCGTCGATCTGCTCGGTGACGCGCATGGTCCCCAGCTCGGCCGCCATGGCGCTGCCTACCCGTCCGGCCAACATGGTGGCGGCCAGCACGGGCCCCAATTCTCGCAGCAGCGACACGTTGATGACGCCGCCCAGACGCGTCTCAAGGTGAAAGAAGCGGAACTGAGCATAGCTCTGTTCGGCCAACACCATGCCGATGAAGGTTCCGGTCAGCGCCACCACCGGCAAACTGAGCACCCCAATCTGATAAAAGTTCGGCAACAGCGTTCCGCGGCTCGGTAGGCGGCGCACCATCCAGGCGAAGGTGCTCAGGCTGAAGATGGCCCAATCGCCGATGGCCGCCACTCGCTGGATAATCACGTCGCCCAGATTGGCGATCCCATTCTCGAGCGCCCCGGGCGGCCTGGCGGCTATCAATGGCTGTTTGGAATCACTCGCCATGCAGAAAGATCGGTAAGATAGGATGCTATAAGGAATCGTTTACGTGTGTTTCCGCGCGTCGTCCCTTATTTCGGCCATTCAATCGTACCGCGTGAGGAAAGTTTGTCGGTCGGTAAGGATGGGGCGTTTAAGGGGACGCCAGGCGACCGTTTTATCTTTCGCGCATGTGGAGTAGCGCCCCCCGGCCGGTGGGTGAGGTCCAAGCCAGCGCTCCGGGAGAATCAATGGGGAGGCAAGGTCGGCGCTTTGCTTTTAAAAGCTTCGTTGCCATGGCTGGGCCGCGGTTCATATGTCTCCCTACCGAACGGGCGGAAATAACCCGACCGCGAGCGTGCCAAGGTGGCCAACTTTGCGCGGCCACCTTGGCCAAGTTGGCCAAATTCGACTCGAGCGACCGGAGACCGTGCATTGGCACAGGATCTTCGAAATTCTGGGGTTCCCGCGTGGCGCATCCAGCGAGTGCAAGGCGTTCGTCCGCGCCGCGCCCAAGGTGGCCAACTTCGCGAGGCCATCTTGGCCAAATTGGGAGTTTTCGCCAAGAGTTCTTCCAACCTGACGAAACAGGCCGTCTATAACCCCGGCACAGACTCCCCAAGAACTTGCGATTCCTTGCTAATACCGACAGGCGGCTGGAAGAAGACGAAGGTGGCCAACTTCGCGCGGCCATCTTGGCAAAGTTGGCCACCTTCAACGTCGATGGCCGGATAAAAACGTCCTGGCAGGGCGCCAAGATGCTGGATTTCTCCTGCTGCGCGACCCCAGGACCTAAGCAAAGCGAGGTTATCGCGCCTAAGGCGGCCAACTTCGCGGGAACATCTTGGCCAAGTTGGCCAATGGCAACAAGCAACGAAACCCGCTGAGAGCCCTGTAAGACCCTGGCGCCAGATGTTAATCAGCAAAGCGAATATAATGACTGCTAGACCAACGCGGCCAAGTTCGCGCAACCTTCTTGGCCAACTTGGCCCACCGAGCCAATGGGCGGCAAGGACCAAGCGAAAATGCAATTCCGACGCGGGCTGCAATTCAGTTTGAGCACGCTACTGTTCATCGTCGCGGCGCTGGGCATAGGTCTCGGCATTCGCGTCCGTCAGGCCGGGCGGCAGCAGCAGGCGATCAAAGCAATCCACAAGCTCGGCGGCGCCGTGCTTTATCAAACGGCAGAATCGGAGAAGCCGCCCCTGGCAACTCACTCGCGGCTTGAGCGCTATCTTGGGGCGGTTTTCATCGAGCCCGTCGAATATGTGAGTTTCCGCACTTCGCGCCAATTGAACCTGCATCCGGAATTGATCCAAGCTGGGCTCGCGGAATTAAAACACCTCCGCGGGCTGCGCACCTTGCGGCTCGAAGGCCTCGAGGTCTCCGACGCCGACCTCGAGCAACTCGAAATGCTCAAGTCGCTGCGTTTGCTCGATCTCTCTTGGACCAACGTTTCGGAGACTGGATTCGCATGCATTAAGCGGGCCTTGCCCGACTGCCGCGTTGTCCGATGACGGGAACGAGGCTTACGGCCTGAGATCGCCGCGATCGAGGTAAATCTTTTCCCCGCGGAACTTCTTGCGCTCGAGATCCCAAGGAAAGAAAATCGCTACGCGAAAGGCAACAGGTTGTCCACGGGCCGGAAAGCCGAGCCAATCGGCGACTTGCGTGGCCGTGACGTCAGCTTCTTCGCACACGCCTTGCGGACCGATGACGATATCAGTCAGGCGGAACTTAATATCCGGAAAGGCGGTGAGCAATTGCGTGTAAAACTGCTCCGCGCCCGCATGGCCCGTCCACCGCTCGCTGCTGCCGCGCAGCTCGTAGACGCAGTCGTCAGTCAGCGTGGCCAACAGGCCAGGAATGTCGCGGCCGTCTTCCGCAACCGAATGCTGCTGCCACAGATCGCGGATCTCGCGCTGCAGCTCCGGCGTCGTTTTGCGGAGGACCAATTGCAGCACAGGATCGCGCATTTACCAACCCAGGCAGCAAGGCACGTCGGGATTATTGAAGAAGAACATCGCCTGTTCGTCGATCGGCTGCTTCAACTGAGCTTCGCGGTCGTGCACTAACTGCCCGTCGACGATCACTGCCGAGACATGGGTCGCGTGCTCGAACGGGTCGCCGTCGTACAGCACCAGATCGGCGGCTTTGCCGGGTTCGAGCGTGCCATAGCGATCGTCGATTTCCAGGATCTTGGCGGCGTCCAAAGTGATGGCTTTGAGCGCTCGATCGAAGCCGAGACCATAGACCATCGCCATGGCCGCTTCAAAGCGGGCGACGCGAGTCTTCGGGACGTAATGCTCGACGCCGCTGGCGATGGCGATCAGCAGTCCGCGATCGGCCAATGCGGCCGCGTTGGCGAGCGAGCTGTGATAAGTTTCCAACTCGGCCACGCGCTGCATGGTGGGATGAACGATAATCGGCAGCTTAGCGGCTGCCAGCCGGTCGCCCAACAGATAAGCTTCGGCCGACAGCGCCAGCCGGCTTTTCAATTTGAATTCGTCAGTCAACCTCAAGGCGGTCACGATATCGTCGGCTCGCTGAGCGCAGAACATCGCCGGAATCTTCTGGTCGAGCACCTGGCCAAGCGCTTCGTGCTTCAGGTTACGGTCGGGTTGAGAGGCTTCATCCTTGGCGGCACTCCGCTTGCGCGCATAGTTGGCGGCCCCGCTAAGCGCGCCGCGTATCAGCGCGGCGGTGCCCATTCGAGTGCCGGGCCGCTTATCGGGATACGTCTCCTTGGGCGACTCGCCGAGATTGAAAAGCATCATCTGCGGAAAGCGCACCGTCATGGCTTCGGCCGTATTGCCATGCGTGCGGAACACGCCGGTCTGCCCGCTGATAGCGTTGGCCCGACCCGGACAGGCATGAATCACCGTGATACCCTGCTCGAGCAAGAATCGCAACAGCGGCTCCGAAGGATTGAAAGCGTCGAGCGCTCGCAGGTCGGCCTGGTTGGGATCGGTCGCTTCGTCGGCGTCCTGATCGGCCGCAATGTTATAGGCGCCGCTGAGCGGCACAATACTATGGGCATCGATCAAGCCCGGCGTGACCGACGCAGCGACAAGCACCGGCACGTCTTTCGGCAGATCAAAATCCTTTTGCGGTCCGGCATAAATGATCTTGCCGTCTTTGACGTGCACGGCGCCCTCGTCGATCGGATCTTTAGCGACCGTGTGCAAGCGACTGGCCAAAACCACGAACTCTTTGCTGTCTCGCGTGGGCGACTCCGACTTGTCTGGCGTCTTCGGCGCCGCGGCCGCCGCACGTGGCTCGACCAGCGGCATGGCTTTCGGCGCCTGGCTCGGCTCGCTCAGGGCGAATCCGCCTGTCTGATACAACCGATCCTTTTCGTCGGCGAGATTGAAGACGCGGCGGCCATCGATATATGTTTCCAGCACCCGCGTATAAACGCTGAACGGCGCTCCGCTCAGCACGACAAAATCGGCATCTTTGCCTTTTTCCAGCGACCCAACTCGCTCGTCGAGATGCATGGCTTGCGCCGGGTACAAGGTAATCGCCTTGAGCGCCGTCTCTTCATCCAGTCCTCCGCGGACGGCGATGGCGGCCGTGCGCAAGAGGAAACGACTTTCAGTAACCGGATCGTCAGTGTTCACCATCACCTTCACCCCGGCGTCGGTCAGCCGCTTGCCCGTCGATTCCAGAAAGTTCATTACTTCCGCCTTGCCGCCCAGGCTGTCGGGCACGGTCATCGAGACGGCGACATTGCGCTTGGCAAGTTCATCGGCCACCTTATAAGCCTCGGTGCCGTGCTGCACGAGCACTTCAAAGCCGAACTCGTCCGCCAATCGCAGCACCGTCCTGATATCGTCGGCGCGGTGCGTGTGAAAATGAACGGTCCGTTTGCGCTCGAGCACTTCCACGAGCGGTTCCAGCTCGAGATCGGTCTCGGGCGGAGAAGCGTCTTCGCCCGCGGCCAACTTCTTGCGGTAGTTGTCCCACTTGCGCTGATAGTCTCGAGCCTTCAGGAATTCGCTGCGTTGCAGCGCGGCAACTTTCATGCGGGTCGCCGGAGCTTGTTTGCGGCCGCCGTAAGCGCGCTTCGGGTTTTCGCCGTTGGCCATTTTCAATCCGCCCAGCACCGCCGGCGATCGGATGACCATCTGGTCGACCGTGTGGCCGTGCAGTTTGACGTACAGCGTTTGCCCGCCGATCACATTGCCGCTGCCGGGCATGATGTTCGTCGTCGTGATGCCGCCCGCCAATGCCATGCGAATGCCGGGATCGAACGGATTGATCGAGTCGATCGCGCGGACGATGCTCTGCACCGGACCGGTCATCTCGTTGCCATCGCTATTGGCGGGGACCTGGGGACGCGAGTAAACGCCCAAGTGAGAATGCGAGTCAACCAGCCCAGGAATGAGCACCTTGCCTTTGAGATCGACGCGTTTGGCATCGTCGGGGACGGTTACTTTATCGCTCGGACCAATCTCGACGATCTTGCCCTGTTGCACGAGGATCGTGCCTGGCTCATAGGGCTGCCCGGCTGAAGTCAGAATCTTTCCGCCGACGTAGGCGGTCGTCGGGGCCGGTTCAGCGGCGGAGGCCCTCGTTGCTTCGCAAACGACTATCAACCCGGCGAGCAGCAAACCGCGGAACAGCATCGGCGTCTCCAGCAAATCTCGGCAATATCTCTCTGACGTCGGCTCAAGTATAGCCTTGAGAAAGGGCCGCGTGCATGGATTAATCGAGTTCTGAGGGTCGCGATTGCCTTGGACTACCGAGCCCGCTTAGCCATAATGTCGATACTTTGAAGTCGGGGGGCGATAAAGGCGAACGGATGGCATTGCTCAGCAATCGAAGGTCAGACCAACATCAAGCAAGTCGGCGGGAATTCTTGCGAGCCGGCCTGGCAGGGTTCAGCAGTTTGTCGCTCGCCGGCCTGATGCGGCTGCGGGCCGAAGCCGCAATTCAGCCGAATCCTCACACCGCCATTATCCTGGTATGGCTGCGAGGCGGCGCCAGCCATCTGGAAACTTATGATCCGAAGCCAGAGGCCGCCAACGAATTCCGCGGGCCGTTTGGCACAATCGACACCTGCGTTCCCGGCCTGCGATTGGGCGAATTGCTGCCGCTACACGCCAAGCTCGCTGACAAGTTCACCATCGTCCGTTCGATGGCGCACTCGGGCGGCGGGCATCCGGCCGGCTCGCTACAGATGCTCGCGGGGGATACCGATCGCCAGGACAAGATCAAGCCAGAACTGCCCGACTTCCTTTGCATTGCCAATTACCTGCGCGCCGATGCCGCGAGGAAGATACCCAACTATGTTGGCGTCAATCCGATCGTCAATTATGACAGTTTTACGATCGCCGGACCGACTTACCTCGGCGCCTCCTACGAACCATTCAAAGTCGTCGGCGATTTTAACGCTCCGCAGTTCCAGGTGCCAAACATCGGACTCCGCAATCCGCAGGACGCCCGACGGTTGTTCGAGCGCGTCAGTTTGCGAAAGCAATTCGATCGCCTCTGCCGCGGGCTCGACGCTTCAGGAGCGATGGAGGCGGCCGACCAATTCGAACAGCAGGCGTTGAGCTTGCTGACCAGCTCCGAAGCGCAGATGGCGTTCGATATCAGCCAGGAGCCCGCGGCGTTGCGCGACCGCTATGGCCGCAATCAATGGGGCCAGCAATGCCTGATGGCCCGGCGGCTAGTCGAAGCAGGGGTTGAGCTGGTCTCGACCACTTTCGATGGGCCGCTCTGCGGACGAGTGGCCAACTGGGACGACCACGCCGTGAATCACCATGTGTTCGACGCGTTGAAGTACCGAGCGCCCTTTTTTGATCAGGCCGTTACGGCCTTAATCGAAGATATCTACGCGCGCGGCCTCGACAAAAAGGTGCTGGTCGTCGTCACGGGCGAGTTCGGCCGCACGCCGCGAATTTCGTATGTTGCCAGCAGCGGCGGCGGCGTGGCTAGCGCGCCTGCCGGAACGATCCAACCCGGTCGCGATCATTGGCCGAATGCCGGCTCAATGCTATTCGCCGGCGGCGGAATTCAGACCGGTCAGGTGATCGGCGCCACGGACGCTCGCGGAGAGGAAGTGATCGAGCGACGCATCGGCCCCGGCGATTTCCTGGCCACCATCTATCGTCACCTGGGCATCGACGCCGAGAAGATTGCCATTCCCAACTTCGCCGGCCGCCCCGTGCCGATTCTCAACGAAGGCCGTCCCTTGACCGAACTCGGCCGTCGGGCGTGATGGCTGACTATCTAGATTAGGCGGCGTTGATCGCGTGCGCCATGCACGATACGAATCACGCGAATTTCAGTTTCACGAGACAGATAATAGATCAAATAATTTCCGGCCACATGTCGGCGCACTTCGCCAAAGCGAGCGGTTTGCATGGGCTGCCCGATGGCGGGCTGACGCGCGAGCAAGTCACAAACCTCTCGCGTTTCCTCTAGGCGCGGCAGCCACACTATCTTGCGCGATATAGTCGACAATTTGGCAGAGATCCTGTTCCGCCTCCGCCGTGAAAAGCGCCTTGGACATCAGTCGCTATGCGACCGATTGCGAGATGCGGCCTCATGAGCGCGCTGGCGAAGGCTTGCCCAATCCGCGTCGGTTAGTTCCCGGTACCGACCTGATTGCACCGAAGCCATACCCTGCTCGACAAGCTCCATATGCTCGGGAGGAACGGATGGGTTAGGCTCAAATTTCGCGCGCAATGCCTCAACCGCCGCTTCAAGAGCCGCTGCTTTGGAAGGGAACAAACCACCGGCGACAATGCTAGCGAGATATTGCTCGGTTTGAGGCGACAGTTCCGTAGCCATAACTATTAAGTTAATCCAATCGCGAAGGGCCGGCAAGGATTTTCGAGGGCCGATCGCCATGCGTAATGCCGAACTTCTTCTCGTCCGGCGCGAACTGCCAATGCAGACCCGCCGCTTGCAGAGTCTAAGAGTCTAGCTGACGGACACAGCCCGGAATCGACGGTCAAACAAAGATAGAGTCGCCGGACCGCCAGCTGAAACAAGTACCTTCAAAGAGGCATTCATGGAGATCGCCAAACCAATAGCGAAATCTCGGGAAGCTTGGTTTCCCTTAGCGCTGCTGCTGGCGTGCTACGCACTGTTCGACTTCTTTGTGCCTGGGATGGTTTTCTCGACATTTCGCACCGATGACCCTTCGCGGCCTGTTGTCGTGTTGATTCTGTTTTTATTCGGAGGTCTCAGTGCTCAGCTCGGCGCGCTTGTCGCGTGGGGAGCATTGGGGGCGGGACATACGAGCCTGCGCTGGCTGGCAAGCCTGCTCGCCGCCGAAGGGCTGGCTTGCCTGTTCCTCGGCGGCGTGCCGCTATTCTCAGGCCGCCCGGCTGCACTCCAAAATACTTTCGAAAGCCTCCTCGTGTTGCCGTTCGTCTTTCTATGCGCGCAGATTCCTCTCGGATTCATGCGCCTTGGCTGGGGCTACCGAATTATTTGGGCAAGCGACCGTGCGCCGCCACCTCAGCGGTTCTCCTTGCAGAGTGTGTTTCTGGCCACGACGATCATCGCTGTAGCCTTGGCTTGCTTGCGCATCGGCGTACCAGCGGTTGCCGCGATCAGGCCACTGCTGGTCGGCTTGGCCGGCGGCACGCTGGTCATTGTCCCCTGTCTCTTCATCGCCTTTCGGGCGTCCAGCACGATTGCCGGCGCTTTATTCACTATGGCCTACATTGCTGTCTTCAGTTTGGTCATTTGGATCGCGGCGCTGGCGATGAGAAGCAAGGATATCGCAGATGTGGTAATTTCAAGCACTGCCTTGTTCGGCGCAGCAGTAACAGTCTTGCATGCCAGCTTGCATTTTCTGAAGACTCGCGAATATTCGTTGCACCGCATCCGAATCGAACCGACTGGAAGCAGGCCAATGAAACTGTTAATTCACCCGTCTGTCGACGACGAACGCCTGGCCAAAATTAAGACCGCAGCCGGCAACATGGCAGTCGTCAATGCCGTGGATGCCGAGGAAGCCATGCGTGAGATCGTCGATGCCGACGCCTTCTTCGGCAAGCTCACGCCGGGGCTGCTCGCCGCCAGCCAACGGCTGCGCTGGGTCCAATCACCGACCGCCAGCCTGGAGCACTACATCTTTCCCGAGTTGGTCGAACATCCGGCCGTGCTGACCAACATGCGCGGCCTCTTCTCCGACGTGATCGCCGATCAGGTGCTGGGCTACATCCTTTGTTTCGCGCGCAATCTGCACCTGTACATTCGCAACCAGCTCTCCGCTAAATGGGCCCCGGTTGGAGGCGAAGCGGCGCGAGCGAGTTTCACATCGGGCCCCGGCAAGGTCGGGGACATCGATCGAGCCCACATGCACCTGGCCGACGCTACGTTGGGCATCGTTGGCCTGGGAGCAATCGGCTCGGAAATCGCGCGGCGCGGCCTGGCCTTTGGCATGCGCGTGCTGGCCGTCGATCCGGTGCAGAAAACGGCGCCCGAGGGAGTAACAGCCCTGTGGCCTCCTGCGCGGCTGCCTGACTTGCTGCTGGATAGCGACTTTGTCGTCATCGCAGCGCCCCACACGCCACATACGGAGAAGTTATTTCGCCGCGAGCAATTCCGGCAGATGCGGCGTACGAGTTATTTTATCAATATCGGTCGGGGAGCGATCGTCGATCTGGCCGATCTGACTGCGGCGCTCGAAGCAGGCGAGATCGCCGGCGCCGCACTCGATGTGTTCGAAATCGAGCCTTTGCCAGCCGATCATCCATTGTGGAAGCTGCCGAACGTCATCCTCACGCCGCACGTCGCCGGTTATTCGCCGCGGATCGCCGAGCGGCATTTAGGCGTGTTGCTGGATAATATTGGGCATTTCATTCACGGCGAGCCATTGGAGAACGTGGTGGATAAGGCGTTGTGGTTTTAATCAGCGGCGCTCGGCAAACAGATCGTGCTTGGGCCACTCGTTGACTTCGCCGGCGGCCCGCCACATCAGGGCATCAAGCTCTCCCGCGAAAGCTTTGATCTTGTCGTCGGGAGGACGCGAATTGAACAGCGCGGCCCAACACATGCCGCGGCCCGTGCGGACCAACAAGGCTGAAGTGCCAGGCAGCGATCCCGTATGCCACCAATTTCCCTGTTGCCAGCCAGTCTCCGCCTTTTTGCGGCGGACTGACCAGCCGAACCCATAGTAGGCTTCGCTGTCTTGGGAAACGGGCGGAGCCGGACGGGCCGTCATCAACTCGAGCGATTCTGGCTGCAGCAAGCGCTGGCCGCGGCTGCCGTCGAGCGCGGTCGCGAATTTCAATAAATCGGTCGCCGAACCGATCCAACCCCCATGTGCATCCATCGCCTCCAAGTAAAAACCGCCGTCGGGCCAGCAGACTTCTTCGCCTTCAACCAACACGCAGCGAGTTCGCTCTTCGGCCGGCTGGCTATAATACTGCGATTCATTGCCGGCGCGCTGCGAGACCAGCGTATGCCCCAATTCGAGCCCGCCGGCGCCACAAGGATCGAGCACCAATTCTCGCACCGCTTGCTCATACGTCTTGCCGGTAGCCTGCTCGATGAGCCGCCCCAGCAGGCAGTAACCGAAATTGGAGTACGCGTACTTCTGTCCTGGCGCAAAATCGAGCGGCTGGCGCAGCATGTAACGAATGATCGTTTCGGGCTCTGCTGGAGCCGGAGCGCCTAGCGATTTGGCAATCTTCAGCGGCATGAACATCGGGTCGAAGCTGCGGTCGCGGTCCCAGCCCGCCGTGTGCGTCAGCAACTGTCGCACAGTAATTTCGCGCAGCCGCGGGTCCGAATCAGCGCCTTCCGCAGTCGAGAACTCCTTTAACGTCTCGAACGCGCGCGCATCGAGCGAGAGTCGCTGCTGTTCGGCCAATCGCAAAACGGTTACTGCCGTAAGCGGCTTCGAGACGCTGGCAATTCGGAATCGCGTGCTCGGCGCCACGGGCGTTTGAGCTTCCACATCGGCCCAGCCATAATCTCGCGACAGAACCAGGCTGCCATCTTTGACTACGCCAATCTGCCCGCCCGGGATTTTCCATTTCGCCATCAGCTCCGCAATCAACCGGTCGTAGCTCTCCATGCCGGCCGGCGCGTCGCCGGTTTTAGGCAGAACGATCGCCTCGCTTGTCTCCGCGGCGCCCGCGCTGCTAGCCAACCAAGCAATCACGAACATCGAAAAAACGATTGCCGCTGCAAATCGGCGCCAAGCACCCGCCGTAACGTTCGGTACGAGCCGTCTGAGCCATTTGGCCATGCCCTCGACTCTCAAAACCGCGTACATTTGGCAGGCAAGCCAAGATTCGAGCATGATAGATGCCATGAGGCTCACATTGATCGACGCGTGTGACAAACTGCGAGAACGGACGAATTCTCCCATCGTACCGACAGGGCAATGTGGCTGCCACCTGCAGCAGGGGTTTGATAAAATGCCGCGCATGGCTCCTCGCTTTCAATTCCGTCTGCGAACGCTGCTCGTCGGCGTGACATTAGCCGCCGTTGGCTGCGTACTGGCGCAATGGGCGGTCAGCGAATTCCGCGAGCGAGCGAAGCAAGAACGGATTCGATTGCAACGCGCTGCAACGGATCGGATTTGGGATTCGCCTAGCGCGAGGGCCCGACTTGCTGAAGAGGGCAAGCAATGACGCGAATCGCGAGATGCGCATCCGGCCAGACGCGGAAGCGGCCAGCGATTACCGCCGGCTACTCTAACCTCAGGCGAGGCCGCTCGACGTCGAAAGGCGCGACTTCTCCGACGACGGCGGCAGTCAGTAATGATTCGTCTCGCAAGCGAGCGATGAACGCCTCGGCCTGATCGGCACGGATGCCCAACAGTAAGCCGCCAGACGTTTGCGGATCGAATAAAACGGAATACGCGGCTGCAAGGCGACGATTGGATGCTTGAGTCCCATGCGTGTCGCTAGCGCGACGGTTTTCGATTTCGCTCTCGGCCGAACGGTTTGCAGGCGCAAGCGTGCTTTCGATTCCCTCGGCAGTCAACTCGGCAACACCCGGCAAAAGCGGCAACGCTTCGAGTTGCAAGTTCGCAGCAACCTGGCTGGCGCGCAACATTTCCAGCAAATGTCCCGCCAGACCGAATCCGGTGATGTCGGTCATGCCGCCGACGTCAAACTGCCGAGCGATTGCCGCCGCGCTCTGATTACTGGCAAGCAAGATCGGCAGCAAAGCGTCCATCCAAGCCGCGCGACAGCGAGCCTGCATCTGCGCCGCCAGCAGAATGCCTGTTCCGAGCGGCTTCGTGAGCACAAGCAGATCGCCGGGACGCAAGCCGCTTTTCAACTGCGGCCGTTGGCTGCCCGCGTCGGCCAACAGAGCGAACCCGATCGTCGTCGTCGGGCCTTCGATCGTGTGCCCGCCGACGAGCGTAGCGCCGGCCTGTTTCAGCTCATAGAGACCGCCTGCGAGCAGTTCATACAGCAGTTGCTCTTGCGCACGCGGCGGACCGAGCGGGAGCGTCGCGATCGCCAGGGCCGCCAAGGGCGCGGCGCCGAGCGCGAATGCATCGGACAAGGCATTCAGCGCCGCCACACGGCCAACCACATACGGATCGTCGAGAAACGCCGTGAAAAAATCGACCGTCGCCGCCAACGGCCGTCCGCCGGGCGCCTGCACAATGGCAGCATCGTCAGGCTGATCCAGGCCCAGCAAGACATGCTCGGAGCGCGGGACTTCCAGCCTGGCCAGCGCCTTGGACAGAATCGATCCGCCCAGCTTGCCGCCGCAGCCGGTGCAGCGCATGAGCGTGTCAGCCGGCAAGCTTTGCACGGGCGGCCTCGCCATGGGGCGGTAATCCTGATACATATCCATGAAGCGGCCGTCGATGTAGTTCTTCAACTTCCAACACCAGGCCGCATGCAAGCTGACGCCCTTGTAGTTGAGAATCGCGCGACGATCGCCCGTGGCAAGTAACGACAAGAACCCGCGCTGTGGGATGTACTCGACGAGTGGCCGCTGCTGAATCATGCGTTGCAAGTTCTCCCACAACACGGGGCCTTGCCGCACGGCATACACGCCGGCTTTGGGGGTGGGATGCTCGCGACATGTACCCGAGTCGCCTACGACAAAAAGTGGAGCGTCCGCCGCCGTTTGTAATGTCGGACGAGTCAGCAAGAACCCTCGCTCATCGATGGGCAAACCGAGTTGGCTCAATAAGCCCGGCCCCGTCGCGCTGGTCGCCCACAAAACCAGATCAACCGAAAGGCGCGCGCCATCGTCCAACACGAGCTCTCCATCTCCGGCATGGACCGCCGAGCGATCCAGAATCAGTTGGACTCCGCGGCGCTCAAGTTCGCGGCGCACAAGCCGTGCGGCGCGATCGGGGCCGCCGTGCGGCAAAGTATGATGCTTATCGATCAGGGTTAACTCGAAGGCGAGCCCCGGCCAGGTTTTGAGCAGATGAAACGGCAGGCAGAAGCCGATTTCGACGCCGCCCGCGCCGCCGCCGACGACGGCCAGCCGCAATGGCCGCCCCTTGATCTCGCGCCTCAAAGCGCCCAGGCGCGCATCGAGCCGCGCCAAAAAGGTTTGCATGGGCTTAATGCGTAAGATCGTGGCATCGCTTTCCGCGGCGCCATCGGCGCGCGGCGCCGAGCCAATGCCTATCGAGAGGACGTCAAACGGAAGATCAGGCCGACCCTCAAGCAATAACCTGCGGCGCTTGAGATCGAGTCCGGTGACACATGCGGTGAAGAATCGCACTCCGGCGGCGGCACAAAGCCGCACGAGATCGATTTGCATTCGCTCCGGTTCGTACAATCCGGCAAGCGTGCCGGGCAGCATGCCCGAGTAGGTGGCGACCGAGAAATTGGAGATGCAGGTCAGGCGTGCGTCGGCAATCGGCGCCATCCGCCACATGCGAAGCACATGGCAATTGGTGTGGCCGGCGCCAAGCAGGACGATCTCGTGTTGCGGCAGAGTAGGATTCATCAAGAGGCG
>JAICIG010000086.1 GCA_025924495.1 Pirellulales bacterium | reverse complement strand
TGGTCGAGGGTAACCCCGGGCGGGAGCTTGTTGAGCGCATCTCCTAGGAGCGCGCCGGGGTCCGCGGGCGCGCTGCCCGGCGCCCCAATGAAGCGCGTTGCGGCCTGTACCACGGGAACGACGACTCGGGTGGCATCGATAATTCTATTGGTGATGTTCACAATGTCGCCGATGAACCCGCCGGGGGCTTCGCCTCCTCCCGCCTTAGCTTGCATCGCCGCGATGATCACATCGAGTGCGGCTAATTCCGTCGCAGATAACTGAGTACCGGCCATTCAGATGCTCCTTACATAAAAACGCCACCCGGAGGTCCCGGGGAACACGCGTCCCCAGACCGCCGAACACAGTTAAGACTCGCATGCCCCAGTAAAATCCTCTGCACCTCCCGCTCCTCTCACCATGGAAGTTGAGCCATTTCGGAACGCTGCTCGATATACCTGGGACTGAAAACGCGGAACAGATTCTTGTACTCTTGCAAGAACTCCTCTCGGGGCAGAGTCGTGCGCGTCACCGGGTGCTGTAGATCGAACAAGTCCCAGTTCGGCCGGCCACTCGGCAGTCGCTCCAAAACGTCGTCAAAGGTCGTCAATGCCGCCGTGCCCGGAATGGGCGTCAAGACGGTAAAGGACGGGTATTCAATGCGATGCTCCTCGATGAACTGAGCGAGGCGCGCGAAGTCCTCGCGAGTGTAGTTCGTATGGACGACGAAACCTGCGAAAACGCTAATCCCCAAGTCGCGTGTGAGCCGCAGGCCTTCTTCGATCTGGCTTAGCTGCAGGCGCTTGTTGTATTCCTCCAAACCGTCAGCCGTAATTGCCTCCAATCCGATAAACAGGCGCTCAAGGCCAACGTCGCGCCAAAGGCGCATGAGGGCGGGCTGGCGGAGGCACGTGTCAATGCGGCAGTAGGCGAAATAGCGTTTCTCTATCCCGGCGGCGCGTATCGCGCGGGCAAGCGCTTCCATCCGCTTGCCATTCACGAAGGGTTCGTCATCCACAAAAAAGACGTAATGCTCAGCGATGTCGAGCAGTTCCTTGACGACCCGATGGACGTCCCGCATATGGTACTGCCCATCCATGATCTTCCAGAGCGAACAGAAGGAGCAGCGATACGGGCAACCGACGGAGGTTCGCATCAGAGCGATTGGCCTCATCCAGTCGATGAAGTAGGAGGGGCGGTCGTTCGGGACGATCGTCCGGTCCGGCGGGGGCAGGTCGTCTAAGTTCGCCGAGACGGCTGGACCGCCTGAGACGAACCGGCCCTCGTCGCCGTTGCGGCGCCAGAGGCCTGGAATCGGGGCGGCGAGCAGCCCTTCCCCGCAGCAACGAAGCACTTCGCGGAAGGCCTTGACCCCTTCGCCGCAGAACACGTAATCGACTTCAGGGGCGAAGAAGTCTTCGGGAAGCAACGTCGCATGGTGGCCGCCAACTGCTGTTTTGCAGTGGGGCAAAATCCGCCGGACAGTTCGGCAAATTTCCAGCATCCGCAAAACGTGCATCGAGTAGCCGGTCAAACCGACCAGATCGGGTCGCCAGGTCCGCAGCGCAGCATCGAGCCGGTCAGCGTGCAGACGCAAGTCCAGGAGGCGCACGTCGTGTCCGTCCAGCCGAGCGCCGGCAGCCAGGTACTCGAGCGCGAGCGGCTCGGCAATGGCTCCGAGATCGCCATATCCAATGATCTCGCGACGGGAACTCGGATAGACAAGAAGGACTCTCACGCCGTCTCCTCCCGAACTCGCGAACGTCCGTTGGAGGCTCCGGGCCCGCAGGATCCGGCGTCGGCCGCCCGCGCGGCCTTGGTGTCCTGAGCGGGAACTCTCCCGGCCGCGAGACGCCCGAGAAAGAGCGCGTAGACGGTCGAGCGATTCACGCCGTCCAACCCAAGGTAGCGGTCCGCCTCCCGGTCAAGAAACCCGCCTACGTTTACAGTCGCCAGGCCCATTTCCTGGGCCGTCAAGTTTGCATTTTGACCAAGGTGTCCGGCCTCCAGCAGAATGAACCGGTAACCGCGATCCCCATATTTAAACACCGTGCGTGCGAAGACCGCCGTGATGAACATCACGGCCGCGGCCGATGCGGCAAGATCCGGTTGGACGAACAAGTTGCGCAACTGGTCAACGTCGTCGCTGGAACCCAGCACGTCCAACTCATGCCGTTCAGGGTTGTAGTGATACAGGCCGGCTGCGAGCCCCTCTACGCGAGCGGCATAGAGAAATACCTCGAGCGGATAAAGCGCCCCTCCCGACGGAATGACTCGTAAATCACGGGGAAAATTTGTGTCCTCTTGCAATTGCGTAATGCCGTAGCAAAAAGTCAGCACCTTGGCGAGTTGATCCAGACCGATTGGTTCGCCCGTAAACGCCCTCGCCGTGATCCGATTGCGTAAGACATCGTCGAAGCGTTCCGTGGAAGGGGGCAGATTTTCCGGGAGGGGCGCCTTCGGGAAATCCGTGTAGGGTTGAACTGTATACAGGTGATTCATAACGCGGACGACCGCGGAGTCAGTCGGCCGGAATTTAAACACCGGGTGGGGTTCGGCGAGCGAAAGCTTGGAATTCTCGTGGTAAAATTCCCACAGCGCTTGATCCGTGCCGTCCGCCAGAATTCGCTCGAGCACAGCGTTTTTCCTTTGCTAGGGGAATGGATGGGGGAAACGATGGTCCAATTCGCCCGGCCTCAACCCTTCGTAACCTAATTGCTGAGGGACCTCGTACAGTCTGCTTCCGCCGCGCGCGCGGTTTTGGTGTCCCATGAATAAAGGGTGCATGCCCGGGACGAGGGCGCGCATCACGTACAGCCCCAACTCCCGGACATCAGGAGTCGTCAGATCCTTGATGATTGGCTCCAACCCGCGGTCGGCCAACGCGCTCGTCAAACGCTTTAACTGCGTAGTACTGTCCGTGGTCGATGCGTCCGCAATCTGCGAAAAGGGGCGGCTCGGACTATGCTTCCAGGCGAAATCCAAGAGTTGTCGTGCATCCTGGTCGCAGTAAAAGCGCAGATGCGTTCGCGCGTCGATGACCTGTGGGTATTCGCGGCCGGAGTCAATCGCGATGCGGGGAAGATACTGCATAACCTGTTTGGCGAACTTGCGCGTATGGACCAACTCTTCCAAACTCTTCCTCAGAGCGACTTCCGCGGATGGGTCGGTCGCGGCCGCAACGGCTGCTGCCGGCGAATCGCGGGAGTCGCTGAGGGCAATCGTCAGAATCGTTGGCGCCGCGACGTCCGTCGTAATATCCAGCACCTTGACGTCCACCTGAACGTCATACAAACGCTTCAGCAGGTCGCGGCAGCCGTACGGGAGCGTATCGATGGGCACGCACGGCGGCTGGAGCCGGGCTTGCCAGAAGATCGTGAACGCGTCTCGTTCGATCACTTCGCACAGGGCTGAAACGACTGCTTCAGATCGGGAACTGCCGCAAGCAAGGCCCGTGGAAATGGGTTGGACGATCGGCTCGTCCGCGTGATCTCGAACATAGTAGTAGGGGACGTAAACCATTGCGGCGGGCACGAGTACGGTTTCCTGCGATAGCAAAGAACTCGCTTCCGTCCAGGCCACCCGCGCCGAGCGGGTGAATGGCCTCCAGGGGAAGTTCGGCGCCTCGTATTGTGCAGGAAGGTATAACGCGAATTGCTCCGGTGCGACGGCCGGTCGGTCCAACTCGTCGAAGGAGGCGAACATAAGGTCGTCATATGCAAAGATGGCGGAGCAGTATCGTTCAATGGCCTCGCCCATGGCCTTAGCGATGGCCACGGGGCGGCTCGCCGACGCCCCGCCGTTGTATGAGAAGCTCTTCAGCGCGGAGAACCGGGACGTATCGCAGGCGGAGGAAAAGTAGTGGAAGAAATCGGGATCATCGTCATCCAGCGGCAATTCCTGGATGCTCTGGATGATGCCCAATCGTTCGTCCACCAAGTCGTCCCACAAGCCGAGCAAGCGCTGCAGCGAAGACGGGCCCGGGGCGCGCGCCGCCGCGGAATCCAAGATCGCGGGATACGGCAAGTCCGCGCTGCGGCGGGAGGCAAGCGGGAAAGGGGTTGGAATGGCCATTTCAGTCGTGGCTGTAACTTGCGTTCACTGATTCGTCGTGACGGATTTTCGGCCCGCGAGTGATGGCCTTCTTGCTTCGGGCCGTCAGGTCGGAGCATTGCGGACAGCGCGGAACCTTGAGCACCCGGCGAACCACGGACTGGAAGGAAATCAGGTTCAACTCGAGCAGGCGACCTACGGTGTCCGAAGGCGCAAACCGACCGACGTACTTCGCGATCTCGAGCGCCGTAATGGCGCCGAGAATGTTCCACATGGGCGGCAACAGCCCGGGCGATCTGGGGGACGAGGGCTCGGCTGTGAGATGGCGTCGGACTGCCCGAGTAATCTCGTAACGCGGGTCGTTGGCGTCGCGCCGCAGACGGAAGCATTGAAAACACGGGGTTTCGAACGGCACGTTCAGAGGCCCTACAAATCCCACCAAATCGGAAAACCATGCCGGCAAGTAAGCGCAGCGAGCAGCCAGGCTCGCCCGATTGACCTCGAGCAGTGCGTCTGTTTCGCCGAAGTCGCTGGTCGCGGCAACGATGGAATAATGCGATAGTGCCCGAGCCTCGGCCATGTGCGAGAGGCGGGGGATATCTCGATCGCAGTCGGACGGCAACTCATCGGCGCCAAGCTGGTCCAGGACTGCATCGTGGACCAACGTGACGCCGCCAACGCCTAACTCACGCAAGGACCTTGCCGCCGCCAACCCGACGCGGTTGACGCCGACAACGAGGACTCGAGCCGCGGCTAGCGCGGTTGCGGCCTTGCTGGCCTGAGGGCCGAAATTCCAATAAAACGCGTCTGACGGCGGCACGGCGGACGTGGGGTCGTCCTGTCCGTCTTCGTCGAACATGCGGCGGCGGAGGAGATCGTCCAGCATTTGTTGAACGGGGGGCCGTAGCGGGCCGGGGAATGCGGCAACGACTTGATCCCAATTCCGCGTCCCGTCGATGAGCCGGAGAAGATGCTCTGCCAGCGACGCAATCTCTCGTCCCTCGAAGAGCAGTTCGTGGACGCCACGTTTGAAGACGACGCGGTCGTCCGAGATTCGGATGAACCGCAACGAGCACGGAATCATTGCAGCCGTCCTATGGGGAATAGAGGCTTGACCGCTCGGCGCGGGCTACTCGCCGCCGTTAGCCGCAGATAGGCGAAGAACGGAGGCAGAGGTCGCCGGCGATACCCGGCAGGCCAGGGTTAGAGATCCTGAAACGGGTCAATCTCCGCTACGCCGCAACAGCAACAAGGGGTGCACGAACAGCAACTAACTGATACACCCCCGGGGGCGCTTGGAACCGTGGCGACGACTCCGCCGGGACCGGCAATGCCGGCAGTCGCTTGCAGGGCATTGTCACGCAGGCTTCGGAAGAGATCTTCCAGGCCGCGCAGGTCTACTGCCCGAATCGTGTTCACGATTGCATTGGCGACGGGCTTGCCGGCGAACCTCGCGGCGAGATCCTCGAGATCCTGGATCGACAAATTGCGTACCGTATCGGTCACAAACGCGAGCTGAATCGGGGAGAATCCCATTTGCGCGATGGTCCTGGTCTTGGCATCGGTCGGACCGCCCCCAGGGGCGCCCGACGCCTGTGGCTCATCCGTAGTGATGGTCGTGATGGTCGTCGTCGTGGTCTTCGACATCTGGAAAGCTCCTTTAACAATTAAGACTTCAGGGCATGGCCATTGGCCGGTCGTTGTGGCGCATAAGAGCAAGGCGAGCGTTCCGCTCGCGTGAAAGAATACATTGGCTTCGCAGCTCCTTCTAAGCGCCTCGCAGTCCGTTCCACGCGCTGCGTCGAGCCGCCCTCGCGTATCTAAGAAGGCTCTCCCGTGTGGCTGACCGCAGCTTTAACCAACGCGTCGAGAACTGTCTTGGCCGCTTGGGCTTGGCCCTTCTTAAGACCGAGCTTCGCGCTATCCTGGACGGGAATCAGGTACTGGACGTTGTTGACCTTATAGGAAAGGAAATAGAGATTGAGCGCATTGAATGCGACCAGGGAATAATCCTCTATTGAGATGTTGTTTGCACTCGAGTGCTTTGCGCGCAAATCGGCGAAGAGCTGGATCCAGGAGGCGTTGGCCGAGGTTGCACTCCAAGTTCCGCCGGGAGCCTGATGTGTGCTTATGGCTGTGGTCATGCTTCCAGCCAACGTCACGGGATACTGGAATGCGGTTACGGGCGTCGCGTCAAGGACGCCTTCCGCGGAGCTGCCTGGTGCAGAAAGCTGTTTGAGTTGGTTTAGCCCAAGCGCCCTAACTGCAAAGCCCGGGGCAATGGAAGCTCTCGCCACGAGAGCTCCGGGCCCCAATGTCTGGAGCGCTTTCGGCAAATATGCTTGTGCCGCAGCAAGGCTGGCGCCCTCCACGCCGCCCGGAGCAACAAAGCCACCCGGGGCGCCGACGCCGCTGGGAGACGGTGAACCTGGATTGGTCATGGCGATACCGTAAAAATCGCACCAGTGGGTGTATTTGTGGCCCAGATAGATTCCCTCAACAAACTCTGCGTACGTGATCGTCCTTTGATTGCCCAGATGCGGCGGAGAAGGGTCGTTGATAACGACTTTATCCACGCCGGCTTCCGTTAAATAGCCGATAACAACCATCATGTGACCGCCGCCGCCATCCCACGCCCAGACGAACGCAATCGGTCTCCCGTTGTCGATTTCCGTTTTCAACTGTTCGTAGCTGAGCGCCGTCCCAAAGGGAGTCTGGGAGGCGCTGAAGCCATAGTGGCCAAACTGAGGCCAGCCGGTGAATCCCCAATCGTCCGTCGGCGAAACACACCAGTTGGTTGCAGGAGAAGTTTGTGGGGGCACGAAGGGATAATCGGTGGCCTCCTGGCACTGGCTCACAGCCGTATTACCGAGGGAGTTCATGATCATCTGTCCGCTGGCGGCCCAACACCAGTTTTGCGTCCCCTGCGCAAGCGGCGGAACTGGAAGAGGGTTTTGAGGCATTCCAATAGATCCTGATTGAAGAAAAAGGCAACGCCTAAATGGACCGGTTGTCGCGCTGCGTGACGTGGGGCGTGTACTCGCCTGCGATATCGGACGCCCATTCCCGATATACGCCATGCTACTCGTCGAGTCTGCCGCCGATACGGAAGCCGATGAGGAGCCAAGTGGTATGAAAATCGACCCTGATGGCGGAACAAAACTCGCAATCCAAACAGTATTTGACCGCTCACTCACGCGGCCCTAAGGACGGCAACCGGAATGCTTCCGCGAAGCAATGCTCCTATGGGCCTGCGCAAGGGGCGTGGAACAGGCAGCCGCGTTGACCACTGTGGAAACACTCGCGTCGCCGACGGCGCCGGCAACCTGGCCGACGTGGATCTGATTGGCGTTAGGGCGATAGCGCGAGTGACGTGGATACGAAAAGCCGTAGGCAAAAATGATCTTGTCACGCCTGATCAACAAAGCGGGCAAAGATATCCCGGTTCACGGCGACGTTTGCGCTGTTAAAGTACGAGCCATGAGCGCAGGCCGGACTCACAAAGCCGAGCAGGCTACTGCAGCCGACTGGAACGAGATTCAGGAAGTCGAAATCGACGGCGTAAGGTCGACCCTGGAGCGGTCCGCCGACGATGTCGCCATGCGCGTCAAGGTTCACCCAGCGCCGCACTGAGTCGGGTTTCTTGCCGTCCTTGTTCATATCGCGCAGACGCAATTTGACTGGCCCGATGGAAAGCGCTGCGCCAACCGTAAACAGATTGCGAACTTGTGGTCCTGGCCCCATGTCGACATCGATCTGCCGGAGCCCTTCGTAAGCGACGACGGTTCCCCAACTATGCGCGATGATGTCGAGCTCATGGCCTGCCTGCAGCTCCGGGCCGACCACATTGATAAAGCGATTCAAGATTTCTTGGCGGATACCATCATCGACGAGGTAAACGGTAAAGTCGTCGATACAGTTCATTCCTGGGATGTTGATCATGTCGCCCAGATCGCCCACGGAGACGGGCGCTGCCGCCAGTCCCTCTCGATGCACTGAACTGGCCATCGCGTGCCGATCGGCGCGATCGCGCAGCGATTCTTTAATCTCCTCGGCGATCTGCTGCCGCGCCGCGTCGGCGAGAATCGGCGGCGGCGCGACCGCGATGCCTTCCGCGCCATGTGCAGCCACGGCGGCCGCCTTGGCGGTGAATGCCGCCGTGTCGACGATATCGCTCCATTGCACTTCAAGCCGCGTTTTTCCAAGTATTCCATCGCCGAAGGCGCCTTGTTCGAAGGGATGGAAGGCATTCCACCAAGGCGTTGAATAACCCTTCTCGTGTTTGCAAATGCCATGCACGTAAATCAAGCGACGATTTACCACAGACGCTACCGCTGCGGGAGGAGCATGAAAGGCGGCCTCAGACAGCGGCGACACGGTCGCTGACGCGCCTTCTCGTTCCCTACCGAGTTGAGGGGCGAGCGATCCCACGATCGAAAGCGCCCGCCGCTGCAAGTCAGTCGGAAGCGAGTGGTCGTCAACGATCCGTCCTAACAAGGCAATCATTTCGCGCTGGACGTCATTTGAAGAGGTCATGGTCTACTCGGTCTTTTTTAGGACTTGCTGAGAGCTGAACCGCGTTGCAGCTGGAGTTCGCTCAGTCTGGCGTCGTGCAAGAGGCGGACTAACGGGGAAGGAGAGTCGGGATTACAGCCAGCCCGAGACTGCCGGCGGCGTTAGGGGCGTGCAACCCCCGCTTGTTCGACCACGGCACATGCTAAATCAGTTTTATAGAATCGCTACGGCCCATAAGGGGAAGACAATTGTGTTGTAGTTAAGGCGATAAGCGCGAGACTTGCCGCGTGAAGCGACGGGAATCGGCGGAGCAGCGCATCGCATTCGCGTAGTCGCGTTCATGGGGTTGCGAACGGTCTTGTCAAATCGCCGCTGGCTAACCAGGAGGCGCTCAGCAGAAGCCAAAACCCCCTTGCCAGTTGTGTGTCCAGGAATGCAATGGAGAGCCAACCATTCCCGTCGTCTCCCCATTGGCTTCCCCAGGAGCTGCGGATCAGCAGGGCGTGCTGGCCGCGGCCGAAGTGGTGGTTGCGGTAGCCGACGGCAACGGCGGCCTGGCCGCCGCGGTATTGGTCGAGGTCGGGGCGATAGGGGATGTTGGCATCCGCCGTGAGCGACGTCGGGACGGAAAAGCCGAAGGCGATGGGAAAGCCGGCGGCGAGGAAGGAAATGATGGTTTGCCAAAGAGCACCGGGGTCGGAGTGGCGCAAGTCCAAGCGGAAATAGCGCAGGTCGGGAAGGGGCTCAGCTAGCCGGTAAGCGAAGGAACTCGGCTCTTCGTCGAACCTGCTGACGTCATACGGCCAGACCTCCTCAGGCGGCACGCCGAACTTGACTAGGGCTTTGAGCGTAGAGCGCAGATCGGCCCCGGTGTCGCCGAGAGAATGCGTGCCTTGCGGATAAAGAGGGCGGCGCTGGCGGAGGTTGCGGGTGACTTTGTATAGGAAGAGTTTGGAGCCTTCAAACGTACGGCCCATGGTGCGTCGCTCGAAGTACTCGACCAGGTTCAGCACCGCGAAAGCCGTGGATGAGTTGAGCGGCCCCTGATCTTCGACCGCGGTGAAGTATTCCCCGTCGTCATCGCGGCGCAGGTCGACTTCGTCGGGCAATCGCTTGCGCCGCGACGGTTTTAGCTGTTCCAACAGCGGCGCGATTGCCTCGTGGCGGCACGTGTAATCGCGCGCGTCGGGCAAGTCGGGGATCCAACCCAGGCCTGGCGGTATGAACGGAGACACGGCGGCAGGAAGATCCCTTCGTCAAAAGCACGCCGAAGGCGATTCTTAGACGGAAAGCTCGCCAATGCACGATTAAAGGGCGGGGGGGCGTCGAACGCTACGGAAAGAAACCCGAGCGAGATCATGTCTCTCGGCGCTTGGATCGGCCGCGATCAGAGGAGTGCAAGCGAGAAGACAAACAAAATGAGGAACAAAGGTTAGGAGGATTGAGGAAGGCATTCTATTTGGGGACTTACTCGGCGTCGTATCCGTTGGCGCCGGATTCGATAAGTTCCCAGATCACGCCTTCGCCGGTGCCGTCTCCGCAGAAACGGATCAGGCGGCAGGCCTGCTTGCGGTTAAGGCACTTGATGGTATCGCTGAGCCGCCGTTTGGGATCCTGCTCGGGCACGCAAGGAAGCGGATCGTCGATCCGCACAGGCCAACCCTCTTCCTGAAAGGCAGTCAGGATCAATTCCTGGTTCATCGCCGGCCATTTGAAACGCTTGACGATGATTCCGTTCACGCGCAGGCGGCGGGCTTGGGGGTCCCAGTGAATCGCGGGGCTAGGAGCGGCTTGCCGACTGCCGACAGAAGCATAAATGCCGTGGCCGTTCCCGCCGGAAAACGTTTGCGGTTCGTTCGCTCGAATCTCGGCCGACGCCGCTCCCGAAAGAAAACGGGCGTGCGCAGCGCCGGCATCGGTGAGCACAAAGCAGGTGCGGCGCGTGAAGGTGAGATTGCCGGTGGAGCGGAATTCGCGGCCGTCGTCCCCGGGCACGGTCACTTCTCGTGCATGGTCGACATAGCCCTTGCGGACGAACCAGCGCAAGTCGGTTTCATTCAGCCCGAGTTCGTGAAGAGTGTGGACCGGAATCGCAAAACTCCAGCGGTCGCTCTCGGTATCGAGTGCATAATCGAAGGCCTCGAGCAACGTCGCCATCGCTCGCCTGAGCTTTTCAGCGATCTCCGACGGCGGATTGTCGCGTGAATGCGCCGACATGGCGGATCCCACACTTGGCGGCCGGTAGACGAGCGGAACAAGCCCCCCACTGCTCCGGAGCTTATCGAGACTAAGCACCACAACAGGCAACTGGCGTGCAACGCCTGTGCTCAAAGAATTGCTCTCGACTTACCCCGTACCTCACCAGTTCAGACAGAACCAAGAGTGTGAGGTACTTCGCCCCAGCCCCTCACACGATGTATTTCTAACGCGCCTGCGAGCAACGTCAAGAAGAATATTCTCTTCTAACACAAAAAAACATTTGAGCGATGTTGTGAGCGCCACTTTCAAGGCGCCGCTAGCATCGCACGGACGCCGGGGTACAGGCGTTTTCTTTGCGCAGGAATGGAGACGCTACGGGATGTCGAAGTTATAGATGTTCTGCCGGTTCGCGGAGATTTCGACGATCACGTCGCTATTGATGTTGAATTCGGGAGGAATTCGTTCTTCGGCCAGCGGGCCCGATTCGCCGGGGAGTTCTCCTTCCGCTTCAGCGGCCGTCTGGCGGGGAACTCCTGCAGAGATGACGACCTTGTACTGCCCGACGGGCAACCCTTGTTCTTCGGGAATGAAGTAGCGGCCGTTAGCAATGACCGCGCCGCTGCCGAACTGACCGCCTTCGTGGGCAGGCATAAATTGGATGGAACCGCAATCGAGCGGCGCACCTTTCAGCTTCACGGCGCCGAATAACGGCTCTCGACGGGGCGGCGCTTGTTGGTCGCAACCGAACGCGGCCAGCAAACAGGTTGTCGTTATCAATCCGTGCCGAGGTCTCATGAAAGTTCCTGGCATGCAACCTATAATGCGGGACGCCGTTGCGTTGCAACAGACGAGGGGCGGCCTGCTCTTGATCTCCCCGGCCTGGCGCCTTCGCACGGGAGGCGCCAGACGCTCAGAAGGAAAACAAGTTCATTGGCCGTTTTCCATCCAGGCCGTTGCTTGCTCATTGCCCTGCGTCGTCGAGACCATTCGCCAGATGAGCAAGGAAATGGAGTCGTTGACGAAATGGGCGCCGCCGTCGCAGGCCGCTACGAGCACGCCCGCGGGATGCAGACTGCGCGAGCCGTACATCGACGGGTTCCCGGTGGTCGGCGTGGTGCACGGCATGCCCTGCTGCGGCTGGTTGTTGCAGTACGAAGCGGTGTAAATGACGTCGGGAAGGGAGCTATTCGGTCCCAGGTAGGTCTCGAACCCCGAGGCATCTCCCCACCACGAGAAACCGCGGAGGTCTTTTCCGATTCCTTGACGCACTTCGGCGACCATCAAGGTGTTGCTCAAGCCGTCGCGTATGTCTCGGAAGCTGAAACTCGCCGCAGGCGAACCGGAATCCTTAAAAGGGGCGCCGCCGAATTTCACGCCGTTCAGATTGCCCTGCTGGCCAAGGCCGGTATTGCCATAGTTCACTGCATAATTATCGGAAGTGATTCTCGAGATGAATGTGTTGGGGTTCGGCGTGTCGCTGGGGCATTGATAAGTCGGTATTACCGTCGTCACCACCGGCCGATTGATGATGCTGCTATAGCGGGCATTATCGACCGGGGCGCCGTATTTGTTGTTGTCCACGTAACCCTGCCGCAAGTTGACCTGCTCGATATAAGGCAAGATCGCCACTTTCCAGGTTCCCCAGCAGCAGCCATAGGCGCCGACCGGGAGCGTTCGATAGATGTCGTGGTAGTTATGCATGCCGATGCCGATTTGCTTCAGATTGTTCGTGCACTGCGAGCGGCGAGCGGCCTCGCGCGCAGCCTGAACGGCGGGCAACAACAGCGCAATCAAGATGCCGATGATGGCGATCACGACCAACAATTCGACCAGGGTAAAGCCCCGGCGCACGGCTGAACGGCGCATGAACGATGATGGCGCCGGAATCAATCGGTTGGAGTCCATGAAATCATCTCCTCGCCATGAAGGCCTGGCAAAAAAACAGCTGAGAGAACCCGCCAAGTTGCGATGAAAGGACGCGCGAGCATTTTCCGCTGTGGCGGCAGGACATTGCTGGAACAACGAGAGGTCCTTGGAGACATGGCGGACGGCGTTGATTATTAGACGGCGTCTGCTGTCTGTCAACAAACTATAAAATAAAATATTTTACTACACACAACACTGGCTGTGGCAGCGCCTTGATGGCATGTTAGTGCGGGAACACGACGGAGACCGAAGGGAGAGTCGCGTGCCAGAAGCGATTAATCGTGCATTTGCCAGACTCGGCCGCCGTCAGGCGAGTTGATGTCGTCGCTCGCGGGACTACTTTCGCAACCGGGGCGAGGGCAGCGGAGAGGGAATTCGGTTGCAAGGCCGACGGCAGTTACATGAGTTAGCGGCGAAACCAAGACCAGCCTCGCAAGTCTGCTGGGGAAATGGCTGCCGATTTCAGCGAAGAGATCAGCAAGAGCTGCTGATCCTCCAGCGAGGATTTAGTCGGTTTAGCGCGGGCGGCCCTAGCGCGCCGCACTATGCACCTAACCGCTGGACCTAAGCGCGGAGAGTGCGCTAGGGGATGTCAAAATTAAAGACGTTTTCCTTCCCGGCGGCGACTTCGACAATCTTGTCGCTATTCACGTTGAACTCTGGCGGGATGCGCTCTTCTGCCGGCGGGCCCGACTCGCCAGGGGCTTCTCCTTCGGGAACAGGCGGGCCGGGAGTTCCGGCCGAGATCACGACTTTGTACTTCCCGACGGGCAAGCCTTGCTGTTTGGGGATGGAATACTCTCCGTTAGCGATGACTGCGCCGCCGCCAAATTGACCGCCCACGTCGGGCGGCATGAACTGGATGGAGCCGTTGTCCAGGGGCGCGCCCTTCAACGTCACCTTGCCCGAGACCGGCAGTCGATTGTTCGCCTCTTTTTGGCCGCAACCAATGGCGACCAGCAAACAGGCCGCCGCTAGCAACAATTGCCGCCGTTCCATGAAGACTCCTCACGTACAGTCTGAAACTCGAAAAGATCTTTAGTTAGGCGAGGGAAGCAATTTCTCCCGATCGCCTGGTCGTGCCCAGTCCTCTTGCGACAAGGAGAGCGCTGCGATCGAGGAAGCTGCCGGCTGAGCTTCCTTACCAAGCCTCGGCCTGTTCTGCTCCTTGCGTCGTCGAAGACATCTGCCAGATCAGCAGAGAAACCGAATCATTTACGAAATGGGTCGACCCATCGCAGGCGACCACTTGAACGCCAGCCGGATGCCGGCTGCGCGAACCATACATGGAAGGTTGTGTGGCCGTTGGCGTTCCGATGCATGGCAGACCCTGCTGCGGCTGATTGTTGCAATAACCGGTCGTATAGATCACGTCGGGCAACGAGCTGTTGGGCGCCAGGTAGGTCTCGAAGCCGGACGCGTCTCCCCACCAGGAAAAACCTCGCAAGTCATTGCCAATTCCCTGGATCACTTCGGCGACCATCAACGTATTGCTCAAACCATCGCGGATGTCTCGAAAGTTATAGACCTTCGGATCCGATGTGGTAGAACCGGAATTCGAAAAAGGGGCGCCGCCGAACTTGATGCCGTTCAACGTGGCCTGCTGACCCAATCCTGTGTTGCCATAGTTCACCGAGTAATTGTCCGAGGTGATTTTGGAAATGAACGTATTGGGATTAGGCGAGTCGCTGGGGCACTGGTACGTCGGAATGTGCGTTGTCGTCACGGGCAAATTGACCGCATGGGCGTAGCGGGCATTGTCCACGGGCGTGCCGTATTTATTGTTGTCCACATAGAGCTGCCGCAAATTGACCTGCTCGATATAGGGCAGCAGCGCCACCTTCCACGTTCCCCAGCAGCAGGCGTAGGCGCCAACCGGAAGAGCCCTGTAGATATCGTGGTAATTGTGCATTCCCAGGCCGATTTGCTTCAAATTGTTCGTGCATTGCGAGCGTCGGGCCGCCTCGCGCGCCGCCTGGACCGCGGGCAGCAAGAGCGCAATTAAGATGCCAATGATTGCGATCACGACGAGCAGCTCGACCAGGGTAAAGCCGGAACGCACGATCGAACGCCGCCGCAAATGCAACGATGCAGAAGTCACCTGGTTACCCATGAGATTAGCTCCTCGCGGTTAGAACCTGGCAGTCGAGAGAATGAAAACTGCCGATGTACGATGAAAACGTCTTCAGGATGTTTTGCCTGCCGCTGATTTTGCCAATGGCAATCGCCAAGAGAAGGAGAGCAGACCGCTGGCTGGGAGCGGTTGCGAGAGAGCGCTGGGGCCTCGCGAGCGCCCAATGTGCAAGCGCTGTTGGCTGTCCGCGGCTCCGCAGACGGATCGCTGTAAAGTCGCGAGTGCCGCGCTTCTCACTGTATCCTCTTTTCGTGAGACCCTGGCTCGCTCGGAGAATCCCGGCGCTCAATGGTGAATTGATACGTGTTCGCTTCGCGCGAAGCCCCATCAGGTGCGGGCGGCCGCGAACCTCGCAGACGCGCGTGATTATCGCGGCGCGCCAGCGAGCTGTCAATTAAATTTATTTAATCTCCATTGAATTAATAACAAGTGTCGGGCAGCTTTTTCGGTTCGAGCGCGCGATCTTCTCAGCAGAGTTGACGTCGGAGATCAACTGTCCCCAAAAAAGGCTCAACGCGGACTCGAGTTGCCCTCTAGACGTTTCAATAAGATGTCAGCGCCCGGAACATTTGATTGCAAATATCCCGCTTAGTCCGAGTCGGGGATCCAGACTCGGCTGGCGGTTGCGCTCAAGCGCGCGCCGAGACGGCGGGCCTTAATCCGCACGTAGGCGGCGACGTAACGACTGCGATGGCCGAACGTGCCGGGCGCGGCGTCCGATTTGGCGTGCATCGGCTCGACAAGATCTTCAATCACGAAGCCAGCGCGGCACATCCCGCCAATCAGTTCCTCCCAGCGATGCAGGAACTCGAGCGTTCCTTCCTCGCGATGCTGACTGCCGATCACCGGCGGCAGCGGGCCGCTGCGGTAATACGGTTCGAGCAATTCGTACCCGCGCGCCGAAGGTTCGACGGCCGCTTGCAAGCTGGTCGGTTGCTTGTGCTGGCTGATGTAGACGCCGCCCGGCGCCGTGACGCGAGCCACTTCGCGGTAAACCGCGTGAATATCGGGCACATAGCACGTGCTCACCGGGTGGATTACCATGTCGAAGCTGGCGCTGACCAGTCCCGAAAGATCGTCCATCGAGGTTTCGACGACGCGAATATTCAGCCCTCGTTCAGCGGCCACCTGCCGATCGAGGGCCAGCATTTCCGGGCTAAGATCGACGACGGTTACCTCAGCCCCTGCCGCGGCATACAGTGCACTTTGCCGTCCGCCGCCGGCGGCCAGACACAACAGCCGCTTGCCCGCCACGCTGCCGCCCAGCCAACCAAGCCCATCGACCGTGCCGAGCGGATCGCGCAAATCGTCATCGGGCGCCGGCGTCGTGAAACGTTGCTTCTTGAGCACGAGCGCATTCCACGCTCGGCGGTTATGTTCGCGCACCGCGGCAGTGCGCTGAAGATCGCTGGGTTCTGGCATTAATGAATCACGACGGTCTTGAGCTCGGTCATTTCTTCGATAGCATACTTCGGCCCTTCTTTGCCGAAGCCGCTGTCTTTGAGGCCGCCATACGGCATCAGATCGGCGCGCCAGGCCGGCCCCCAGTTGATATGGATGTTGCCGGAGTCGACTTCGCGGGCGAACTTGACGGCCCAATCTAGGTTCTGCGTGAAGATGCCGGCGCTTAGGCCATAATTCGAATCGTTGGCGAGCCCGATCGCCTGTTCGATGTCTTCGGCCGGCGTCACCGCCACCGCAGGGCCGAACAATTCGTCGCAACTGATCTTCATGCGCGGGTCGACGTCGGCGACCAAGGTGGGCTCGTAAACCGCGCCGTTCCGCTTGCCGCCGGTGACAAGGCGGGCGCCGGCGGCGACGGCTTCGTCGATCCATTGGCCGACGCGAATCGCATCGGCCTCGCGAACCATGGGACCCATCTGCATGGCCGGATCGAGCTGATTGCCTGCCTTGATAGCGGCTACTTTCGGCTTTAAGAGATCGATCAGGTCGCCATACACGGCGCGAGTGGCGATCACGCGCTGCGTGGAGATGCACGTTTGCCCGGCGTTGCCGTAGCCTGTCGTGACTGTCGCGGCAGCCACTTTTTCCAAATCGGCATCGGGCAGCACGACCAACGGGCTGTTGGAACCGAGTTCGAGCGTGACTTTCTTGAGACCGGCCGTCCGGCACAAATGTTCGCCAACGTCGCGGCTGCCGGTGAAGGTAACCTTGCGCACGCGCGGGTCGCGGACCAGCGCATCGCCAATCGAACCGCCCGAGCCGGTAATGCAGGCGATGGCCAAGGGAGGCAAGCCCGCTTCGAGCAGGATCTCGACCAACCGCAAGGCCGAGAGCGGCGTGTCGCTGGCCGGCTTGACCACCACGGCATTGCCGGCCGCTAAAGCGGGGCCGACTTTGTGGCAGACGAGATTGAGCGGAAAGTTGAACGGCGTAATTGCCGCTACCACGCCGCAAGGCACTCTCAAGGTAAAGCCGAGCTTGCCGGCGGCGCCGGGGGCGCCATCGAGCGGCAAGACTTCGCCTGTGAGACGCTTGGCTTCTTCGGCGGAGAGCTGCATGGTCTCGACGGCCCGCTCGACTTCGCCGCGCCCCTCGGCCAGCGTTTTGCCTTCTTCCTGGCTGATGGTTCGCCCCAGGTCTTCCTTGCGCTCGCGGAGCAATTCGGCGGCGCGGGAGAGAATCTTGAAACGCTCGCAGCCGGGCAAATGGCGCATAATCTTCGCGCCCTCGACGGCGCTGGCCAGCGCCGCGTCGACATCGGCGACCGCCGCTTTGGGGACAACATCGATCGTGGCGCCGTCGAAGGGATTTTTGACCTCGATCTTCTCGGGCTTATCGACCCAGCGGCCGCGAAGGAACATTTTCATGTTGATGTCTCTCGTGAGTTGCAGTTATTGAAACCCATCATGACATCTCGATCCTTCGTAGGGAACGCCCTCTGTGGCGTTCCTTCACGGCGCCCAGCCGCGCTGCATTGGATAATCCATCGCGGCTCTGCGGAACGCCACAGAGGGCGTTCCCTACAACGCGGCGGTCGGTCTATTTCTCTTTTTTCGGCGCCGGCACGATCTGCACGTTCGTCGACAAATAATAAGGAAGCGAATTGCTTTCGAACTTCAACTCGCCGAGCATCGCGGCATAGCCAGTCTCAGGAACCGGCAAAGCGTAGCGATAGGCGCCGTCGACCAGCTCCAATTTCTCGCTCGTCCACTTGGCTTCGCGGAAATCTCGCGTCGGCGAAGTTGCGATCCAGGCCAAGGCGTGCGCGGGCGAAGTGCTCGATTTTAAATGCAGGTGGAGCTTCCGGTCGTCGTCGGCGAGCTTCCAGTTCAGCTTCGGTAGCGCCAGCTCGCCAGTCGAGTGGCGGTGCAGGGCCGCGATGCTGCCGACCACGCGCTGCGGATCGGCCAGCTTATGCCCCTGATTCGGCACGTACAGGACGTGCTTTTCGCCTTCCAGATCGTTCCAGTACAGGTTCAAGGCGTCGAGCGTCCAGTAACGATCATTCGTGCCGAGCAGAATGAGCTTGGGTTGAATCAGATTCTGGCGATAGCTATACGGATCGACAATGCCGCGCAGCTTATCGCCGGGCTTGCTGTTCATGTGCTGTTGGATGCCGCGCTTCGTGTAGTCTTCGATCTGTTCCGAAAACCCGCCCCACGTTTCCATTTGATGCTTCATCTGCGGGCCCATGTTCAGCACGTCGATCACCATCGGCGCCAGGGCTTGCACGCGGACGTCGACCGCCGCTGTCAGCCATGTCGTCCAGCCGCGTTTCGACGCGCCGGTGAGTGTGAACCTGTCGATCTTCATCTGCCATTCGCGCTCGGCGAACTGCTGCACCGCGTCCATGCCGCGCACGGCGCTTTTGACCATTGGCAGCAAGAGCGGCCAGGTATCATCGCCCGTCTTGATGTATTGCTCGAAGGTGTAAGAAATGATTTCATCTTCACGCATGCCGCCAAAGATCGGCTGCTGCGGCACGTGCAGCAGCACGGCCACCGGCGACCCGATCTCGGCCGCCAGCGTAGCCAATAGCGCGGCTTCGCCGGGCAACTGCGCCGCTTTGTCATCCGGTTGCTTGCCGTCCGGTTGTTTTCCATCCAACGGCGCCGCCAGTTCTTCTCGCCAGTTGCCGCCGCCGATCAGCAGTAAGCCTTGGGCGGCATTGCGAACCTGTTTCGGCTTGATGATGAATAACTGATGCTTCCAGGCGATGTCCCGCCAGGTTTGCGAGGTGAGCGTCAGTTCGACGTACGAATTATCGCCCAGCTTGCCCTCGCGGCGTTTGACCCAGCCGAAGCTATCGTCGGGCTTGGCAACATAGGCCGCCAGCGGCGACGCCGCTTCATCGGCCAGCGATGTATGCGTCGGCAATACGAGCGAGATGACAAACAGCCCCGCGGGAATGAAGCGTTTCACTCGAAGCTCCCTGTAGAAGAAAGAATGATGAGTGGGCTATGCTGCAGCATAACAAAACTGAGCCGCGAGCACGTATCTAATGAGCATGAATATGAGCATCCGCTTGCGCGGCGGCAATGCGCTCGCTGCTCATAGCGTAACGCGTCGTGGGCTCATTTGTTATGCTATTAACGGCGAAAGTCTTGTCGCCACAGCAAGAACTTTGCTGATCGAATTTGGGTGCCATGCTTTCCCGCGAGCATAAGCGAGCGGGTAAGCATGCTCGTTTTCGCAGTGGCAACATGCCTACGTCGGCGAGGCGCCGACGAAGGCATGGCACCCAAAGAAGTGTTGTCACCGCAGTCTTGCTGCAGCGACAAGGTTTTAGTTGCGGCTTCGCCGCGCTAGGCTAAAGCATAACCTACCTAGGCTAATAGGTACTCGTGGAAGTCGAGCTCTTCGTTGGCCGAAGCGTGGCCTCGCCAGACGAGCGTGCCGTAATCGGCAATGCCGCTGATCCATTCAGAAGACACATGCGAACGCCGCTGCCAAGGAGCGAGCACCACCAGCCGCTTGGCGCCTTTGGGCGGCCCGGGCTGCACGGCGTAAAAACGATCGAGATAGGTCGGCCGACTGAAGCAGGCCCGAGCGCACGTTTCAAGGCACGCGAGCGTCAAGGCCTGAAGATCGCCCGTCGGCTCCAGCACCACCTGCAAGGTGGTGAAGGGATTCGCCGCCAGCACGCGGTCGATTGCCTGAGCGGCCGCTTGCCGAGCGCGATGAAAATCGCTCGATCGCAGCCACAGCGTCAGCGCCTGCGCGAGCTGTTCCTGTCGCCGCAAGAGCGGCGCTGGCGAGGGTTGATCGAGATCAACGCGGATCGAGCGGGTCAGGTTCGGAAGCTCGTCGAACTCCAGCGTCGGCTGCGGCAGCGGGTCGTACTCGATGCCGAGCCGTTCCTGAGCTTCTTGCATCAGTTCGTAAAACTGTTCCAGCTTTAGGGTCGGCGTGCCGAGCACATAGTAGGGCGGGCGCGGTTGATGCTTGAGCCCGAGTTGTTCGGCCTCTTGCCGGAAGGCCGTGCCAGGCAGAATGGCCAGATTGAAAACCTGGATCGACGAGTACAAGCGGCTCGTGCACAGATAATCGAGTCCGCGGCGAATCGACGCCTCGGTGTCGCCGGGCAGACCGATGATGAGATCGACCTTGACCTCCAACCCCGCATCGAGCATCGCGCGCACGCCGCGCTCGAAGGCCTTCATGTTGTTCTTGCGGTCCATCAGCTCCTGGGCCGCGGGGTCGATCGATTGCAGGCCGATTTCGACCTCAGTGAAGTTCGCCTCGCGCAGCAGTCGCGCGGTTTCGGCGGTGATGCCTTCGGCGCGCAGTTCGCCAAAGAAGGTAAATTGCCGCTCGACATTCGCTTTGGCAAGCAGACGCAGGAAAGCGTTGAAGTCGCGCTTCTGATTGAGCGTCGGATCGAGCAGCACGACTTCGCGCGCGCCGCGCTGCCGGGCATGTTCCAGGTTGGCGACGATCTTCTCTTCCGACAGAAAGTAAAGACTGTCGTAGCTCTTCGGGTAATAGCAGAACTTGCACTTGAAGACGCAGCCGCGAATCGTTTCCAAGAGCAGCATCTGCTCGTCGGCAGCATCGAGTATGCCCGCCAGGTAGGGTGAGGATATTTCGTTCAGATTCGGCAGCGGCCGGCGAAAGTTCGGTAAGCGGCCGGGCTCGCCGCCGTTGGCCGCCGA
>JAICIG010000085.1 GCA_025924495.1 Pirellulales bacterium | reverse complement strand
GAGCGAGAGCGGCCCGCATGGCTGCACGGTCGTCGACGTGGACGACGAAGGCAAAGCACGAACGCGACTGGCGCCTACCGATGTTTTGCGCTGGCGCCATGAAGAGATCGAACTTGCCGAACCGACAAGTCGTCAGGCGCTCGAGCGAACCTTGCTCGATCGGCTGCGAGCGATCGCTGCCACAACCCCGGGCGTCGATCAACTCGTGTCTTGGACCATCACCGGTCCCTTTCCGCTCGTAGCGCCGCTGCGCCGCGGAGGGCTTTTGACCGAGGCGCTCGCGCGCTTGCGAAGCGAGCTGGGCCACGCCACGCCGGCGGTGTGGAGCATTTCTCTCTCGGCCGTGGCGCCCGACGTGCCGACCGGCTGGTACGAGCAAGACACCATTCTCGGCGATTTTCTGCGTGCGATTCGCGAGCATCGAACGGCTGCGTCTGACGAAGCGACTCGCCTCGACCTGACAAGTTATCTCGACGAGCGGCAAGTTTCGACGGCCCTAATCGATGCCGTCAAACTGGACGACACGGCGATGAGCCAACGCATCCTGCAAAGAGCCGCGATTCTAGGCGCCGAACTATTAAGCGGCGAGGAGACGCTATCGTGAATCTTCTTGACCTGGAAATCGACGGCTTCGGCGTTTGGACCGGACTGAAACTCGACGATCTGTCGGAGCGCCTGACTGCATTCTACGGCCCCAACGAGGCGGGCAAGACGACGCTGTTGCAGTTCGTCCGCACGATTTTATATGGATTCTCGCCAGAACGCCGGCGCCGCTACTTGCCCCCCTTGCACGGCGGCCGGGCAGGCGGATCGTTGCAACTTGGCAGTTCGCTCGGCACGTTCACGGTTTCGCGCTACGCCGATGTCTCGCCGCGCACGCCGCCCAACGGCGAGTTGCGAGTGCTCGACGCCTCAGGCGCGCCGCAAAACGAGCACCTGCTCGACCGCTTGTTGGGCCGCATCGACGAGCGGACCTTTACCAATGTCTTCGCGGTCGGCTTGCGAGAGATCCAGGAGCTGGGCGCGCTTGGCGACACGGCGGCCGGCGAGCTGCTGTACGGTCTTTCGACAGGGCTGGATCGCGTCTCGCTAGTCGACGTGCTGCGCGAGTTGAAAGGCTCGCGCGAGCGGCTGCTCTCCTCGGAAGGCAAGCCTTGCCAGATCGTCAGCCTGCTCAATGAGCGAGAAAAGGTCGTCGCCGAAATCGATGAGCTGCGGTCACTTTCGCACCGTTACGCGGCGCTGGTCCACCAGCGAGGCGAACTCGATGCCGACGTCAAACGCCGAGAGGAAGAACGGGGCCAGCTCGAACAAACGACTCGCGTCGTCGAAGCGGCAATTTCCGTTCGCGAGGCCTGGGGCCGACGCGTGGAACTCGAGGCGCACGTTGCGCGGCTATCGGCTCATCCCTCGATTCCGCCGCTGTTGGCCGATCAGATCGAAGCGATCGGCAAGCGACTCGATCAGCGGCGCGGCAAGCTGGACGCCTTGAAGCAAGAGCGCCTGGCCCTCCGCAAGGAGATTGCGGCGCTGGGGCTGAACAAATCGCTGGATCGCTGCGCTCCGCGGATCGAAGCCCTGCAGGAACAAGAAACGTGGATCGGCGCGATCGAGGCGCAGGTCGATCAGCTCGCAGCCGAAGCAACGACGATCGAGACGCAACTGGCCGAAGAGCAGCAGCGGCTGGGCATGGGCAAAGACCGCCATGCGACCGCGCCGCGCATCGACGAGCGGACGCGGATTTCGTTGCGTCCGCTGGCTCGCGCTCTGGCCGAACCGCGGCGCCGGCTGAAAGACGCCCAGCGCCAGCTCGAACGCAGCCAACAAACGGCCGACAACCTGGCCGCGCGAATCCGCGACGCGCTGGCCGACCGGAAAGAAAAAGAATTAGCGCCCGCGCTAGAACATGCCGGTGAATTGGTCGCACAGCTCCGCCGCCGCGCCCAGCTCGACGAGCGACTTTCGCAGATGTCGGCTAAAGACGCCGACCTGGTCGAGCAGAGCCAGAAGCTGGAAGAAGGGCAACTGCTGCCGGGCTACCTGCTTTGGATGCACGGCGCTGCGTTTGTGCTCGGCTTCTTGCTGGCCGCCTGGGGAGTTTATGCTTGGATCGCATCCGATCCGCGCGGTTGGGAGAAATCTCTGTTCGGGCTGGTAGTATGCGGAGTCGTCGGCGCCAGCAAATACTTGCTGGAACGATCCAAAGCCGAGCAGCTCGAGGCCGCCCACAGTCAGGCCACCACGCTGGTCGCGCAAATCCGGCAAGCCAAGGAGGAGCGGGCCGCGCTCGACGCACAACTGCCGCGCGGCGCCGGCCCTTGGCTGACGCGGCTGCAGACGGCCGAGAAAGAACTGGCATCGCTCGAAGACCTGATGGCGATTGACGGCCAACGCCAGGCCGCCGAGCGCGACGTGGAAGAAGCCGCTGGCAAGATCGAAGAGGCCGAGGCGGAGATCAAAGCGGCCCGACGCCGCTGGCAAAGCGCCTTGGCCGCCTCGGGTTTGCCCAAGCAGCTGTCGCCCAAGCAGGTCAAGCATCTCAGCGCCCGACACCAGGAAGTTCACACGCTGCAGCGCCGGCTGCGGCAGGCCCGACTGGAACACGACGAGCGACGGAAAGAATTCGATACTCTGGCCGGCCGCGTCGGCCAGGTGTTTGTAGATGCCGAATTGCAGCCGAAGACGGCGCGCGTGACCGAACGGCTCAAGCATCTGCGGCAAGCCTTGGAAGATCATCAGGAAGTCGCGGCGAAACGCGAAGCCCTCGAGCAGCGATTGCGGCGCGTCCATCGCCGGCAAACTCGGCTGGTTCACGGCATCGACCGCTGGCAGCATCGTCGCCAGGTGCTGTTCGCCCAGGCCGGACTCAACGACGAAGGGGAGTATCGCCAGCGGCTCGAAGACAGCCAACTGTTGGACTCGCTCCGCGCTCAGCAGGCCACGGTCACGCGTGAGATCGCGGCGGCGCTCGGCTCGCGATTGACCGAAGACGATGTTCGCCCTTGGCTGGAAGGCCCGCACGTGGCCCAGCTCGAAGCGCGCTGGGAAGAACTTTCGATCCAACTCCAAACCGCCTCGCAGAGACTGCAAACGCTGTTCGAGGAGCGCGGCCGAGTCCAGCAAGAACTGAAAACGCTGGCCGACGATCGCCGGCTGGGCCAGCGGTTCATCGATCTGAACGTAATCGACGAGCGGCTCCGCGAAGCGATCGAGCAGTGGCAAGTCGTCGCGGCGACGGGCCTGGTCCTCGACGCCGTCCGCAAGCTATACGAAGCGGAGCGCCAGCCCGAAACGTTGCAAGAGGCCTCTCGCTACCTCGAGCGGTTGACCGACGGCCATTACACGCGGGTCTGGACGCCGCTCGGCGAAAACGTGCTGAAGGTGGACGACGCCGAAGGGCGTCCGCTGCCGGTCGAAGTGCTGAGCCGCGGAACGCGCGAACAGTTGTTCCTGGCTTTGCGTTTGGCGCTGGTCAGTTCTTATGCCAGGCGCGGCGTCGAATTGCCGCTGGTGCTCGACGATGTGCTGGTGAATTTCGACTCACAGCGAGCCAAGTCGGCGGCGACGGTGTTGCGCGATTTCGCCGCCGCTGGGCATCAATTGCTCGTTTTCACCTGCCACGAGCATGTCTGGAAACTATTCAAGAACTTGAAGCTCCCCGCCCGTCGGCTGCCGCCCAACGACGATTCCGATGCGGCCACGCTGGCTTACCAATCGCCCGAGATCGATCTCGAAGACGAAATGGAGGAGGAACCGCTCGGACCGGCCGCCCGCTGGCGCCCCGAATTGGAAAGCTCGGAAACTATTCAGGTCGAAGACGACGAAGCTGAGCTAGACGAACCTTTTACGTGGGAGGAAGCCGAGGACGACTTCGACGACGAGGAAGCCGAGGCGGAGATCGAACCGGAAGAAGAGCCTGTCGAAGAGGAAATCGACGACTCGGGCCCGGAGCCCGAACCGCCGCATGCCAAGGAGCCTCTGCCCAAGGTGACCGTGGTGCGCAGCCGCAGCGGGCCGTTCGACAACGCACTCTGGTTCGAGCCGGTTGAAGACGATCTCGACGACGAGGCGGAAGAACTCGAAGATTCGGACGACGAATCCGAGGACGAACTCGACGAGGATGAAGAGAACGAAGACGATGCCGAGGACGACGGCGAATTCGACGAGTCTGAGTTCGAAGAATCCGACGAAGCGTGGGACGAAGAAGACGAGCCGGACGACGATGTCGAAGCGGCTTAGCGCCGCGGGCTCGCTACGTTCCGCGGCGGCTTCGCATGCCGACTACCGAGATCAGGATTTCAGGCCGCGGCAGCCGAGCCGGCGCTCAGGACAATGATCAGTTCGGGACGATGATCAATTCGAGACGATGATCAATTCGAGACGATGATCAATTGCCGCCTTGCCAGTAAGTGAAACCAGGCCGGTCAAAGTGTGGATACATCGAGAAGCCATAAAGGCCCGGGTTGAATCCGCCGTCCCAGTATCCGTAGTACATATTGAGCGCTGATTTGCCCCGATATTCGTTGCTTTGGTAAGCGCTGAAGCCGCTGCCGTGGTGGGTGTAGCCTCGGCCCTCCATGTAGTTGGCGATATGCGGATCGCTCGGAGTGTCTCGGACGTCCGGTTCCAAGTGCTCGCGAAGTTCGCCGTAGGCGGCGCGCTTGTGATAGTTCGAGTTGCTCGCCTGGTAATGACCCCAGTAGCCATTGCCCGGAAATTGGGCCAGCGCCGGGCTGTTGAAGCCGACCACGATCGCCGCCGCCAGAACCAATCCATAGCCTTTCATGACCATCGCCTTTCCGTATCTCAATTTCTGTACTCTCCCCTCTTAAAATATAGGTCGTTTTCGGGGCATGACGGCATGCTCCATCATGCCAAAAGCAGAAAGCTCAAGGGCGGCATAACCCGCACAGCAAGAGCGCTCGATAGGGAACGGAGCGAGGCAAATTGATTCCGAAGGCATGACAGCCGGATCGCGAGTCGCCAGACCGCAACTTCACGCTGGAGATCTGAGCCGCTCAGGAGCCAGTCGCGTAAGAATGGGCGTCGTCGCCACGGTGGTGGCAATGGCCATGAGGACCATCATCGCAAACAGGGTCGGCGAGATCACGCCCAGATCGAGGCCAATGTTGAGGACGACCAGTTCCATCAGTCCCCGCGTGTTCATCAACACGCCGAGCGCAGCCGAGTCTTTCCATGGCAAGCCCGTCAGCCGCGCCGCCCCCAGCGTACCGCCGAATTTGCCCAGCGTGGCGACCAGGATCACCAGGCCGCAAAGCAACCAGTTTTCGACGCCCGAGACCAGGCCGATCTGGGTCCTCATGCCGGTAATGGCGAAAAACGCCGGCAACAGCAAGATGGTCACCGACTCTTCGAGTTTGTGCGTGAACTCTTTGGCGATGACGCTGTCGTGTGGAATGACCGCGCCCAGCAAGAACGCGCCGAAGATTGCATGGACGCCGATCCATTCCGTGACGGCCGCCGATGCGAGCACCGCGACGTAGACCATTGCGGCGATGGCTGGCGTGAGATGGGTCTGGCCATAGCGGGCCAGCAGGTTTGTCAGAATTGGACGCACGACGAGGAACATGAACGCGATGTACGCCAGCGTCCCGAGGATCACGAAGACGGCGCCTCCGAGCTTCGCCTGCGCCACGCCTACCACCAGCGCTAGCAGGCACCAGGCGGTTACGTCGTCGGTGGCGGCGCAAGAGAGAGCGACGACGCCTAACTCAGTTCGCGTCATGTTCCCCTCGGCGAGAATGCGAGCCAATACGGGAAACGCCGTCACCGACATTGCCGCGCCGAGAAACAGTGCAAAGCTGGTAAACGGCACGTCGTCCGACGACAGCCGCGGGTAAAGCAGCAAAGCGAGCAACGACCCTAGCAGGAAAGGCGCCACGATGCTGGCATGCGAGATCGCGACGGTGGCATGGGCGCGATGGCGGAGCAATTCGGAATTCAATTCCAGTCCGACCAGAAACATGTACAAGATCACGCCCAACTGCGCGATCAAACTCAGATGCGGGGCGACCGATTGCGGCAACAACCACGCGGACGCTTCGGGAGATAGCCGGCCCAGCAGCGACGGCCCTAATAGAATTCCCGCGATCACTTCGCCAATTACGGGCGGTTGGTCGAACCGGGCGAACAGTTTACTAATCAATCGGCCGGCGAGAATCACCGCGCACAGCGCCACGAGCACATGCAGCAATGCATTGGCGTGAGCGCCGGGGGCCGACTCTTTTGCCTGCGTTGCCGCCGCCTGCGGCGCCGAGAGCGACACACCGAATTGATTGATCGCCAAGAAAAGCCCGACGGCTGCCGCGAGCATACACGCATAGGCGGCTGCGGCGGGCAGTTTGCGAGAGAGTGAAGGTAGGGGAGCGGGCTGCATCGCAGTGGTTTCTCGCCGAGGCTGACCTGGGTGGAATGCTAGAGACGCGCTCTCTCCGCCATGGAGCGCCCGACCGCCTGAGTATATCGTCTCGACAATACTTGTCTAGACAATTAATTGAAAGCGGGACGGCGATGCTGCAGAGGACCCCGGGAGAAAGGAACTAGCGATGAACCGGCGTGAGGGCCATTAGTCCGCTGCGTCCGGCTCGACTTTCCAGCGTGCGGCGGCGAAGGTCATGCTGCATCCGCTCGGCACGCGATACCAGGCGGCAAACTCTCGTTCGCAATCGCCGCGACTCAGACTACGAAGGATGCTGGCGCCTGCGAGCATGAGCGACAACGGGGCCATCAACACTAAGTATCCTCGACCGAGCGTCAGGCTCGTATCATCGAGGACCCATTCTAGGACGGCCACCAAGGTTAATGCATTCATCACCACATGAATCTCACACGCCTTGCGGATCATGTGCACCACTAATCGTAGCGGCCGATGCGACCGCGGGCCCGATGTCTCGTAGCGGCTGCCGCCGCCGGCGACCGACAATTCGCCGTCCACCTCCTTCAGCCGAGCAATAAACGCTTTATAGCGAGTGTCGTTAATGATTCCGATCAGCAGCAGTCCGAGGCTCCAGGCTAAGCCAAGCACGAGCCACGCCAGGTCTCGTTGCGGACCGGCAAGCCCAAACCCAACTCCCCAGGGAATAAGTAAATTGACGGCATGGTGCATCAGATAGTCGAGTTGCACGCCGTCCAGCGACGAAACGCCGTGCAGACGGGCGAGCTGGCCGTCGACGTGATCCAGCAAGTACCAAAGTTGCAACAGCAGGGCGGCCGCCAGCCAGCCGGCGATGGCGCCGCAGCCAAAGCTGATCGCGGCGCCGAGGGCCAACAACCCCGCCAGAGCGGTCGCAGCATGGGCCGAAATCCCCCAGTTCTGTACGACCCAAGTGACGCGCAACGCGAGGGGGCGACTAACGCGTCGAGCCATCCAATTGCCGACTTGGCGGTAATCTGTCTTCTGGCAGCGGCGTTCGAGATCAGCCAGCGGCAAGCGCGTCATCGGCGGCGTTCCTCTCGCCAGATCGTGCGCCATCCTCCTCGAGTCCAGCCGATGGCCGCTGCGACGGCCCAGACGGCGAACACGCTGATCGACTTCATCGCAACCGTGCTCGCCCCGCACTGCGCACCTGGCCAGGCCCACTCCAAGACCGCGGCCAGCCCGAGCACCGGCGCCAAAACGAGCATGATGGCGGTCAGATATCGTAGCCGTTCTCGCGGACCAATTTCGCTCCAGATCGAGATGCCAATGATCAATGCCAGGTAAATCAGGTTCGCCGCCGAGGTGGCAACGGCCACGCCAACCAGGCCATAGCCGCTACGCAGCGCTACGTAGTTCCCGCCCGCGGCCATCGCCAGCGCAAACAGTACCGCCCAGAGAGACCAGCGTTCGCGATAGACGGCCACCAGGTACTGGCTGGCAGGCAAGCTCAACCCGAGCGCGACGGCGCCAGGCGTCAGCCACAGTGCCGGCGCTGCGCCCAGGCGATAATTGGGAAACAGCCGGCTTAAGAGGGGCGTCGCCGCCACAATCGCCAGGCCGCCAAGTAGCGACAAAACGCAGGCTTGCAGTTCGCTGGCTCGCGCGGCGACGAGCGCCACGCGACCGCGCTGGCCGCTCGATCCGTAGAGTTCGCCGTAGCGCGGCCCCATCACGACCGAAAGCATGTTCGCCAGGCCGTAGAGTTGACCGCTGACAAGCAGCGACAGCGAATAACATCCCAGCTCATACTCACGATCGGCCGAACAGGCCAGGATCATCAGCTTGTCGATGGATTGGAACAAACCGGTCGCGACTCCGGCCAACAACACGGGGCCGCCGATGCCGATCAAACGGCCGATTTCCTTGCGGTCCCATGCCCACGCGAATCGCTCGGCGCCTTGGAACTGCAAAAAGGCCCACGAGGCGAGCAGCACGCACAAAGTTCCGGCGTACAAGCCATTCAATCCCCACAGCCAGGCGCCGGCCGCGGCAACGGCGAGCGTCAGCGCCGCTTCCAAGATCGAGAGTTGCGACGTGACGGCAAATGCTTGCCGGCAGCGCAAGATCGTCACATGAAACGTCACGTGCCGCTGAACGACGACCAGTACGGCCAACGCCAACAATCCGACGCTCCAGGCATTTTGCCACAGACTTCCGCCCGAGCTTCCAATCCACAGTGCAGCACAAGCCAAGATGCCGCCATAAACGCAGCTGCTCAACGTGTTGACCGTAAAGGCAAGATTCAATCCATGCTTCGCTGCTGCTGCGTTGCCTCTTCCGAGAGCCACCGTCAACTCGCGCGCGGCGCCTTTGCTGATGCCCAGGTTCGCATAATTGGCATAACCCAGGAACAGCTTGAGCGCCTGCCAGACACCCATCTGCGCTGGGTCGAGCGCGAAGCGCAGCAGCAAGCTGATGGCGACTCCAAGGGCCTGGCAACCGATCGTGGCCGCGCTGACCAGGAGCGAATCGGCGATCATTTTGCGCCATCCGGTAACCGGAGCCGCTTGGACTCGCGCGGCGATCTGCGGCGTCGGCTCTGCGCAAATGGACATCAGCAACTACCTGTCAGCGGCGTCGGCGGCGTTGCATCCCTCGGCGACGGCGCTCGCAGTCAATTCGGGCTGCAAGACGACGTCGGCGACTTTCTCGGCCGCCGCGCGGCAAGGATTCCCCAGCACCTGGTCGACGTGAGCCGGCGCCTGCCAACCGCGTTTGAGCGCGGCAATTACCAACGTTTCGAGTTCTTGTTCATCGCGCGCCGACCCGAGCATTCCCCAGCGCTCTGCCGGCAACAGGTCGCCCGATCCAGCCGGCAACAACTGCACGACGGGAGCGCCCATCAACGCCGCCTCGATACCCGAGGTCGAGGCGCAACTGAGCACACAGTCGCTGGCCGCAACAAGCTTCGCCAGATCGGCCGCGCGAACCAGTTCCGCCCGCAGTGCCGGATGACGTTCTGCCGCTTGCTGAAATGCAGTCGCATCGCCACAGCGCGGGTGAAATTTGACGACGAGCTTGGCGCCGGACAACCGCGCAACCACGGAAAACGCTGTGTCGAGCATGCGGTCGTGCGTGTGCCGCGTGAGGTGGAAGATTGGTCCGTCGGGACGATGGTCTTTGGGAGGCATCGTTGCCAAGAGCAGGATTTTGGGCGAGTCGGCCGTGCGGCGCGACGCAACTTTCGCTCGCCACTGCATCAAGCGCTCCTCTAGCCGGGGCCAGCCGGTCTCGTGGACTCGTTCGGGCGGCGCGCCCCAGGCCAGCAGTTGCTCGCGCGACGAAGCGCCCCAGGCGCAAAAGTGATCGGCGGCCAGCGGTGCAAATCCGAATTGGCCGCAAGGCGCCCCGTGCTGAACGACGACGCTGCGCGCTCGATGTTGCCGGGCCAGCGCCGTGGCGGCCCGCTTGAGAGGCGTCGCATCTTCATCGAGCACAAGCGCGGTCGGCTCGACCGCGCGGAAATGTTCGTCGATTTGGGCCACGAGGCGCGACTGTCGATCGCCCGCTTGGGCCGCCTGCCGCGCCAGCCAGCGCTCCACGACTGGACTTAAATCAATCGCGTCCACGACGAGGGCGCCGACTCCGCCGCCATCGTTAAAGCGTTCGGTGCGGCCGATTTGACGATCGCACACCAACTGTCTCACGCCTTTGCGTCGCCACTTCCACCATGACCGCACCGCGAAGTGCTCGTACAGCCACCACACCTGGCAGCCCCGGTCAACGAGCGACTGGCAGACGGGATCGAGAATTCGCGGATTGCCGCACAAGACGACGCGCGGCCCGCTTTCCGAAGACAGCGACGGCTGCAACAAATCGTCGGCCCGGGCTGCCCAACGACGCCACGGCCTGGCACGAGCGCGCTGAGGCGGCGATTGACACTCCGCTTCGTGCCAATGCACTTGGAACATGGCTCCGCGCGCCAAGGCGATCTGACGGAGCAGATCGGCGTAGTCGTCATCCCGGCCGCGGGTCGCATGTAGTTCGATCGACTCTTCGGGGCTCGCAACGACAGCCTCATTGAAGAAAGCCACCACGCGCAGCAATCGAACCAGGTAATAACGAAGCCCCAAGGCATTCAAATAAGCGATGTTAGCGGACGGCGTTGCGCCCGAATCGGGCGTCGAAAAGAATCGTTGCCCGCTTTCGGGCCGTCCCAATGCCTCGGCCTGGTCGGCGGCCCATTTTTCGATCCATGCATGGCGCGCATCGATCGCCTCATCCAGCGAACAGCGCTGCGGGCCGGCGGCTTCCGCGGGCCAATGGCCTTCCAGCAGCAAGGCGGCGCGCCCCCCGGGCAAGTCCAATTCGGCTAGAGCGTGCCGTGCGAAGACTAACATCTACGCGGCTCCAATCTTCGCCGGCGCGCGCACCGTGCGGCGATCGGTGAGCTGCAGCAGATCCTCGAAGCGGGAAAGATATCGGTCGGCCGGTGCGCCGAGTTCATGATTGAAGGCCAACGTGCGCATGCCAATCGCCCGAGCGCCGAGCAATTCCTCGGCATCGTGACCGACGAAGACGGCCTGACTGGCGTTCAAGCCCATCGCCGCCAGCGCCGCCCGGTAGCATACTGGATCCGGCTTCGTCCGCTCCAAGTCGATCGAGGAGACAATCGCCGAGAAATAGCGGCCGATGCCTAGGCCGACCAGCCGCGCTTGCAACGCCTCGGCCGTACTTTCCGAATCGCTCAATACCCCCAGCACAATGCCCGCGCCGTGCAACCGGTCGAGCGTGGCTCGCACGCCGGGGAATGGTCGCACCTTGTCTTCCAATTCGCGTTTGCGCGCTTGGCTGGCCGCCTCCACCTCGTCGATCTGCCCGCGTGACAAGCCAGCGGAGAGCAAGAATGCTTGAAATGCCTCGCTATATTCGCGGCGCCCGCAATGCACCTCGTTCAAGAATTCGACATCCCAAATCTTAAAGAAGGTGCGGTATTGCGTGTGCAGCCCCATTCGCTGCAGCAACTTGAGCAGCCAGCGCCGCCAAAGCGTGGCGTCGTAGAGCACGTCGCCCATGTCGAACAACAACCCCTGCACCGGTCCGAAACAATGTAAGGCGTCGATCATCTGGCGAACCCTGGGAGGGAAGGTGGCGGGAAGCGAGCGGCGCGCGTCAGCCGCGGCGATGCAGCGATCGGCCGCGGCGTCGCTCTCGAAAGCGGCAATGGATCACAATGCCTGCCGGCAAGATACGGTTTGCCGTTTGAGCGGAGGCAGAACCCGCCTCGCGGCTTGCACTATTGGCGGTCGTGGTTCGGATTCGGGGTCTCATGCGATGTCATCCCAACAAAGCTTCTCGTTTGCTCCCACATCGCGAGCTAGCGTGCGTCCTACGATTGTCTGCAGGTCGAACCAGGATAAGCCGTCGCCGGGGCACTTGAGCGCCAGCATCGGCGCCTCCAAACGCGCGCCTGCGGGCACCGCGAGACGGGTGACCAGGCTGCGGCCGAGCTTCGCGCGGACGGTCTCAACGCCAGGCGCCAGCGGTTTGTCGGCGCGCCCCAGCGCGGCCTCGACTTGGCGCACGTCGGCGATCAACCGCCGAAGTTCGTCGGGCTCCAAGGAGCAGGCATGATCGGTCCCCTTCAAACGCCGATCGAGCGTGAAATGTTTCTCGACCACACACGCCCCCAGCGCGACGGCCACCGGGGCAAGCAAAGTTCCCGCCGTATGATCGGAAAAGCCGACCGGCGCCGCATAGCGGCGACCCAGCTCGGGCAGGCTGCGCAAATGCACCTGATCCGCAGGCGTCGGGTAAAGCGACGTGCATTGAAAAATGGCAAACTCGCAGTTGGCCTGGCGCAGGATCGCTACGGCGGCATCGATCTCGTCGAATCGCGACATCCCAGTCGACAGAAAGGCGGGCCGGCCGCGACGGGCGATATTCTCAACCAGCGGCAGATTTGCCAGATCGCGCGAGGCGATTTTGAACACGTCGACTTCCAGCGCGTCGAGCAGTTCGGCGCTCGGCGCGTCGCACGCGGTGGCGATGTACGCCAGTTCATGCTCGCGGGCACGCTCAGCCAACGCGCGATGTTCTGCTGCCGTGAGTTCCAACGCCTGGCGATGCTCGCCATAGGTGCGGCCAAAAGCGTGCCGGCTGTCGTAGGGGCGATAGCGAGCCTCGCGCGACAGTTCGCTCTCCAAATCGCGCTTGACCAGCTTGACAGCGTCGGCGCCCGCCCAGGCGGCGGCGTCGATCAGGTCTTCGGCTAACGAAAGGCTGCCGTTGTGGTTCTGGCCCAGCTCGGCCACGATCAAGGCCGGCGCATCAGGGCCGACTACCCTGCTTTCGCCAACACGAATCGAATTTGCGTTCATGAGCCGGAATCCTTTCCGCGAGCCGCTTGTCGTAGCGTACTCTGTGCCGCCTCAAGGGGCGGCCGGCGCGACCGATTTGCCGAGGATGGCGGCGCCTTCATGCCCGCGAGCCGGCACGCCGTGCAGCAGCCCGGCCAGCTTGCGCCAGTTTACATGCTCATGCCCCAAGGCATCGTGCAAGGTCAGCGCGTGCTCCCAAGCCTCTTCGCCGTCCCAGGCCAGCCGCTGCCCCTCGCATTCCAACTCGCCTGGCGCCGTGATGAACCGCAGCGGGAAGAGTTCGGGATGCGAACAAATGTATCGTGTCACGTGCTCCCGGTCGGCCGGCAACGTCGCCTCGCGATCGGCGCGACGCAGCGCGTCGGTGCGGCACCACTCGCCAAACGATTCGAGCGCCGCCAACATCGATGGTCGCCCGGCTTGCGAGCAAAACCCAATGTAGTCGCAGTGCGGATGAGCTTCGGCGGTCGTGGCCAGGCGGTCGATTAAAAAGGGATCAACGAAAGGATGTTCAGCGCACACTCTGACTACGGCATCGGCGCCGAAAGCCGCTGCGGCCGAGACGAATCGGCCAAGCATGTCGGGCCGATCGCTGACATGCAGCAGCACGTCGGGCGGCACCAGATCGGCCAGTTCGGCGTCTTCCGCTCCAGCGCCCAAGACGACGGCCACGCCGTCGAGTTGCTGGCATTCGGTGACGCGGCGAACCACCACTTCTAAGAGAGAACGACCACCCAACTTGCGCGAGAGCTTATCTCGCAAGCACTGATCCCCTGGGCGGACCTGAATGATTCCAAAAGTCCTAGACATCATGCGTCCGTGCACTGCTGTTCGTTGCCGCAAAACTCCGCCATCGCGGACAGACCGATCCTCGGTCGGCGCGAGTCTAACACTGCGGTCCGGCCAGCGTCAATATGAAGGAAGTTGCAGTCCAAAGCGCGGCGCGCTGTGATGCTAGCATCACAAGCTGCCGCGCAAATCGCACTCGCCGCGAACTCTCTAGATTACCAGACTTCCGTGTAAAGGTTCGGCATTTAAGCTCAGACTGCGCTTTGACGGAGCTGATCGAGCAATTCTCCTTGGTTCCAGCTATCCCAGCCTTCGGTAATCAATCCATTTTCGAATCGCATCCAGGTCATGCCGCGGAAGCGCACGGCTCGGCCGGTCGGCTGAATGCCAAAGCCTGCACCAAGATGATGCCCTGAGGCCAGCCAGCGGACTACGACATTTTCTTCTTCTGCAACGGTGTCTTCGACCTGAATTCTCAAATCAGGAAATGCTGAAATGAACTCGCGATGGAGCGCTCGAAATGCCGCGATGCCATTCACGTCGCCACTTTCGAGATGGGCGATGCTGTTAGGGCTTGCCAATGCTTCAATTTGGTCCATCCGGCGTTCGTTCCAGATTCGCTCGAACCATGCTCGCGCTCGTGCTGCGTTCTCGTTGGCCATCGGCAACCTCCACCAAGGTCTGTTGGGGGATCACGTTCGAATCGGCGGCGGCGCGCACCATCAAGGCTGGTTAGACTAGCATAAATCCGCAGGACTTACGTGAGCTCGACCTCATCCTTTGGCGACCTCTCCCGACAAGGCAGTCTCCAACTTGATGGAATTCATAGCTTCTCGCGTGATGCGGTCGGCGAGTTCCTGGAATTCTGCGGCTTCATGTCGCTCGGCGAGTTGAAAGCCCGACTTCTCCGCGACGAGCAACTGGATCAGCGTGCCGAGCAGACCTTGGCCGGTGCCGATCGCCTGAGCATTGGCGCCGTCCCCGCCGCCGGAGATGAACAACTTTTCGGGCACCAACGGCTGATTGCTATGCGACAAGTCTTCAGCGACGAGGCCCAAGGCATACAGCCGCGGATCGCCGAACGAGCTGATCTTACGCAGCAGGACGGACGCTTCGGCCAAACCAACCTGCAGAGTGCGCTGAGCTTCGCCGCGGCCCGCCAGAATGCGTTGACGGCTGTCGGCTTCCGCCGTGACCACGGTTTGTTCCGCCTGGCGGCGCGAGCGCGCCAACTCGGCCTCGGCGACGACCACCGTTTGTTCCGCCTGTTTGCGGGCTCGAGCCAGATCGGCCTCGCCCTGGTTCTCGGTAATCTGCACTTGCACGCGCGAATTGGTCAACTCGGCCTGCTTGGCGGCCAGCGCCTGAGCTTCATTCAACGAACGCTGCTTGTCGGCGGCCGCTCGCTGATGCTCGAACGTTTCGATCTGCTCGATCGAAAGTTGCCGCAAGCGGAGTTGCTCGAGCAGCGTTTCGATTTTGCCGTCTCGTTCGTCCGTCGCCGGCTTGCCGATCAGCACATCGACGCACTCGATGTCGAACTCGCGGAAGCGGCGCCGCAGTTCCTCGCGAGCCTCAACTTGAATCGTGTCGCGTTCCTGCAGCAGTTCAAGCATCGTCTTCTTATGGGCGATATCGCGGAAGTAGGCGCTCAGCATCGGGTCGAGCGTTTGGGTAATCAGCTTCTTCACGTCGCCGAACCGCTGAATGACGCTCGGCGCTTTCTGGTAGTCAATGTGTACGACCACCGACAGCGGCAGCGCCGGCTCATAAGCATCGCGAGTGACAAGATCGATCGATTTCAGCGACTCGTCGTAACGATGGTTCTCGCTGCGGCCCGTGACCCAGTGCAGCACGAAGTTTGTCGTGGGCACAAGGATCACCACGCCCGCCGACGAATTGAACGGGTACTTGCCCGGGCCCAACGGGCGTTCCCAAACGCCGCGGTCTCCCTCGGCCACGCGTTCGCCATGGCGGAACATCACGCCCGAGACATCGCGGCCAACCTGCCCGTAGTAGCTCACCACGACGCCGACATAGCCGATCGGCACGACCGTTTTGGGGATGATCTCCAGCGTGGCGAACCAGCGGTTGATGAAATACGTGCCGTCGGTCAAAGCCACGTACTGCCGGCCGCGCCGGCCGCCGGCGCGCAAGAAGGCCTCGGGATCTTGATAGTTGTTGTGGAAGTTCGGGTCGTTGCGGTCGGTGGCGACCGGCGGAGCGATGATCTCGCCCGGCGCCAACGAAGGACCGTCGTGCACTGTGACGATGCCGATGCTGTCGATCGCCAGCAGCTCGTCCGGGTTGAGCGGGTCAATCGCTTCGACCGCGGCGCCAATCACCACCGGGCTGAAGCCGTCCGCTTCGCGCAGTTCTTCTTGCCAGCCTTTGAGCATGCCGAACTCCTGGCGACTTTGCAGCGCCGGCAGGCACAACACCTGGTGTTCCGTAATCACCGTAAACAGCGCGAGGTTGATGGCGTAGACGCCTTCGCGCAGGATCGCGCGCTGGCGGCCTCGCTGTCCGCACAAGACGGTTTCGCCAGCGGGCATGCCGGAGAGAAATGCCCCGGCATCTTGATAGTTGTTGCACTCGACGACGCGGCCGAGCGTCTGGCTGGGCTGGAGCGGCTCGCCGTCGCGCGCGTAAACGTAGCCGATCTTGCCTTGCGGCACCGCCACCAGCGGCACGCGATGCAGCCGATATTGCCAGCGCCACAAGCCGAAGTGAAAGCCGCCTCGCAGCACCTCGGCCTCGTAGCCTGCTTCGCCCGCCAGCGCAATCATGCGGCCTTCGGGCACCGAACCGCTGCTCGACCAGAGCTTCTCGACAATGCCAACCTTGTTGTTAGCGATGTAGCGCAGCCCAAGCAGCTCGCCCGACGCCAGCATCAAGAGGCTCACTGCCACAAACGCGAGGGCGCCAGTGATCGGCAACTGCAAATGCGGGATTTCCGCCAAGAGCAATGCACTGAAACCAAAGAACGTATTCATGGGAAATCTCCCAGACCTTGGCGAGCTTGCAACGCCGCAACTCGGAAGATCGCCAGACCGAGCCCGGCAACATGCCGGAATGTGAGAGGTATTCGCTGCCGCCCGGCGAGTCTTTAGATTCGGTAACCGATACGCTTCGCGGCAGTCCGATCAATTGCACCAGACACGAGTTACGGCGGCCGTCGCGTACTCGACCTAACGCACCTTTTCAGTGGACGATCGCCTATCCGCGTGGAATCGCCGCAACCTGTTTCCGCACGGCGCAGCATTTTCCACAGATTTCAAGAGATCAGGATCTACGCCAATGCCTTGCTATGCCCAGCACCACACCGATCCGCAGCAGATGTTCGACACGCGAAAGCTCGCAGAACAACCGACTTCGGCTGCAGACATCCCGGCGGCGATTGGAGTGTAAAGAGATGCAGATCGCTCCGATTATTCAGCTACGGGTATCGCCCAACGGGGCAGTTCTCCGCGATTTCCATCTGCATAATTGCGACGAAAAGCTCATGCCATTATCATGAGTCGGGCCAGTCACGGATGCGATCTAGGAACGTTTCTCTTTTCTCAGGGACGGATTTTCAACATGTGCATTCCCGGAATCATCCGTGACTCGACAATCGAGGCAGACCAAGGCATCACGGGCTCCAACCGCTGGCGCAGAGGAGATTCGAAGCAGCGGCTTCTTTGGTCGCGGTAGGCGGTTCACACCGCGGCAACTGCTGTTGATTGAAGCAATCGTTGAGCGTCACCGGAGCGAAGGCCGAACAGCGATTTCCGAACGCGTGTGCCGCGCGCTTCGATGGAACCAGCCAAACGGATCTCTAAAGGACATGGCCTGTCGCGAGATCCTGCGTAAGCTAGATGCAGCTGGCGTGATCTCTCTCCCAGCGCCTAAATGGGGTGGGGCCGCCTGGGCATCGCCCAACCCGCAAAGCGTGAGGAATGGCACGCACACTCCAATTGCCGCGATCGACCGGGCAGCGATCTGCATTCACAGAGTCGAGTCAAAATATGACGGTGCTGCGGCAATATGGAATTCTCTTATTCAGCAGCACCATTACCTCCATACGTCCCGCATCGTCGGCCGGCAAATCAAGTACCTCGTCTATCATGAGCAGCAACCGATCGCCTGCTTTGGATGGGGGGACGCCGCTTGGGCACAGCAATCACGAGACAGATGGATCGGCTGGTCTTCAAAAAGGCGAGAGCAACGAAGGCACCTTATTATTAACAATTGCCGATTCCTAATTCTTCCATGGGTGCGTGTTCCAAACCTCGCGTCATTTCTAATCTCCCGCTGTACTGACGCAGTTGTCCGAGATTGGGAATTAGTCTACGGATGGCGCCCCGTCCTGCTCGAGACATTCGTTGACTCAATGCGTTTCATGGGCACTTGCTACCGCGCGGCCAACTGGGTCGATGTCGGAGTTACCTCTGGTTATGCGAAAGTCGGTAGCGGCCATCATAACTCCCAGACTCCGAAGCTAGTCTTCCTGTATCCGGCCAATGGCGCTTTTCGTAAACTACTAACCGGAAAGAAACGATGATGCCGCCGCATTTTCCTATGTCGCTCGTCGGACATAAAGTAGCCGGCTACACCATCGACGCCTTTCTCGATTCCGACTCGGACTCCGATTGGTTCGAAGGTCACGCCGACAATGCCGACCGGGCCATTGTTTACGTCTACAGCAACAGAAAAAACCGGGACGCAGCTCGCCGCCGGATTCATGGATTCAAAACAAGCATCGACGCTTCCCCACTTGAAGAGCGAGGCGCGATGTTATTCATCAATCTCGGCGAACATCGCCTTATGATGCGCAAGGAGCTTCGCGAGCTCCTAACCTCAAATAGCACCCGGCCAGATTTGATCGCCGGCTACCGTACCGAGCGCGTGCTAGGGCATGGATTCAAGGGAGTAACATACGAGGTCCATCGGGACGCGGGGATCGGTACTCCATATGCGCTCAAGCTAACAATAGCGGAGGAGTACGATCAGCGAACATTCTTGCCAGAAGTGGATCGAATGGTCGAAATCGCTCGCCGCGACCGTGATCACTTTCCCCAGATCCATGAATGCGGTATCTACGACTTCACTCACTCGGATAAAAAGTACCGTTTGATCTACTTTGTCGAAGACTTCATCTCAGGACGGACTGTCGAGAAGTTACTAAATCAAGCACCTCAAGAGTTCAACGCGCTGTTTCTGGCTGATTTCGTCCGCGAATCCCTCTCGGCCATAGCTACGTTGCAATCCTGCAATCTGATGCACGACGACTTGCATGCTGGCAACGTAATGCTGCACGAACCACCGAGCGGGCGCCGAAGGCCGTATCTAATTGATTTCGGGTCAACTAAGGCCCTTGGCACAACCAAGAAGCAACGTGATGATATCCGCAATATTGCGACGCAGATTGCATCCATTTCAAATGCGATTCAATCGCATCACCGTGCACGAACCGCACAAGAGGAGCGAATATTAACAGCCGTCGAATCACTCCTTGCCTCAATTTCGGACGATGACCCACTACGTCGGCCAAATTCTGCGCAATCAATCTTGGAGCAATTCGACTCTTCATTTACGCACGGTTCGATGAAGCAGGAACTCGTTCATCCCTTCGACTTCGGCAACGCCGAAGAAGTGATGGACAACACCCTGTTATACAGCCTTGCTGCCAAGTCGTTCCCTTGGCGCGACCAAATCGAGGCGAGTTCGCATCTCCTCGTTATCGGCCCGCGGGGTTGCGGCAAGACGACTGTCTTCCGCTCAATGTCGTTCAAGTGCTTAGCAGACGCCGGGCACATCTCAGACGCGTTCGCTCGTCCGTATCTGGCTCTATATATATCGTGCAATAAGGAATTCCGGCAGCGCTTCAGCGCCATTGATCCGACCATCCTTAACGATCGCCAAGATGATGTTCGGCATTACTTTAACCTACTCGTCCTTCGCGAAGTCGCCACTGCACTTGCCGCATGCGCAGACGCAGACCGCCTTATTGACGCTGACATAGCCGCGCTCAATAGTTTCCTCGCTGGCCATTTTTCAGCCATAGTCACACCATCGGCCATAGCAAGCCCGGCAGACTTCGAAGCACGAATCACGCGATCGATCCATGAGGCAAGGATGTCGATATGGAATGGAGCACCGCTCCATGAGAGAACCACGCAGGGTTTCGTGACCGATCTGGCCGCATTCATAAGTTCAGAGCTTGAACCGTTCAAGGGAAAAACACTTTACCTGTTGGTTGACGACTACACAGAGGGAAAGGTCCCGAAAGAGGCACAGCGCGCGTTAAATCACATCCTGTTTGTTCCTAACTCAGCGTACAAGTGCAAGATCTCATCAGAAGTCTTTGGCGTTACGCTTGACGAGACATTTGGTAATTTCCTGAGCCAGGACCGTGATTACCGAGAATGGAATCTCGGAACGCTTTATTGTCTCAAGCTTCCGTCGAAAGAGCAAAAGGCGTTCTTGGGCGAAATTGTAAATAAACGACTGGAGCTCTGCGATTACATAGGTCGCGTAGAAACAGTGATTGGACGATCGAGCTACCAGGAAGGAACTCTTGCCAGAACACTGAAGCGTGAGGCAGAGTGTCGCCGAGAAAGTCGCAATGCCGCAAAGCAAAAGCCAGCGCTAATCGTAGAGAAGGAGGTGGACCGGAATATCGAAGAGCGTGGCGTCGCTGCATATTACCATGGCTGGGACACAATCTGTGAGTTATGCACTGGCGATGTGAGCAACATCCTGGAGCTCCTAAATCGGATGTACGACGACTGTGCGGTTAAGCGTGATACCAATCAGCTTATACCACCAGATCATCAAGATGCGGTTGTCGAGGGGTATGCGCGCCAGTATATCAGCAAGATCAAGGGCATCCCCGGGTATGGAGAGCGGATGTTTTCGATAGTAAATGCCTTCGGTAGTATGTCGCGTAAGTTGCTCGAAGAGTATCCATGGGTTCCACACGGCGAAGCAAGGGAGGAGCCTTATCAACTGTTGCGGATTGAGGTTGATGAGGCGTTCCGGAACTCATTGGAGGGGCGGGGTCCCGACGACGTCCACAACGTCCCGGCAAATGCGAACGCCTTCGAGCTCTGGAAGCTGCTTCAGAGATACTGCATATTTATTGATGCTGAAGAGAGTCGGTCCAGGCGAAATACGTTATCAAGCCGCGTAATCCTCCGTCGTATTTTCTGCCCGGCGTTTCGTATTGGCTTGGTGAACAGTGAGTGCTGGACACTGTCTAGTCAGCAATGGGAGGCGTTTTGTAGCTCGCCCAGCGAGCGTGCCGACCATTATGCACGGGCTAATATTGATGCGGCATTGCGGCGGCGTGGGGATACCAGCGGCGCCGGAGATGCGCAACGGATGTTTCATTTCCATGATTTAGATGGGGGCAAACCATGAAGTCCTGCCAGTACGAGAAGCTATTCGAGGAAATGATCGACGAACTCCCGAGGCCGGAGCGACTCGATAAAGCTATGCCGGCCCGTGATGTTGCCTGTGTGGTCGGTAT
>JAICIG010000084.1 GCA_025924495.1 Pirellulales bacterium | reverse complement strand
CGTGTGGTGGATTCGTTTGCCTTGCAGCAGCCGCCAGGTTTGGGCGACTCGCCAGTCGTCAACGGCTAGCCCATAGCCAGGACGGAGGCTGAAGCCGAATAGGTAAAGCCATCGCGTCTCGTGTTCCGCGCTGCGCCGCCGGCCCGGCTCGACTTCGACGAGCGTCTCCCAAAAGCTGCGCAACAGCGACATCGGCCAGTCGCGGCGGCGAAGTTCGGTTCGCTCTTCCAGTTGTTTTACCAGGCTCTCTGGCTTGATTGCCGACGCGCCGGCATCGGCCGAGAACGCCGCATGAATTAAACGGCGGCTGTCGTCGACGAGCGATTCGTCGATCACGCCTTCCGCTTCGCCGGCGCCGAGATGCCCCGATCGGTCCGTCTCCGTCGCCGCGCGCACGTCAAATTGCAAACGCCAGGTGCGCGGCCCTTGCGCCTCGCTGCACCACAGATCGAGCGTGCCAATTTCGGTTAGCCTCGCATGCAAGTTGACCGCCAATGATTCGCTGGCGCCCTTCTTTTGAGCTTCGAGCACGGTGCGGATCGGCGGCAGCGAGGTCATTTGCTCGGGATCGACGGCCAGCAATTCGCCCGGGCGATCGGTCAACCGCGTGCTGGAGACGTAGAGCGGGAACTCGACGGGATGTCGAATCAGCAATTCGAAAGGTCGGTCCGCGAGATTCACTTCCTGCCCCGCTTCGATGCCCGCGGGCAGCAAGCAGACGGCCGTCGCTTCCTTGCGGTCGGCCGACTCGGCGCCGATGTAATAGGTTCGCGCAAGCCCGGCGGCGATGCGAATGCCGACGCCGCGCCGCACCATGCCATAATACGCCGCGCCGTGGGCGACCGCCAAATCGAGCCGCTCGTTGGCCAGCACCTGCGGGCTCCAAGGTGCGGCTCGCGACTCGGCAAACCACGACGCGAGCACTTCCAGCAGGCGAGCCCGGAGCAGCGGCGAGGCAAACAGCCCGCCATTGAACAGCACCAGGTCGGGCCGTGCGGGATCGTGGTCCGCCGCCGATGGCGGTTCATCGCCGATCGCGACATGGCGATGCGCCGTCAAAAAGCTTGCCAGGTAGCGGGTCATCGCGGCGTCGGGCGCGAAGGGCAGGCCGAACTCCTGAAATCCGCTGCGTCGCGAGACGGGCTTGTCCTCGAGTGCGACTCGCGGCAGGAAACCTTCGAGCAGCAACTGCTGCACTTCGTCGCGGGTCACGTCTACTTGCAATCCGCCACCGATTAATTTCGAGCCGGCCCCCGGCAGGTTGACGGCGAGCCGATTGGGCGGATTGGATGACAACAGGGCTTCTTTCACGTGACGGCAACTGCGCACGAGCACGGCCCATTGGCGCGGTTCGAGCTTGCCGCCGCGCGTGATCTTGTGTTCCAGGTGATGAGCCAGCGCCAGATCGAGATTGTCGCCGCCGAGAATCAAGTGCTCGCCGACAGCTACGCGGTGGAACTGCACTTTCCCGCCTTCGCCGCGCCGCACGCGAATCAGCGTGAAGTCGGAGGTGCCGCCGCCGATGTCGCAGACCAGAATCTTTTGTCCTGGCTGCACCAAATATTCCCATTGATCGCCTTGGGCGTGAATCCAGGCGTAGAAGGCGGCCTGCGGCTCTTCGATCAGCACAACGCGCGGCAACCCCGCCAGCTTGGCCGCCTTGACCGTCAGCTCCCGCGCCACTTCGTCGAATGACGCGGGGAGCGTCAACACGACATCTTGTTCGGCGAGCGGATGTTCGGGAAAGCGAAAATCCCAAGCTTCGCGGATGTGGACCAGATAGCGACTGCTGGCCTCGACGGGCGAGAGCCGCTCGACGTCGGGGGCGCCGTGCCACGGCAAGAGTTCAGTCGTGCGATCGACCCCCGAATGGCAGAGCCAGCTTTTCGCCGAGGCGATCAGCCGTCCCGGCATTGAGACGCCATGGTCGCGCGCAAAAAAGCCGACCGCAAACTTGCGATCTTTGGCGCCCCAAGGCAGCGCCAGCGAACCAGTCGGGAACTCGCCCGGCGCCGCTTCATAGTGGAACGATGGCAGCGTTTCGCGGGCCTCGATTTCTCCGGGCGCCATCAGTTGCGGAATCTCAAACGTGCGGACTTGCCAATGTTCCTCCGCCGTATCCACATAGCCTGCCGCCGAGTTCGTCGTGCCCAAGTCGATGCCGACAGTGTAGCGGCTGGGCGTTTCCGGCGAAGCGAGGCTCATATAGTAATGGTCTGGCAACGAGACCCGTAATTTCCGCGATTATCGATTGTCACGCGCAGGAGCCAAACAACCGCTGATTATTGGCCGATTAGCGCAAATGAGCGTTCATTCGCGGTTCACGACAAGAATTGAGTCCGCCTGGTCGCCGCTTTCAAACTCATACGGTCATCATTCCGCGTCCTCGCGTACGCTGAATTCCAGCTTCCAGCGATCGGCGGAGTTGGCGCTTTGGCACCAAAGTTCGAACATGCCGAGCTCGGTGATCTTCGCATGAAAATGAACGGGTACGTAGCCCTCCTCCGCGCTGTCGGTCGGCGGCAAGGTGGCAGTCAAAGGATCGGTCTCGGCGAGTTCGTCTTCCGACCACGAGCTGAGCAAGGCGCCCGGCCGATCGTCTTTGCGAACGGCGGAATTAAAGAAACGGAATTGCGCGGCTTCGCCGACGACGAGTCCGATCTCGTCGCTGGGAACGTCGGTCTCGGTTCCTTCTTCCATGCCGATCGGCACGACGCACAGCGCTCGCAACGGCCGCGGAGCGCCGGGAATCGCGAGCCCGGCGGATTCGATTCCCACGTAATAAGAGCGGGCCGTGCCGCCACGGATGCGGATGCCTTTGCCCTGCTTGGCGAAGCCGTAATAGGCGGCGCCGCGGGCCACGGCAAAGTCGAGATCTTCGTTGCCGGCCAGACCCTGTGGCGGCGTCTGTCCGGCGAACCAACCGGCCACGACTTCGAACAGCCGGTCTCGCAACGCGGCCGACTTGAATACGCCGCCATTGAAGAGCACGTGTGTCGGACGCACCGGTCCCTGCTCGCCGCCCTGAGCGCGCAAGAACCCGGCCAGATGGCGCGTCACGGCGGTATCGGTCTCGAAGGGCAGGCCGAGTTCCTTGAAGCCCGAAACTCGCCGCTTGGCCGGCTCGTCGGTCGGGGCGCAAAAGGGAAAGAAACCCTCGGTCAGCAGATGCGCGGCGGCATCACGATCGATATCGACTGAAACGGTCCCTTTGATCAATTTGCTGCCGCGGCCGAGCACGGCGACCGGGTGCTTCGCAGGGCCTTCCTTGGCCAGCAGCGTTTCTTTCGCCGTCCGGCAGGAGTGCCAGAGCGCGACCGATTGCCAGGGGTCGAGCTGGACCCCTTTCTCCTTAAACGCGCCGGCGGCAAAGTGGGCCAGCGCCAGATCCATATTGTCGCCGCCGACTAGAATGTGATTGCCGACTGCCATGCGTCGCAGGGCCAATTCGCCCTGTTCTTCAGTGACGGCGATTAATGTGAAATCGGTGGTGCCGCCGCCGACATCGCAAACCAACAGCACGTCGCCCACCTTCAAGGCGCGACGCCAACGGTCGCCGACGTCGGCCAACCAGGCGTAAACGGCTGCCTGGGGCTCTTCCAGCAGGACGAAGTTTTCAGGCAACCCGGCGGCAATTGCCGCTTCGTGCGTCAGTTCTCGCGCGGCCGCATCGAACGAAGCAGGAACGGTAAGCACGACATGCTGCTCGTTTAGGGGCGCTTTGCGAAATGCCGCGTTCCAGGCAGCGATGAGATGCTCGAGATAACGCTGGGAAGCTTCGACCGGCGAAATCTTGGGGACGTCGGCGGGAGCGTTCCAGGGGAGAATTGGCTGGCGGCGATCGACGCGGCTGTGAGCCAGCCACGACTTGGCGGCGGCTATGGTGCGAGTCGGAACTTCCGCCGCCTGGCGCCGCGCCGATTCGCCTACGGCGAACGCGCGCTTACGTTCCCACGGCAAGTCGAAGTTCTTGGCTTGGACGTCGGCATCTGTGCCGAGATAGAGGAACGAGGCCAGCAAGCTGCGATCTTCGAGGGTGGCCGGCGCCGTCAATTGCGGTATCGGCAGCAATTGCACTTGCGCATGCTCTTCGGCTAGCGAAGCGTAGGCGAGCGCGCTATTCGTGGTGCCCAGATCAATCCCGATTGCGTATTGCGCCGTCATTTACCCAAGCTCCACAACGGCCGGAGCGATCACTTGGGCGGCGTTGGCGGCGCCGGTCCAAGCCGGCAGCGCCGTTCGCGTCGCCTCCCAACCGTGATGCATCAGCACTCCGCGAAATGGCGAACGGTCGGCCACTCTGCCGGTTAAGCGGAAGCGTGCAGCATCGAAGCCCTCGGGCACGTCCACCTGAGCGCCCTCTTCCGCCGATAGAATCGGCTTCAAAGCGAAAACGCGTTCGAGCACCGCGGCGCTATCGCGGTGCACATCGCGGACGGCGGCGCCAATCTGCTCGTCGCTATAGGCGGCGATCGGTTCTTGCAGGAAGTCGACCAACCGTGCCTCGCGCTGCAGCATGGCGAGCAAACTTAGCGCTTCACTCCGCACCGGCGGCTGCTTGGCGGCAGGCGGCGGGGCGGCAATGGTTTCCGGTTTCGGAGGCGTCGTCGCGGCCGCAGCGGAGAATAAGGGAGCAAGGCGCTCCGCAAACGCGGCATCCGCCAGGATGCGAAAGAAAGCTCGAAATGCCAGTCCAATGCGTGTCACTCGGACGCCTTTCCTTACAATGGCCGCCGGCGAGAGACGACGGCAGGTTCTCCTCGAATTCGAGGTTCCATGGATCGTAAATGGAACCGCCTCAAGGCCTACGGCCAAACGCCAGCATCGGCCGCGCGTCAAACGCAAACCGTCCGGCGGCCGCTCGGGGCCGGGTTTCAGTTCAGGCCCATAATCGAACCGGAGGGGCGTGAAGTTGTCAACCGGCTGGGCAAACGGGCTGATGTCCGACCCCGATCGGCTCATTTATTAACAATCGCTGATTTTGCGATTTGGATTATTTGCTCGCCGCAACGTCATCTCACCCGACTTTTTCCTTGCATCGCCACCCGTTTCAGGGGTATTTTAACTGCCATGGAACATGGCCCGGCTCTTATCCGGGCTGCCCGAGGAACGTCCACAGCATAGGCAAGTTGCTGAGGACGTGCGGGCCAGCGCCGCAAGGCGACTCCGTTTCGTCCAGCCCTGGCCAGTGGTCGGACGAAGCGGAGCTGGCCTGTACGAGAAGAGAAGCCGACCAGTAAGCGCGGCGCTGCCAGTGCGTCGCCAGGGCGGCTTTCTGCAATTGACGCAGCACAAGCCTGTGAGAAGGGGGTCACATGGTGCGCTGGCGTGGTTGGAGTCGATCCAGGCGGAGGTGCGCGCCCGGCCAGAGCGCGGAGCGCTCGCGACGGCCAGCGCTCGAAAATCTCGAAGCGCGGCAGGTGCTTAGCAGCGGTTATCTGCAGGTGAACCTGGTGTCGGACCAGCCGGGCGGTGCTCTGGTTCGCGATCCGAACCTGATCGATCCGTGGGGAATCGGGCTGGGACCGAACGGCGGAGGTTTTTGGGTTGCCGATCATGGCAGCGGAAATGCCAGCATTTATGCCGGCGACGTGAGCGGCACGCCCTTTGCGCGCAACCCACTGGTGGTGAGCGTGGCTGGCGGTGCGCCGACCGGGCAAGCTTCCAACGGCACGTCAGATTTCTCCATCAGTTTGGGAGCGGCATCAGGACCGGCGGCGTTTGTAATGGCGGGCGCCGGCGGAACGATTTCCGGTTGGAATCAAAATGTTCCCTTGCCATCGCCGTCGACCGCGTCGCAGACTGGGCTAACCAACGCGTCGGCCATGTACACCGGCCTGACGCTGGGCAACGACGGCACGCGCAATCTGATCTATGCGGCCAACTTTGCCCAAGGAACGGTCGATGTCTTTGATCGAAACTTCGCCGCCGTCAGCGTCTCGGGAGCGTTCGCCGACGCGGCCGTGCCGGCGGGCTTCGCACCCTATAACGTTGCCAACTTGGGCGGCAAGCTCTATGTGACGTATGCAAAGCAGAATGCGGGCCAGCTTGATCCAGCGCCGGGCAACGGCGGATATGTCGCCGTGTTCGATTATGCCGGCCATCTGCAGAAAAACCTTGTCATCGGCCAAACGCTCGATGCGCCTTGGGGAATCGCGATTGCCCCTGCCAACTTCGGCGACTTCAGCGGAGACCTGCTCGTCGGCAACTGGGGAGATGGACGCATCCATGCCTTCAATCTCAGCACGGGCGCCCCGCTGGGTACATTGGCCGCCCCGGGCGGCGCCGCCATTACGGTTGATGGTCTCCGCGCCTTGAACTTCGGCAACGGACAAACGGCCGGAGACGCCAATTCGCTGTATTTCACCGCCGGGCTCGGCCAGCACGGCCTGTTCGGTGCTCTCAAGAGTGCGCAATTCGCTCCGTTGACGGCGGCCGGAGCGAGCGCCGTTGTCTACCAGGGGGTTGCGTTCGATGGCATCGTGGCGACGTTTGTTGATGCCAACGCGAGTCTTTCAGCGGGCAGTTATTCCACCACGATTAATTGGGGCGACGGCGCCACGTCAGCCGGAACGGTTACCGCCTTGGGAGGCGGACGTTTCAATCTAAGCGGCACTCATGTTTACGCCCAAACGGGTTTGCGCAGCATCACGACCGTTATCCAAGACAGTTCTTCCAATCTTGCTTTTGCTTCCGGCGTGGCGAATGTGCGCACCCAGGCGCTGGCCGCATCCGTCGACAATATTAATGCTACCGAAGATTTGGCCTTCCAAGGCGCGGTGGCCGAATTCACGGATGCCGATGGCAACATATCGGCCAGCGCCTACCAGGCATGGATCGATTGGGGCGACGGCACGGTTTCTCAAGGCATCGTCAGCGCCGACGGCAACGGCTTTAGCGTGACCGGGGCTCATACCTTTGCGGATGAAGCCACGCGGGCATGCCAGATTCTGATTACGGATAGCGATGGCGACGTGATCACCGCGACCGCGACGGCCACAATCGCCGATGCCGACGTGCTGACTGCGTCATCGCTCGCGATTGTCGCCACCGCCGGGCTCGCATTCAGCGGCGCGGTGGCAAAATTCACCGATGGAAATCTTCCGGCTGGCGCCGGCGATTTCGCAGCCACGATCGTATGGGGAGACGGCGCGACGACTTCAGGCGCCATAAGTGGCGCTAATGGCCAGTTTACTGTCAGCGGCTCGCACACGTTCGTCAGCAGCGGCTCGTTCGCAGTCAAGGTGGCCGTCGTCGATCCGGCCCCGGGAACTGCATCGGCCTCGGCAACCTCGACCGCTCAAGTCTCCAGCCCGCCAATCACCGCGTCTGGCTTCACCATCGTCGTTGTCGAAGGGCAATCGTATGCGGGAAGCATCGCGTCGTTCACGGATGCCAATCCGAATGCCGTTGCGACCGACTTTGCTGCCACGATTGACTGGGGCGACGGCACGACCAGCGCCGGCTCGGTCATGGCTAACGGCCCGACTTTCCAGGTGAACGGCAGCCACGTCTATGCTGCAAAATCCGCGGGCATTGCCGCCAATGTTTTAATCGCTGATCGTGGCGGCGGAAATGCCACGGCGCATGTTTTGGCTCGGGTGCTCGACGCCCCGCTCGTGGCGACAGCTGTAAAAGTCGGCGGTTTTGAACAATCGCCCCTGGCCAATGTCACCTTGGCGACATTCGTCGATCAGGGCGGCGCTCTGCCGCCTGCCGCCTACTCGGCCACAATTGACTGGGGCGATGGCGCCGTTACCCCCGGAACCGTTGCAGCGGCGACCGCCGGATTTGTCGTAACCGGCGCCCATACCTACCAAGATGAAGGGAATTTTGCTTTCACGGTCGCCATTGCCGAAACGGGCGGGTCCGCCGCCACGGTCCATGGCACGGCCGCCATCCTCGAGGCGTTGTTATGGAATGGAACTCGCGGGACGCCGACTGATCGTTGGCTCAACGAAGTTTACGGCGACCTGCTGGGTCGAGTTGCAGATGCCGGGGCGCTGAGCTACTGGAATGCGAGACTGTCGCAGGGAACCAACCGCAACGCCGTCGTGTCGGCTATCGAAGCCAGCGATGAGTATCGCGCGCGGCAGGTGCAAGCGATGTTTCAGCTCTATTTGCACCGCGCCGTCGATCCGGGCGGGCAGGCGTTCTTTGTAGCACAACTGCGCGCCGGCGCCACTTGCGAAAGCCTCGCCGCAGCACTGCTCGGATCGCAGGAATACCTCGAGAGATCTGGCGGACAAAACGACAGCTTCCTCGCAGCGCTGTTTCAGGACGTGCTCGGCCGGCCAATCGACCCGGGAGCGCGAACGTTTTTCAACAAGCAGCTCGGCACCGGCGTTTCGCGGAGCCAGATAGCCGCCCTGCTGCTCAATAGCGACGAGTACCGCCAGCAGTTTATCGGAAACCTTTACCAAGAGTTTCTCGATCACTCGACCTCGAGCGGCAGCATCGACTTCTGGCTAGGTTATATGAAACAAGGAGGACGAGACGAACAGGTGCTTGCCGCCATTGCCGGTTCGGACGAGTTCTTCAATAAGACGGCGCCATAGCCGGTTACGGCGATTCAATTCGTAACGTCAGGCGCAAGGTGCTAGCCGAGCAGCATGCCGGCGTAGCCGACCACGCGATTGCGGTCTCCCGTCGTGTCGGCGCTTGTTTGATAGGCGACGCGCAGGCTGCGATTGAGCGAGCCGAGTTGGCGCAGTGTTTCCATCACGATCACAGCGGGCAGCACGCCGCACATACTGATGTGATTCCTGGTCACCGACTCATACAGCCGTTCGGGATCGAGCGTCTCCATGGCTGAAAGCGCCAACGCATCGAGCCGCCGGTTCTCGACGTCGCTTGCAAAGTGGTTCATGTCGCTGGAGATGATTAATAGGGGCTGGCTCGGACGGCCCTGCAAGCATTTTGCTAGGCCGGCCGCAAACTGCCGGCAACGCGCCAAATTGCCGCCGCCAATGGTAATGCCAACGACTCGTGCTTGGGGCGCCAGCCTTGCCAGGAAGGGCAACTCCACTTCAATCGCGTGTTCGAGTTGATGCGCCGCGGCATCGAGCTGGAGACCAGGAATGGCCGCGACGAGTTGCCGCGCCAATTCCGGATCGGATGCGATGGTGGCGCCGGGAATCGACCAGCTCTGGTGAGGAGCGACGGCCCATTCGACCCCGTGCGGCGTGTGTTTCGGGCCGATCACGATCACCGTGTCGGGAATTTGCACGCGTCGCAACGTTTGCGCGGCAACGCTTCCCGAGTAGCGCAAGCCCGCGTGCGGCAGCATGATCGCCGGCCAGGCTTCCGCCTGGCAAGGTTCGCCGGATAGCAGTTCTTGAACAGTCTCTGCGAGCTCTTGCGGATCGTTCGGGTAGAATTTGCCCGCTACCGCAGGCGGCCTGACTTGAACGCCGACCTGTGGACGAGGCGTCTGCGCGGCGGTCACTCGGGGTGCATTCGCAACGGCTGCCAGGCTGTAAAGCAATGTTGCTTCGGGCATGGTCGACTGCACCAACTCGCTGGCTTCATCCAATACGGCTTGCGGCGAACGATCGCTGGCAAACACGATGGCATTTTTCGCCCCTTCGATCGCCAACAGCGCTCGTTGCGCAGGGGCGAAGCCGCCGAGGTCCGGTTCGGCTAACGCGCCGTGCATGGCGGGATCGGACAAAACGGCCAGGTCCACGCGACAATCTTCCAGCCGCAGGTTGGCGGCGGCGATTGCTCGTGCCATCTCTTCAGTCAGGTGATACAGCGTGGATTGCAGCGGGATCGCCTGACGGAGCGACAGTTTGCTCGCCTGCAAGACTGCCTGGCCCGCGGCATCGCACAACGCCAGCGCGACGCCATTGACGTTCGCATCGGAGATGCCGGGCGCGTAGTAGCTCGGCGTGGCTCCTCTCAAGAGTGCGAGCAGATTATCGCGGCAAAAATCGGCCAATCCCTGAACTTCAGCGGAGTTTAAGGGAAGGGCCGCCGAAACATGATTGGACAAATCCACCGCGGCGGCAATTCGACCGCCGAAGACCTGTCCTTCGAACGTCCAAAGTTGGGCGTCGTCGTCTTTCCAGGCGCCTGGCGGCAGGCTGGCTTTGAGGCAGACATGCTGGAGTAATGCGTCGGCGTCCAACTGGTGCTCGACTGCCACGATCGGCAGCAAGAGCCCCCGGGCGTCGCCTCGAGCAATCTGCAGACCATGCTTGCCTACGATCACCGCCTCGCGCCTCGCTTCGCCTTGGGCAAAGACCTGTTGCGGCGCATGCAGCAGGGAGACCTCCAATTCCAAATGTTCGAGCTCGCTGGGCGAAACCGGCGGAAAGCGCGGATCGTCGTTCGCGGCCCGGCTGGCGGCGTGGGCCAACGCCTGCGCAAGCGGCATCGGTTGCCCTTGGGCGCCGCAGCAGCTCCGCAAGCGGCCGGCGCGCTTGAGCGTGACAAAGGCGCCATTCACGTGCGCGTCGGACAATTCGCCTAAGATACGATGTGCGATTTCGGCCCCGGCCCCGCGAGTCGCAGCAACGACCGCGTGCGCCGCGGCGCGCAAAATCGTTTGTTCCTCCTCCGGCGAAAGATCGAGCGGACCATAACTGTCTGAGGGATTCGGCGCGGTTGAAGCTGTTTGCATAGTCACATTGCGGACTTGAGGTTCGATGATGTTGAGCAGCGATTTAACGCTTTGAGCGGGCGCGAAATTCGAGATTCGGACCGGTTGCCGCCGCGAGCCCCAGTTGCCCGGCGAAGCGTCAAATCGCCCGGCGACTAGCGTACCGCAATGCCGGCAGCAGTCGCCTGCCAATGCATACTCGCCCAATTCATAGCCGTTGCGTTCAATGAGCAGGCCGTTGCAAGCCGGACAATAAGTATTCTGCTCGCGCGGAGCATGCACGTTGCCTACGTAAACATACTTCAAACCCAGCGAGAGCGCCGTTTCGCGTGCGGCGAGCAGGGTTTCGGGGGGCGTGCGGCCCCGGTCGTTCATGCGAAAGTCGGGATGGAAGGCCGTAAAATGCAGCGGCACATCGGGGCCCAAATGATCAAGCAACCACTGGCACATCTGGCGGATTTCGGCCGGCGAGTCGTTGGCTCGAGGGATAACCAGGTTGGTGATTTCGAACCAGACGTCCGTCTCGCGCTTCAGCCACTGGAGAGTATCGAGCACTGGCTGAAGATGCGAAAGCGTCACGTGCTTGTAGAAGTCCTCCGTGAACCCTTTCAAGTCGACGTTGGCGGCGTCCATGAATTCGAAGAACGGACCGCGCGCCGCGGGCGAAATGTAGCCGGCGGTGACGGCCACTGTTTTTACGCCGACGGCGCAGCAGGCGCGCGCCGCGTCGATGGCATATTCCGCCCACACGACGGGGTCGTTATAAGTGAAGGCCACGCTACGGCAGCCGAGCTGCAGAGCGGCCTGGGCAATCGCCTCCGGCGTCGCCGACTCGCTCAGTTGCTCGATCTCGCGAGACTTCGAAATCGACCAGTTCTGGCAGAACTTACAGCCGAGATTGCAGCCGGCCGTGCCGAACGACAGCACGCTCGTGCCTGGATAGAAATGGTTGAGCGGTTTCTTTTCGATCGGATCGATGCAGAAGCCCGTGCTGCGACCGTACGTCGAGAGCACCATTTCGCCTGCTCGGTTTTCGCGCACGAAACAGAACCCGCGATCGCCCGGACGTAGCGCACAGGCTCGCGGGCAAAGATCGCAAATCAAGCGATCTGTATCAGCTTCGGCGTGCCACCAACCGCCCGTTTTGGCGCCGTCGGCACGGAGTTCATCGGTCGGGGGTAGTTCGATCGAGCGTGACATAGGTTAGCCAGCCCTCGAGGGCATGCACTGCCAGAGTTGAGTATATGCGGCGGGACTGACGGGATACTATCGCCGGCGCCCAGACCCATTTTAATCTGGGTGACGAGTCCGGCGGCCGGGGACCTAAAAACCGGTCCAGGTCGGGACTCGGGAAGGAATGAAGAAGGGATATTCAGAACAACCTGCCCCGCATGAAGTATAAGGAGCGCGTCAAGCGGCAAAGCGAATCTGCCGCTGGACGGCGGTTAGAAAGCCGGAATCGCGGCTTGTGCATGGCGGCAATCACAGCGGGTCGGGCAGCGAGAGTTAACCGGCTTAGCCCCGAGTTGCGGCCCTCAAAAACATTCGTTAGGCAGCGGCGCGCTGCGGCTGATCGGCCGCTTTGACCTGCTCCACGAGCTTCTGGATGCGGCGCTGTAAGGCGTCAAAGAATTCCCATTCGTTGGCGGCGCCGTTATAAGCAAAGCTTTGCGGACAAACATTGGCCCGCAGCTCTTCGAAAAGATCGATGCACTGGTAACACAGATCCGCGTAGGGAGCGAGCGGCGCGGCGAGCTCGCCTTCTTTCAACCGAGAGCGAACGTAGTTTCCGCCCAGCATCGTCGCCGGCACGGGGATTTTTACTCCCAGCAACTCGCTCAGCCGATCCAGCATGCCCGGGCCGAAGTCATTGAAGAACAGTAAGTATGAGTTTGGACAAACGCGGTAAACATCAATCGCCAGCGACAGGCTCTGCAGCCAGGCATCGATCAGACGAGGAATTGGGGCCCCTGGAAACAGCTTGTGCATCGACCACAAGCATTCGTTGGGTGAACGATTGGTCAAGAAGTGCTTCGACCGCAAAAATACTTGGCGTGGAAGTCCAAGTAGATCTGCTTGTAATTCGGCGGGTACTCGTGCGGACCAATTGCGGCCTTCTCTCCTGCGTATCGGTAGAGCTTTCCCAGCCTGCAGAGCAACCGGAGGCAACCCTCTTCGGGATCAATGGGCGGCGGCACATAAGTGCCTTTGTAACGACAGTTGCCCATCGCCGGGTGCATTGAGTTGAAAAACGCGGTGAAATCCTTCAAGTGCTCGTGGAGATGGAAGTTCGGCTCTTCAAGCAAGTAAACTTCCGCAGCGCGATTGCAGCATTTCGTCGAGATGGTCGTTCCCGAACGCGCGCTGCCGAAGATGAACAGCCCTTGTTTTTCGAGTTCCAAGAGGCTCGCGGCGTCGAGTTGGATAGCGGATTCGGCGGGAGGAGCGACCGCTTCGGCCGCATTGAGTTGTTAAGTTCCAAACCGGTTACCGAGAAATTGCTGCATTGAGAGCAGCTCTCCGCGGCGGGCTTCAATCCGTTGATTCAGCTCCGCAAATTGGCGAACGACGGAGTCTGCCAGATCGACAATTGCGCTCGCCACTGCATCAGGCATTTGCTCGTGCGCGGCGGGGAACTGGTCTTTCAGAAGCTGTTGGAGTCGGAACAGCCATTCGGTTTGCGCCGAATGGTAGTGAACAAGCTCGTTGATGCCGAGTACGCTACGAACTTAGTTGATCAACCAAGTCCGGAAAGAATGTTGCGTCATTGTCCAGCGGCGCCTCTCCGACGTGCGCGGTTCCCGGCGTCGCGCGACGCTAACTGCAGTGATTATGACAAGTTGACGAGAAGCTCAAACGAGGCATATCTGTCCTCGACCTAGGCAGCACGGATCGATAAACCCGGCTGGTGCTGTGCAGGGCGGTGCTGCAAAGAGGCGTGAACAATCTGAGTGCCCGGCGCGTTCACGCCGATCGAAATCGTTTCTAAATTCCCCACCGCAGCGATGAGCCGTTCGCGTTTCTCCGGCGGGACGAAGAATAAAATGAATCCCCCGCCGCCGGCGCCCAGCAACTTGCCGCCCAGGGCGCCTGCAGCCAATCCCTGTTCGTAAATCTCGTTGATTTGCCCGTTCGAGACAGAATCGTCCAGCGACGTTTTTAGTCGCCAGCCTCGATCGAGCAAACGGCCAAACTCCGCCAGACTTTTTCCCCCGGCAAGCACCTCATAGCCGTCGTCGACCAGTCGGCGCATTTGCTTGAGACGTTCAACGTTCTTGCCGATCCGCTCGATCTGACGAGCGGCGACCTGGCTGGCGCGGCGCCGAATGCCGGTGTAGACCACCAGCAAATGCTGTTCGAACTCGGTTTGCCGTTCGAGTGACAGCGGCAAGCGGTGTACGACGATGTTCTGAGTTGTATGGAACTCAATCAAATTGAAGCCGCCCATGGCGGCAAAGGTTTGGTCCTGGCAGCCGACCGACTCGCCGAGCACTTCGCGTTCGATTTCAATCGCCTGATACGCCAGATCAAGCGGGTGCACGACTCGCCCCTGGAAGGCATAGAGCGTATTCAAGACCCCGACCACGAAGCTCGACGAAGTGCCCAAACCGACCGACGAAGGCAGCTCGGCCATGCAATCCAGCTCAACATCTTGCGTCACTCCCGTCCAGCGCAGGCATTCGCGCAGCGGGGCATGTTGAATGCTATCGAGGTCCGGCACACATTCAACTTTGCTATATGCCAGGCGAATGGAATAGTCGAACAGCCGCGAATAAAAATGTGTCGCAGCCAGGTAGGTGCACTTGTCGACCGCAGTGCCGAGCACCGCGCCGCCATGCTTAGTGAAATGTTCGGGGTAGTCCGTGCCGCCCCCAAAAAAGCTGACACGAAACGGCGTCTTGCTGATAATCACGACTTCGCTTCCCTGCTCGGTCTCGTGAATGGTCGCTTTGCCGGATAGCGGGCTGCCTACTTTAAGGCAGCGAGTGCATCTTGCCTAGGCCAATGTCGCGACAGAAATGGCTCCGCCTCGGCCAGGCTTTCCGGCGTGCCGATATCCAAAAATGGTGCACAGCAGCGATGGACCATCAGGTTTGCCCCCTGTCTCAGAAGTTCGGGAAATACGTCCATTTCCACGCTCAGCGGTCTCTTCTGAGCAAACGTTGCTAGTAGGCGACGTCGAAAGAAATACACACCCGCATTGATCAGGCCCCGGCCCGGCTGTTTTTCGCTGAACCGCAACAGCCGATCGCCTGAATCGGTCTGGAGCCCACCGTATCGGGAGGCATCCTCGATCTCCAGGCCTACCACCACTCCGTCAACCTGGGGGTCTTCGAGTATCTGCCATGCTCCCTGTAAATCGGCTAGCACCAGCGAATCGCCGTTTGCCAGCACCAAGGGATCTGCTTCGCCGGCAGCTTGCTGGGCGAAGAGAAAACCGCCGCCGGTGCCGAGCGGCTCGGTCTCGCGCACCGTCTTTATCGACAATTCGTCCGTAGGACGAATGCGAAAGTAGGTCTCGGCGACCTCGGCAAGATGGCCCAAGGAAACGACGAACCGGCGGATGCCTTGCGCGGCGAAGTGCTGAATGACCCATTCCAGGAACGGATAGCCGCCGGCCGGAATCATGGGTTTGGGCAAGTTGGGTTGCAGATGGCTGATCCGGGTGCCCCGTCCGCCAGCGAGGATGATGGCACAAGGTGCTGGTTTCATGCGGCCTTTCGTCGCTGTGAGTTGTGGGATGTTTCCGAATTTGCCTCCGCGCGTCGAGCATCCTGCAGACTGAGGGCGGCATGCGCTGGTGACGGTTTGCCCAGCGAGGCGGCAATCCGTCGGCCAAGGCGGGCGAAGGGCAGTTCGATGTAGCGATAAACGATTTCGCACAATGGTAAAAGAATCGTGCCGACTGCAATTGCCTGGCAAACGCCATACATAATCGCGCCGCTGAAGGCGCGAGGAAATAGCCAATGAAAGAGCAGCCAGGCAATGATGAATACAGGGTAGTGCATCAGGTAAAGCGTGTAGCTTCGATCGCCCAAGAACAACATCGTCTTATACACGTAGTTTTTGGTTGGCGGGAAAGCCAGGTTATTGGCTGCCAAAAGGACCAAGGGACCGAATAGAAACCCAGCGATAGGATAGCCGAACCCGTGCAAGAACCTCGGCGAACTTGATTCGGCTGGCTCGCAAACCGAGCAGATGAAGAATGGCACGGTCAACAGCCAGGGCGAGATGAACGCTCCGGAATTGCGAAAATACTCCAGGATTTGCTTGCCGAATCTGGCATTGATAAAGGCCAGAACAATGCCCAACGCCAAAAAGTCGAATCTCCATTGAGTTAGGTATTTCAACAGCACTGGCGCCCTGGCTGCGAGATCAGACTCCCACAAGATGCATCCTCGCAGGAATGTGCTGGCGGCGTACAGAGCGCCAGCCAGGCAGCAGATCACACTGCCCGTCGATTTTGAGCCGAATCGCCGCGAGACGCCGGTTAGAACGCACAGCAGCGCAACGACCGCATAGAACTGGTCTTCGACCGACAGGCTCCACATAGCGCCGTTGCAATACGATTTCGGCCCGTCGAGCAGAATAAAGTATCCAAAGATGATCGATGACGCCTGCCTCGCAAATTCTTTGGTCGTGACTGCGGCGGTCGGCGATATCTGTTCTGATAGCCCCGTGGTTCTAAGCAACGAATTGAGCAGCAGAGTGATCGCCAAAAACACCGCCATTGCCGGCAACAGCCGGAACGCGCGCTTGATAAAAAATCGTAAGCCATCGAACCCGTCGAGGATCAGCGAGTTTGTGATGACAAGTCCGCTGATGATAAAGAATATTTCAACCCCTAAAAAAAATGGGGACGTCAGCTTTACCGGCGGCAGCGCCAGGAGCGTTGCCGAAATGCTGAGGTGGCAGACCAACACGACAAGGATCGAAACGCCGCGCAGAACTTGAATGTCGCCAATCTTGTTGCTGCTTCCTGGCTCTTTGCCCGAGACATTTGCCAAAAATGCATTGGTCATGGTGCGGATCGGCAACAACGGAGTGGAGCAGCTCAAGAAGAACGTAGGACGCCTAGTCCAGCGGTGTGACGATCTGGCGCAGGCTCGGAAGACGCATCGTGGGAACGCTGCCGCCCCAACTCGAGTAGGGACAACAGCCGGCCTGCGTTGTGCTGCCTTCGCCACGCATTCGCAAACTGGCGTGCCTGTTCGTCGAAGCGCTCATAGTTGGACGCAAGTTCTTGGACTCGCGACGGTATTTCGTCCAAGCCTTGGTAAGCCAAGCCGGCGCCGGGCGGCAACTGTTGTGACATCCACGTGTGCGCAGGGACGATGGCGGGAATGCCGGCAGCCAGGGATTCGCTGAGAATCCCCGAACTACGGGCCGCGTAAGCGGAACTGTCGTAAGGCAGCAAGCTCAGTTGCCCGGAAGCGAGCAGACTGCGGTAATCGTACGATTCCAAGGGTTTGTCAAATAGCTTCACGCCGAGACGGGAAAGACGAGCTAACTCGGCACGCGACTCGGCAATTCCCGGTTCGCCGCCGGGAATGGCCGTATGCGCCTGGATCAGAAACTCGAAACGCCGGCAACCATTGCCCGTCAATGCTTTGACGATGCGGGGTAAATGGTGGAAGCCCTTTTCTCTGCGCGCATCGCCAAGGAAGAGAATTCGAAACGGCCCGGCAGCAGGCGAGGCCGCCATAGGCAACTGGGTATGGGGAATGGGCAAAGTGTCGAACGGCTGGCCGGTCGCCTCGCTATAGAGCGCCGTCAGTTGTTCGCTGTCAGTCCAGAAGTGCCAGTTCTGGCGGCCATCGAGCTCGGCGCATGGTTCGAATGCTTCTCGCAGCCGGTCAGTCGCGCCGCCGGTCTCGAGTGCGAAGTCGCGACGAAAGAGGAAATGCCAGCGGGCAGCCGAGGATGGGCCCGCGAATGGCCATGCCCGCCGCAGCGCGGCGAACTCTTCGAGCGAAACTGTCGAGAACAAGGCGATGTCGCCCGCGCCAAGACGAAGCTTCTGCACCAGGCGGCTCGAATCGCGAACGAATTGGCGCGACCGTTCCGCTTGAATGCAGTTGCGCACGAATCCGCCGCGCCGGCGTTCAGCCGCGGAACGATTGCCCGTGGCGTCGTCGGTCCGTCGGCCAATGTGGCGGCTTATGCGACGAGCGCTGGCGAGGGAAGCATGCAGTCGCTGCTGCCAGCGAGGCCCTTGATGAAGCCAAATGCCGTATTTGTAGCTGGGGAAAACCGGCCACGCTTCGCGGACATTGCTCTTGAATCGCCGATTTGCCGCCAGGATCGGCTCGTAGCCGGCTTCCGCGGCGGCGTTCAATACCGCTTGCGCATACTCGAAATGATGACCCGAGTAGTCGACAAGCGAGTGATCGATCAGCACGAACCGCGGCATGCTCTCAAGCCGCCTTTGCATCAGCATTTTCGGGGAACAGGCTCTCGCGCTGCTGCAAAAACCACTCGATGGTGGTTTTCATTCCAGCTTCCAACGGCGTGCGCGAGAAACCGGGGAAGATTCGGGACAGCTTCTCGACCGAGAGAAACTTCGAAGTCGCGCCGACGTAGCGCGACGTATCGAATTGAATCTGCTCGAAATCGTAACCGACCTCTTGGCAAATTAAGGCGGCGAAATGCCGGATGCTGTGCTCTTCGCCAGCCCCGATATTGATGAGCTCGTTGTCGACGCTGGTAGCCAACGTGATCATTGCTTGGACAAAATCGTCGACGTAAACGAGTTCTCTCGATTGACGGCCATCGCCCCAGAGTACGACAGGTTCGCCGTAGAGCTTGCCGCGGATGATCTTGCGGATCAGGTCGAAAATGAAGTGCATCTGCCGGCCGTCGGTATGATAGCCAGGCCCGTACAACGTCGATGGCACGAGGCACAGATACTTCAGGTCGAACTGGCGCGCAAAGGCTAACAGTCCGGCATACAGCATTCGTTTGGTCATGGCGTAGGTGAACAGACTGTCGATCGGCACGCCATCCAGGTAGTTCTCTTCAACCAACTCGAGATCGGGCGAGTAGGAGCAACTCGTGCCCATCGCAATCAACTTGGCTTGCGGCTGCGAACGAACCCACCAGGCAAGCACATTGGTGTTGATCTGCTGGTTAATGATCCATTGCTCGCCGGGATGATAGAGGCAGAAATCACCCGCTTGCGTCCAGGCCGCAAGATGGTAAATCAGGTCGTACTTCTCGCCGTCGAATCGCGACAACGAATCGGCCCGCGTGAGATCGCAATTCCGGCTGCCCAGCCGCACCACCGAGTGCCCATCGTTCGCCAACTTTGTTGTCAGCGCGGTTCCCAAGAATCCCGTCGCTCCAGTCACCAGCACTTTCATACGCAGACTTCCTTCGGATTGACGGGAAAGAAAAACTCGACTCCCTGCTCGAGCAATCGCCGGTTGTTAGCCAGAATCTCCTGCTTGAAGTTCCAGGCCAGGACGTAATAAATGTCGGGCGGGTTCGTGATTTCGCGCTCCAGCACGACCGGCAAATGCTGGCCGGGCGAGAACAAGCCGCGGCGCAGCTCATTCTTTTCCACCAGGCAATCGAGATACTGCCGCCCAATGCCGAAGTAGTTCAACAGCGTATTGCCTTTGACGGGGGCGCCCATCCCGTAGACGGTTTTGCCGAGCCGCTTGGCCTCCTCGAGGTAGGTGAGATTGTCGGCCTTCATCTGTTCGATACGGCGGGCGAACTCCAGATAAGTCGCCAGCTCGTTGCTGCGATGCTTTGCTTCGGCCTGATGCAAGTCGTTCAATCGCGCACTGGGTTCTCGGCGGCCGCGATGCGTGACGAAGCCGATCACCGAGCCGCCGTGAATCGGCGACACGTAGGCATCGAACATCGCCAGGCCGTGACGATTCAGCAGCGCCTCGATCGTGGCCAGGTTGTAGTAAAGCAGGTGCTCGTGATAAATCTGGTCAAAGGCCAGGTTCTCCACGATCTGCTTCATGTACAGGAATTGCACGACGAACACGCCGTCCGCGGCCAGGCCCTCGCGAATGCCGTCGGTGACCGAGTGCAGCTCCTCGAGATGGAAGAACACGCCGGCGGCATTGATGATGTCAAACTTCCGTCCCAGCCGGCGGACCAGCTCGAGATTGAAGAACTCGTTTAAGGTGGTCACGCCAGCTTCGTTGGCGATTTGAGCGGTTCGTTTCGAGGATTCGACGCCAAGCACGTCATAGCCTAGAGCCTGGAAGTGCTTGAGCTGGGTGCCATCGTTCGAGCCAATATCGAGCACCGATTTTGTCTTTTTATCCTCATGTGCGAAGCGCTGATCGACCTCGCCGGCCACTTTCCGAAAGTGCTCGCTCAGCGACCGCGTAACTCCGGAAAGGTACGTGTGGTCGCCGAACATGATCTCCTTCTTCACCGTGTAGTCTAACTGAACCGTCGCGCACTGATTGCAGTAGACGACCCGCAGCGGATACATCGGCTCGGCGCCAACTTCATCCTCCCGTAAAAAATGGTTGCACCAGGGCTGCGCCCCCAGATCGACGGCCAGATCCAGGTCGGTCGAATCACAAACGCGACAATTCATCGTTTTTTCAACCTAATCTATGAGGAAAGAGGGCGGCGATTGGGTTAGGCGGCTTTAGACCAGATCTGAATATGCTGCTCATGGCGATTGTCGTTAAACACCTGATAGGCGGGTTGAACCCGTTCGCCGCTATAGGAGTAGTGCTCGCGCGCGGTCCTGTTGGCCAGATAAAGTGCCCGACACAATGACCACTGCAATGATCTCGCAGTCGCTTGGGGCAGGTAATCGAGTGAGCGATAGGCTCCGAGCAGGGCGCCGATTCCTTCCAACAGCAAATCAGCGGTCGAATCAGGCTGCCGCGATCGCGCTAAGAAGATTGCCAGGTTGTGGGCGTACTCAACATCTGTGCTCAAGTGCTGACAGTACGACTTTCGATAACGCAGTGCCGCATGCAGCAGACGCTCGGCTTCTTCCGGCGATTGCCGTTGAAACGCATATCGCACGCCGGCCAGCGTTCGGTGCAAGTACCAGGCTCGCAGATCCTCGATTTCGGCGCGAGGACTGCAGGTCGTCTGGCCGGAAGGATAGTTCCAAAACACTCCCAGCGTGAGAGGGACGACCTTGGTCTTGATGAATGGCAACACGCGGTACTTGAACACGGTATCCCCGGCGGCGCCGAAGCTCGCGTCATAGTAGCCGCAGCGGTCGTGAATGCTACGGCGATACATGCCCCCCACCCAGGACAGATAGCAAGTCTCGAGATAGACGAGCGACTGACGGTAGCCGCTACGGTCATACGTCAACACGTCACTCAGCCACTGCCCCTCTTCATTGACGTTTGTCATCAGGCTGCTGGCCTGCACCCAGTCGAGCTCGCGGTCGGCGTCGAGTTCGCGGGCGAGTATCTCGAGCGTCTGCGGTCGAATGCCTTCGTCGACCCCCAGAAATGTCAGATATTCACCGCGAGCGAGCGCAATGCCGCGG
>JAICIG010000083.1 GCA_025924495.1 Pirellulales bacterium | reverse complement strand
GAGCAACTGGAAATCGGCCTGTTGATCGAGCCTGAGCCGGGCTTGATGATCGAGCGCTTCGAGCAGTTTTTGAAATTCGTCGAGCGCATCAAGTCGCCTTGGGTGGGACTCAACTTCGATATCGGCCACGCCTACTGCGTGGGCGAAGACCCGCAGAATTGGGTCGCCGAGTTGGCGCCTTACACGCGGCATTATCACTTCGAAGACATCGCCGCCACGCGCGTGCACCAGCATCTCGTGCCCGGGCGAGGCGCGATTGATTTCGAAGCCACACTGGCTGCGATTGCCAAAACGACCTACGACGGCTGGATCACGGTCGAATTGTACCCCTACATCGATGATCCCGACGCGGCGGCTCGCGAGGCATACGACTATATGACTGCCGCCATGAAGAAACTGGGAATCAAGCTCGGATGACCTCGCCCGACGCCCCACCGCCGTTCCCAACGGACCCGCCGGCAATTATCGTCGCCAGCGACGACGAACTGTCTGCAACTCCTTCGCGGATGCGTGCGTTGCTCGAGCTGTTTCGTCTGCCAAACGTGTTCACCGCGATGGCGGATATCTTCCTGGGCTTTCTCATCACGCACCAAGATTTCCAGCCTTGGCACGTATTCGCTTTGCTGCTGGCGGCATCGTGCCTGCTCTATACCGCGGGCATGGTGCTGAACGACGTGTTCGACCGCTACGTCGACGCCCAAGAGCGGCCCAAGCGGCCGATCCCATCGGGACGCATTTCGCTCTCGTTCGCGAGGCGACTCGGTTTTGGCATGTTGCTCGCCGGCGTCGGCTGCGGCATTGCAGCCAGCCTACTCGATGGACTATGGCGCAGCGGCCTGACGGCAGCCGCTTTGGCGGCGGCGGTGCTCTCTTACGATTGGGTGTTGAAGCGCACGCCGCTCGCGCCTGTGGCCATGGGCGCCTGCCGCGCGCTGAATGTGCTGCTAGGGATGAGCGCCGCCGCGGGCGCCTGGCAGCCGATGCATTTCGTCGTGGCGGCCGGACTTGGAATATATATTGTCGGCGTCACGTGGTTCGCTCGCACGGAAGCGCGCGAGAGCAGCCGCCTGCAGTTGGGGCTCAGCACGGCGGTGCTGGTCGCAGGAATCGGCTTATTGGCGAGGTTTCCAACCTGGGCGACGCCAGATCTTGATCCGGTCAGCTGGCCGAAATTCGCCGAGAGCGCCGGGCAGAACTGGTCGTTCTTCTGGATCATGATGGCCTTGCTGATCGGCTGGCGATGCTTGCTGGCCGTGATGGACCCAATGCCGTACCGCGTGCAATCGGCCGTCAAGAATTGCCTGCGATCGCTGATCATTCTCGATGCCATGGCCTGCGTCGCGGTTCGCGGGCCGTGGCTAGGCGGCATGATCATCGTGTTGCTGCTGCCAATGCTGTACCTCGGCCGTTGGCTTTATTCCACCTGACGCAACGGCTTGCACATGCTCTTGGGCTATAACACCAACGGCCTGGCTCACCATGATCCGTACCAGGCCGTCGAATTGTTAGCGGAGATCGGCTACCGCAGTGTCGCGATCACGCTCGACCATGGGCCGCTCAATCCGTTTCAGCCCGAGTTTTATCGCAATGCCAAGAAGATGCAGCAATTGCTCGATCGGGTCGGCATGCGTTCGGTGATCGAGACGGGCGCCCGTTTCCTGCTCGATCCGCGCAAGAAGCACGAGCCGACGCTCGTTTCACCCGAATCGGTCGCGCGGCAGCGGCGGATTGAGTTTCTCTGCCGTGCGATCGATGCTGCCGTGCAATTGAATAGCGATTGCGTTTCGCTCTGGTCGGGCGTGTTGCACGAACCGGCGCCCGACGAAGCTGCGCTCGAACGACTGGTCCACGGTCTGCGTCAAGTGGTCGACTATGCCACCGAACGCGAAATGGCGATTGGCTTCGAGCCCGAGCCGGGCATGCTGATCGATACAATGGCCAGCTATGAGGAAATGTGCCGCCGGTTGGAGCGGCCGCAGCTTTGCCTGACGCTCGACATCGGCCACTTGCATTGCCTGGGCGAAGTTCCCATCGCCGAGCAGATCCGCAAATACGCCTCGCAACTGGTCAATATCCACATCGAGGACATGCGAACGGGCGTCCACGACCACTTGATGTTCGGCGAGGGCGAAATCGATTTTCCGCCGATTCTCCAGGCGCTGGCCGACATCGGCTACGCGGGGGGCATTCACGTCGAACTCAGCCGCCACAGCCACATGGCGCCCGAAGCGGCCCGGCAAGCGTTCGAGTTTCTGAATCAGCGAATGCCGTAATGCAACTACGGCGTGACGGCGCGAATTGTATTGCGCAACGGCTGGCCGCGGACATAAACCTTGGGTCGCACCGCATAAACGCGAGGCGCTATGACGACCGGCGCGGGAACGACGTACCGTCGAGGCGGATAGGCGACGAACGCCGGAGCCGAATAATAACTCACGACGGGAGCGGGCCGCGCCACAACGACCGGCGCTGCGACGACCGGAGGCGCTGGCGGCAGGTAAGTGGTGATCACTTGAGCTTCAGCCGCGGCAGCCATGCCGCAAATCAACAGGGCAGCAAATGCGATCAGGCAGTTTCTCATGATGTTCCAATCCTTGCAGAAAAACGGGCCTCCCCCTCTCGGTTTCAACAGTCTACGTTAGAGCCAACGCTTTTCAACCTTCTGGGCCTGCTCCGACTTCGTCATTCGTAAATAGCCGCATCGCCAAGTCGCAGCTTGCATCGCGAATTCAAATGCCAGACATCGTTGTCTTGCTTGTCTTGCCCGGATTACGCGAGCGTGATCTTGCGCAGATGCCCCAGCTCCAGCATTTGATTACGGCCGGCGATATCGCGGCCTTGGCGCCGAGCTTTCCCTGCTTGAACGCCCCTGTGCAAGCGAATCTGATCACCGGCGTCATGCCGCAGAAACATGGCATCATCGCCGACGCATTTTTTTCTCGCGAGCGTCGTAATGTCGAACGCGGCGCGCCCTGGCACGCCTGCCTCGAGCAACCCGCGGTCTGGGATGTTTTGCGCAGCTACGATCTGCGGCTAGTCACCGCGGCATGGTTCTCGTCGGATGCGCGGACCTGCCAGACATTTTGCTCCGCTTTTCCGCCGGCCGATCGGTGGCAAACGTCCCAGCGATCGCCGGCACGGCATTCGGTGCAGGCATCTGAACAGGTCAGGGGAGAGACCGCCGCAGGGACGTTGTGCCGTGCCGACGTAAATGCGGCCATCGAACTCGCTCGACAGCATCGTCCTGACTTTTTCTACCTCTGTTTCGACCACTTAGCGCCGGCTGCTGAGCTGTACGGCCCTGATAGCGCCGAGTTGGATGACGCGCTGGCAAGCGTGGACGAGTTGATTGGGAGACTTTCTTCTGGCTTCGGCGAAGCCTATGGACGCTTGCCGCTCTGGCTAACGACGGGGGGATACGCAATTTCCCCGGTAACGCATGTCACGTTTCCCAACCGCATCTTACACGACGCAGGAATGCTCTCGCTGCGCGAAATAGAGGCAGGTCTCGAGATCGATTTCACAGCGAGCCAGGCATGGGCCTTGGTCGATCGGCAAATATCACACGTGTTTGTCGCCGATCGAGACCCGCGGCTCATCGAGCGCGTGGCTCAACTCTTCGAGCGCGAGGCCTGCTTTGCAGCAGCGATTGGCCCCAACGAGATGGCACGACGTGAACTAAATCATGCCCGCTCGGGCGATGTGATCTTGATCTCTTCGCCCCACAGTTGGCAGGCTTTTAAGTGGTGGCAGAACGATGCCGATGCGCCGGCCTGGGCCGCCGCGCTCGGCTCGCCGCATCAGCCCGGCATCGATCCGCGCGAAACGTGGTCGCAGACTTCCAGCGGTTCGCTAGCCGCCGTCAAAGGATCACACGGCGCACCCGCCCGCGACGAGTCGCAGCGCAGCTTCATCGCCTCCTCCGAGCCCGGCGTGCTGGCTGGCCGGCTTCTGGCCGACACCGACGTCTACGATCTCGTGCTCAGACAGTTCGGAATTTGAGGCCAGCCTGAAGATTGTCGGCCAGCATCCACGAACTGTATGTGGAGCTCGCGATAACCCGCTTTCCGCAATTCGCCATGAGGAAATCCTGAGCGCGCAAAGCAATTAGGCCGCCGAGATTGAACGATTTGGCGAGCATGTCGTCACGGCTCCTCAAAAACGTTCTCTTTCTCCAACGGAAGCTGAAATGCGTCGGCGACGCGGGTCATGTAGTGACAGCGGCAAGCCCACCAGAGCACGTCGATCGCACGATGCCGGCCAAAATGCTCGACCAGACCGCAAGTATCAGACGCCGTAATCAACCAGGGAGTCTTTGCTTGCTTGCATGCAAACAGAAACGCGAATCGGTCGGCCGGCGAGAAGCTCGACCAATCGCGACTTGCCAGGCGTTGCGTCCGCTCGTTCAAAGTCTCTTTGTCCAAGCCCGCGACCGCGAGCAGCATCTCGGTGTGGCCCATTCAGTAGAAGCAATGGATCGTGCGGGTGATGACCCAAAACAGGCTCTCCTCGAACACGCGGTCTTGCTTCGATTCTTCGGCGAAGTTGCGCGTGCAGGCCCCCCAGCCGGCAGCCAGCTCGGGCTGATAGCCACGGCAGACAAGAGACCAGCGAATGTGCACCGGATGTTTCGGTCGCTGCTCTTCAGGCAACGTTGCGGCAACCTCTTCCCAGTCAGGAACGCGGATTCTTCCCGGTCGCTCTCGTTGTGCGTCCAAACTGCGCTGAAGCGCGGCGAAATCGAGCGAACGCCATTCCGGGTCGTCGACGCTTTCAGGCACGGCCGGCGCAGTCGATGTTTCAGGCAAGAGCCGTTCGGGAACCGACATACCCCCATCCTTGCCGACCTTTGCAAACCGCACCTCAAGCGGCGGCAAGGGCGCTCCCAACTTTGCTACGGCGCCCAGTGCCAAGAGCAAACGGTCTTGAAAATTCGCGTGCGCTATCAACAGCACGAGCGCCGCAAGATTCTTGTCTCCGTAAATCTCGCTCAGACGCGCCACTTCTTCGTCGGTGATCACGTCGGCTTCCAAGGTCAACCGCCGCGCGAAGTCCAACGTCATTCGCTCGTTATGTGAGAGCTCTGCAGCATCGTCCACGAGCGACGCCAGGCCTGCATCGTCAAGCCCGGCCCGCCGCAAATCGGCTTCCGCGCAGGCAATGCTGTAAGGACAGCGGTTCGCCTTGGCGACCGTCCAGCGCACCTTCGACGCCAGGATGCCCCCCAGCGGACTATGTGCGCGATGCAAGGCATCGAGCTCGAGCATGGCGGCCGTCGTCCGCGGCAAGCTGTCTGCCAGCATCCGCGCCCATACCGGCAGCGGCTGCCGCTGGCCCTGCTCCAATGGCGGCAACCGGCTCCACGCCGACTCGTCGTCCAGCACGGGAAGGCAATAAGCGTCTTCGCTCGCCGCCACGAATTTGGCCGGCAATAGTGGTGCCATCAAGGCGGCGCCTCCCACAAACAGCAGGTAGCAAGCAGAGGACACTCTCGTCAGGTTATGCATGCAATTCACTCGGGAGCCTTGGCGACGGGCGGCGAATTCTTTAGTTGCTCCTCGACGAGCAACATGACAAGCGATTGTTCCAGTTCGCCCGGCTTGAAACCGAACGGCCCGCGGCCGCTCTTGTAGGCCACTTTTCCGTCGGGATCGATGAGATACAGTCGCGCCGGCATGCCACTGTAGGCGTTGCCGACCGGGTCGTTAATTTCATCGACGACCAGCGGCATCGAGTAGTTGAGTTTGGACTGGCACTGCTGGGCGACCGAGACCCGTTCGTCGTACGATTTGGGTTGCGCCAGACCGATGCCGGCTGCGTCGTTGGATTCCATGCGCCAACCGTCCGTCGGATGCGCTTCGCGCACATAAACGCCCAAGAAGGTCGCGCGGTCCTGATATCGCTTGTACAAATCATCGACGAGCGGATACATCGAGCGGAATGGTCCGCAAGTAAAATTGCCGAAGACGAGCACCACAGGCTTCGGTCCAACCAGATCGTCGAGCCGGATCGTTTGCTTGCCGTCATGCGTCTTCAGGCTGAAATCTGGCGCTGGCGTATTCAGCGCCGGGCCTGCATTGAGCGACCCGATCTCGCCGCGAAACAAGCCGCGCACCAGCGTTTCGGACGTGGGCCCGGCGCCGGAGTTGGAAGTTGATCCGTAGCCCGCCAGCAGTCCCTGGGCCAGATCGGCGGACGTCACGTAATCGCGGCCCGAGGCGACTTGATCGAAAAACGCGGCGAGTTCGTCGCGAGTCAGGCGACCGTCGCCTTTCTTATTCAAACGTCGCAGCACGCGGCTGAGAAAATTGAATTGCTGCACGTACGGATTGCGGTCCGACCAGTCGAGATCGCTCGCGTTGATGCGGCCATCCTGATTACGATCAAGCCGAACGAACAGCTCCTTCGGTCCGCGAAACTGTTCCGGACCGATCTCGGCGTCCGCTTCGGAGCCGTGCAGCCCTGCCAGCCATTTCCAGTCAAACCGCGTTTGACCAGGACCGAACCAGCCTTCGCCTGGCCCCATCTGCGACCCGTGCGCGATCGCGATCAGCATCCGCACCGACTCGGGCGGCTCGGTCCCGGCAAATACCTTTTCCAGCCACGCTCCGGCCGCCTCCTGTTCGGCCGCCTCTTGCTCGGCCGACAGAGCGCTCGATTCCGCCGGCGAGCCAGGCGGCGCCTTCGCGGGGGGCTGGGCCGCGTTCGGACTTGTGGCGATCGGAACAGCCGGACTAGTTGCGGCCGCGCCCGAGGCCGACCCATTGCCTTCGGCGTAGACAAGGCCGCAGAGGCTTAAAGCTACAACGGCCCCGGCGAGCGGTTGCAGACCAAACTGATGCCGCATCAGTTGCACGATCATTAGAAAAACCTCATATCAAAGATGACTGTCGGCCGCCGAAGGCAATGCCTGGCGGCTAGGGAACTTCCTCTCTGGCGGAGTCCAGCCAAACTGTGTGCCAGCCCGACGTGACCTGCAAAGTCTGCGACCGCATCATTCCATCGACGCTCCGCCAGCGTACGTCTACGTTCAACAAGGCGTCGGCCTCAACGTTGCCCAGCCCCAGGTGAATGTCTGGAGCGCGCTTGCCCGAATGACCCGAGCCTCCGTCCACCTGGCTGATCAAACGTCGGCCATCGGGCAAGTGGACGACGACGGTCGCCCCGACGGCTGGTCGGCTCGGCCGGTCGGCCGTTGGATGACCATTAAGCACCACGGTCTTGTCACTGGTTTGGTCATTTTTCTCCCGGCCGACCGGCAGCCGCAGATGTAGCCCCAGGAAGGCGCCAGGGTTGGGAGCCGTGTTGCGGAAGAGGAACGACGGTCCCCACTGGTTGGCGAGCGCCATGTCGAGGCGGCCATCTCCATCGATGTCCGCCAGCGCGATGCCGCGCGTCACCATCGGAGCGTCCAATTCCAACTGGTGCGAAAAATCATAAAAACGACCATCCGATGCCCGCACAAAGAAGCAGTCGTGATCGCTACCGCTGAAGTCGGCGCCCGGCCGAAAATCCGGCCAGAACCGGGGGTTCGAGAGTAGCTGGTCGTTCGTGGCGGCCAACTCCTGCCCCTCCGGCCAACGGTTAATCGTTCCTTTCAGGAAGCCCATCGCTTGCACCGCTTCGAGAACGCCGTCGTTGTCGAAGTCGGCCAGTCGCGAATCCCAACCCCAGACGCTCCGCGACAGGCCCAGTTCCTCGCCGGCATCGTAATACGGAGCGACGCCCTGCTTCATTCGCTCCACCTGTCCGGTGCTCAACCAGAGGAAATGACTTTCGAAAAGTGAATAAGGGCCGGAGATATTGCTGACATACATATCGAGCCAGCCGTCCCCGTTGACGTCGCCAAAATCGATCCCCATGCTTTTGAATGAATCCTGGCCCAGCACGCGGGAGCGCGGCGTCGTGAAACCCCGCTCGCCCTGCAAAAGCGCAAAGCGCAGCTCGCCGGGCTGCGATCGATTGTGCAGCAGTCGATCCGGCCCAAAGTCGTTCGCGACGTAAACCTCAGGCAACCCATCCGCATCGAGATCGGCGGCCCCCACCGCCAACGTCCAACCGTGGCGGGCATCATGGATGTGCGCCGCATCTGCATCAGGATAGAAGAAGTCGGGATCGACCTTCTCAAACTGGACAACAGAGGCTTTCCCGTCCGAGGGCTGCTTCCACAAGAAGAAGTGAGGCCCGGCGCCATTGAAGGCCCGCGATAGCGATTCCGGCATTTGCAGTCGGCCGCTGCCTTCAGGATCGAGATAGGCCTCCCCGTCCGGAAAATAGTTGCCCATCACCAGGTCGCAGTGGCCGTCTCCGTCGAGATCGGCGAGGGTGGCCGCACAACAGTTCCAGCGTTGCCACGGCTCGATCAGCTCGCAGGGGAGGAACGATTGCGCCGTCAGCCTCTTCCCGCCGGCCGCCGCGGGTTGTTGGAGATAAATGATCGGCGAGCGGCCCCAGAAATAGACGAGCACATCGGTAAGGCCATCCTCGTTGAAGTCGCCCGGCAGGCAGCCTGTGGGGGCCATCGTCGAGTTGTAGGTGAGAGGCCCGGGCTGCAAGAGTAAGAGTCCATAGCGATCATCGACTGTTCCAAGGGCCGGCGCAACGACGACCTGATCGATGCGCGGATCGACGTAACAGAGGTCGTTCGGCAGACCGTCTCCATCGATGTCGGCTAGCGCCGCCCCGGCGCCGACTGCCGAGAGGTAGGCCGACAGATTCTCGAGGGACGGGTGAACCTGGCGAACGGTTTTATGCGGGAAGCCGGACGGCTCCGGGAAGGGCAGCTTTTCGAAGCGGAAGCGTGCGGCAATAGCCTCGGCTTCGGCGTCGGAGAGCGTGGGGAGCTGGCTGAGGAGGTAGAGGCCCCCGACCAGAGCGAGCGCCACGAAGAGTGTAATTGCTCGGCGAAGTCGTGAGGGACGGGGGTTCACGGTTACCACCTCCGATCAAGGCGCTGCGCGCTCGATAAGCACCGGTTCGGATACCGGCACACTGGTTGTGGCGGGCTTCGAGCCTTGCATGCTGGCCAGCAAATACATTCCCAGCCCTCGGGCCACGCAGACGATGACCAGGGCCACGAACAACGCGAAGACAATGTGGAATATGAGGAGCAAACTGTACACGAGGGCGACCGAAGCGCCGAAGGCAACCTGGGCCGCCGGCCGCTCCGGCGTCGTGGCCGGATCGGTGACCATGTAGAAGGTGAACAGGATGAACGCGACCCCGGTCATCGCCGAGAGCCTGGCGACCATGGGACAATAGCCCGTGGAGTACCCAAGGATCAAACTGCTAACGATCGCCTGGAGAGCGAATGCGCCCAGCCAGGCGAGTGCCAGGGGAATGCGTCGGGTGTACCAGGTATTCAGGAAGCTGCCGGTGCAAATGATAACCGCCGGAACCACCCAGTCGCCGACGCTGTCCAGGTTCTCCGTGAACTGATACGGCACTGCGATCCCGACTGAGGGGAACAGTAGCAGCGTAACGGCAATTCCAAAGTTCGAGGGATTCAAATAGTGCCGCGTCGGCGCCCCGCGGGGAACGAGCGCCGCCAGTACCAAGAGGAGCGCCAGCATTGCCAGACGAAACCCCGGTATCCACTGCGGCGCAATGGGAATCAAGCGGCTGGTCGCTTCACCGGTCTGGAGCAGGAGCACGAAGAGCACAAGTTGGAACAGCAGCAGAGGCCAGGTTCCTTTTGCGCTCGCGACGGGCATGCGGAACAGAGTCTTCGAGGCAATCGCCACTGCGGAAGTAAAACAGACTACCCAGATGCGGTCGTTCGCGTACAGCAGCATCGCACAGGCCAGGGCGGTAATATGCGCCGAGAGAAGGCTATTCACCAAGGCTGCGAAGCTGCGCGAGAACCCCGGCCGGCGATGCTGCGCCCAGGCCTCCAGAGACTCCAGCAGCAACTGCGTTACGTAGGCGGTCGCCATCGAGGCCAGCGGTTGGGCAAACGATTGTTCGAAGCCAAACCAAAAATGGCCGAAGAGATTGAAGACGGTGATCGCCAAAGCGAAGCGGCGAAGCCCGCCCAATTGAGCCGAATTGTAGGGTTTGTTCAGCACGGTTGGCTCGTTGCGCGCACCGCGCTCGAGCGCTGGCGTCACGTGCTCCGGCTTGCATAGGCTGTCACTCATAACTCGCGACTTCCGCGTCGGGTGGCTCCAGTCCTTGACAGATTGCGCGACAGCCGAGTGTCGGCGTGAGTTGCTCTGCGTCCGCGGCGCCCTTGGCGTTAACGAGTTAGGAAAAGGCTTCCGCCGACGAAATCGGGCCGGGAAGCGTTCCTGGCTCGGCATTCTCCTGCGTGAGATCGATGGCTGGAAGGCAGCCGGTCAGCACTTCGAGCCTGGCTGCTGCAGACCACAAGGCTGCGGTCACGACCACGTCCAGCACCTCCGTATCGTCCAGATTGGCAGCTCGCAGTTCGTCGATCCGCTCGCGCGTCAGCGTGTACGAACGTAACGCCACATCGTTCGCAAACCGCGTGATCAGGGCGGTTCGTTCAACGTCTAATTCAGCGCGGGGATCGGGTTGCCAGTCGTCAGCGAGCTTCTTAAGTGCTTCGGCGTTAGGGATGGACCGAAGGACGGTCCGCCCAATCGCCATAAACTGATGCACGTCGAGGCCGACGGCCTCCGTGTCCCTGCGGACCAAGGCTTCGAAAAACTCGCGGAAGGCGGCTAGAAGGGGCGGCGCGAAAGACAACTGTTCCAGCCAGATCGGGAGAACTCCTATCTCCAGGTCGACAAACAATCGGCGGAGAGCCGCCAGGTGCTCCTCAGGCGTTGGTCCGTGGACTCCCTTTTGGTTGAGATCGACGAACCATCGAAAGAAGAGGCCCATCGTGCGGAGTCCAAGCTGGCGAAGGGGCTCGATCCGTCGCATCCATCGCGGGATTTCGGGGTCGACCCCCAGCGCGTTGGCCACTCGCGTGATGAAATTGAACGCGACCATCACGCCCACCGCGTCGAAATACTGCCGCGGCGAGACAGCGGCGGAATACGCAGCCCTGACGTCCTCCTTAGTGACCTCGGCCGGGCGCGCGGTAATCTTGACCGCCAGTGCGACGAACGCCTGGAGATCGGGGGCGACCGGGGCCTCTAACGGATTGTTCTCGAAGATACGAGTTAGTCGGGCGGACATCCCTGCAGCCTGCAGGAACCCGACATGCGCCTCCAGTCAGTAATGACACGCGTTGGTTTGGGCGACGCTCACCCCAATGGCCTCCCTCGCCAGCCGGTTCAGTTCGCCATCCCACATGAAGTGGCGGAAGCCCCGCTGGAAGGCCCACAGGAATTGCGGCCGCAGGCTGAACACCTGCATGACGTTCCATGCGGTCCATTTAACCGGGAAAGGGAGGGACCCAAACATGTCCGAGCGAATCGTGTCATATATCGCACGCAACTCATCGTTCGCTTCCCGCACGGGGATCGTCTTGATGAACGCCATTGTGCCATCCTGCAGAAAGTGATTGATTGTTTTTCGGCCCGAAGCCAAGGAATGGTGCGCAAAAAACCGTCGGCTGTCATGAAGCAGATCGCATAGGCTCGCCGCTAAATCCAGCTGGCGATGCGACAACGTTGGGACGATCGAATGAACGCGGAGTTACGAGCGACCGAGAGCAACGATGCACGCATCGAATCGTGCTGTAACCGAGTTGCTGGTCCGCTGGACAACGTATCGAGCCGGCGGCGACGCCGCCAGGCGCTCGTCTAGCGGCGCTTGGATGGCAGCGTGCGGTCCTCGACTTACGCAACCTTATCGCGTGCGGACCCAACGAGTGAAAGCGCCCTGGGAGGCCGGAGAATCCGGAACGAAGAGTCCTGGATGGCGAGAGATTCTTGCGCGTGGGTCGCCCGGCACGGCGGTGATTCAAGAATGACAACCACCTGCGCCACGCAAGCCCATGTAAGATCGTGCTGCGTGTGAACGACGACCGGCAGGGTGACCGGCGCCCGGCGGGAAGAGCAGCCGGGACAATCGAACGGCAAACGAGCCGGGCCGTCGGGCAAAGGAATTCCCGCGAGAGTCGGCTGCGGCAATTGCTTCGTTCCCCTCGCCTCAGCCATTGCGGAATGACCGGCTCCGAACGTCACATAATCGCCGCACGTCGCGTCCGCCCGAGACGGCCACGCGCCGAATCCCAAGACTAATGCCGTGCAATAGCACCAAACAGGCAACCTCTGACGGCGCCGTGACGTTGCTGAAGTGAACCGGGGCGCTAAGAACATTGACGCCAAAGCCGAAGGTCGTACAACGTGGCTATCTACTCAGCAAATGTAGTTGGGCCGAAAAGGAAATGCAATCTTTTTGCTTGCTTGTCCAGGAGGACTGCAAAGCCGGTTTTGTCGAACCGCAGGGTGGCGGGCGCTTTATGACGAGGGAAACGCCGATACAGCCTGTGGTGGTCGGTCGAGATCGCTTGGTGCAGCGGCCGGTCTTGGGACTGATTTCCCGCGACAAGCATCTCAATAACTCAGCCCACCAATACCTTCCGCGCGCCTGCCCTACGTCGGCCCGTCGCTCCTCGGCTCGTGCATAATTGCGAGAATCCTCACAACGCGCCACAGCTGACGAAACGGAACTCCAAGTCAAGCAACAAGTCGACGGAAGTGAGTCGATCTTGCCGTGGCGTCGCGCAAAAAAAAGCGGCGGCCGGGAAATAGTTCCCGACACGCCGCGGTTCAAGTTCGCCTGCAGGTTGACTTCGCAGTTTCGACCGGGCGCGGCAGGCGCCCGGCGGCGAGCGATTACTTCTTGCCTTTATCGTCCAGGTTCTTCGCCAACTCTTCCGGCGCCACGGTCGAAGGGACGCCGCCGCTGGGAATCTCCGCCTTGGCGGTCCAGAACAATGCGTTCAGCACCAGCTTGCGGAAGTCGTCGTTGCCCCAGTTCTTGTGAAAGTGGCCGCCGGTAAAGCCGAAGCCGCGGCCGCCATCGGGCCGCTCCGTGGTCCAGGCCACGATCTCCGGCCGGCCCGGGTGTTCCTTCGCGGCCGGCGTGCCGCGCTTATCGTCGGGCGGAGTCGCGGTCAAGATCGGCGTGATGGCGCCTTCGCGGAAGCGAATGTTGAAGTACCACTCATCGTTGATCGAGAACGGCTTCACGCCCTTGGTCACCGCATGATCCGGCAATTGCTTGAAGTCGGCCGTCCAATGCGGATTGATCGAAAAACCAGTCTCATAGTATCCGCCGATCCAGGCGAGCAGCTCCGGACCGCCGCGATCCTTGGGCACTTCGACGGCGTAGTGCACGCAGGCCAGGCCAATGCCTTGATGCATCAGTTCGCCCATGTGCCGCAAATGGTCGGGCTCAATCAGCGGGTGCCCGCCGCCGCCGTCCATATACAGCATGATCGTGTCGGCATTGTCGAACGCGGTCGGATCTTTGGGCCAGCCGTTGTGATACTCGGCGGCCTGCACTTGCGGCAACTTATCGAGGCAGCCTCGCAATAGTTTCACGCCCGCGTTGAATTCGTGATCGCCGGGGCCGTGACTCTGGCGACCCGCGACCATTACGATCTTCTTGCGGCCTTCGAGCTTGAGACGCTTGAGCCGAATCTTCCGGAATTGGACCGTCATCGGGGGACCGGCATGCAGTTGCAACGCAAGAATGCCTGCCATCTCGCGGTTTTTCGGGTCGTTGTCCACCACATCGACAGTCTGCTTGCCATTGATGAAGTGTTGCAGATGGTTGCCTTGGGCGATGATCGTGTAATCGTTCCAGTCTTCCTTTTTGATGACCTTCTGCAATTCGGCGGCATCGCCGAGCGAGCCCGTCAGCTGCGGCTTGCCGTCCTCGCCGATCGCCGTCTTCTCGCCGCGCTTGGCCAGGATGCCGCGGCCGCGTTCGTCGTAAAGAATACCGGAATAGCCGTCGCCCGCTTCGAAGTCTCCCTGATAGCCGCCGACGACCCAGTCGCCCATGTCGGCGCTGCGGTATTGAATGCCGGAGTTGCCGCCGATGATCTTGTATTGCAGGCGCAGCTCGAAATCGTCCAATTCGCCCTGGCGCCAGAGGATGAATGTGTTGCCTTGCGTCGGGTTCTCGGCGGTCGTGCGGCCCGTGATGGCCCCTTCTTGCACCGACCAGAACTTCGGATTGCCATCCCAGCCGTCGAGGTCCTTGCCATTGAAAATCGGCTTGAATCCGGCCTCGTCGTCAGCGGCGCGAGCGAAGGAGGGCCCTCGAGCTCCCAGCCCGAGTGCCAGCAAAAAAACAGCGAACCAGGTTCTCACAGTGGTAACTCCCGACGGTTGGCTCATTGATGACCTCAAATCAGACGGCTTGTGTGCAAACGTTCCGCGCGCTGCGCGGCAAAAAACAGAATTCAGCACGAACGGCTGCCTTAGCCGCAATTATCTTTCGCCGATGGTTTCCGCCACTTCCGGCGGCGTGAAATGAAAGCCGCGGCTTTGGCTGAAGAACTCCACCGGGTTTTCATAGACGATCTTGCGAATCAGCGACTCGGGGTGGCCGCGCAATCGCATGGCCAAAATGAAGTCGGGCACCGCCGTCGGCTTCGACGGTCCCCAGTCGCCGGCCGAGTTGACCAGCAACCGCTCTGGGCCGTACATCTCGACCATATCCACCGCACGCTGCGGCGTGCACTTGCTCACCGGATACAACGTCATTCCGGCCCAAAAGCCCTCGTCCAGCACAGGCCGGATCGTGTGCTCTTCCACATGATCGACGAGCACTCGGCTGTGATCGATGCGGCGATCGCCACAGAGCATGTCCAGAATCATCCGCGTCCCTTTGAGCTTGTCCTCTAGATGCGGCGTGTGGATCAGGATCTGCTCATTGGTCTTCATCGCCAGGTCGAGGTGCTCGAGGAACACAATCGATTCATTGCGAGTGTTCTTATTCAGCCCGATTTCGCCGATGCCCAAGACGCCGGGCCGATCGAGAAACTCGGGGATCATCTTGATCACTTCGCGCGAGAGGCTGACGTTTTCGGCCTCCTTGGCGTTGATACACAACCACGTGTAGTGCTGCACGCGATACCAGCCGGCGCGTTTTGGCTCGAACTCGGTCAATTGGCGGAAATAATCGCGGAAGCCGTCGACGCTGCCGCGATCGAAGCCCGCCCAAAAGGCCGGCTCGCTCATCGCCACGCAGCCCATCTTGGCCAGCGTCTCGTAGTCGTCGGTGACTCGCGAGACCATGTGGATATGGGGATCGATATAATACACGGCCGCTATTCCCTGCGCTCGTCGAGTTGAAACTGTTGTTGCCAGCCTGCCTGGTAAGGCAACGAAAAGATCACTTGTACTTGCTCCGCCCGATCGGACCGCGAACCGGTCAAAATCTCCAGGCCCTGGCGAATGCGATCCATCCGTAAATCGCCCGCCACCGAGCCAGAGGCACGATCCAAGCGGTCCAGCGATGCGGCGATCTCCAGAATCTTGGCGCGTACCTCCAGAAACTCACGGTTCAGGACTTCGGGTGCATCCAGCGGAATCGGCATGATCGTTCTTCGCGGCTCCAGCGGCAGGCGGCAACGGGCGGGGGGAAAGTCAGGCGGCGCTGCAAACGGCTGACTGCCATAACCTCTACAGCCGGCACGCTTATCGCCAGATTCCAGCCAGGTCCAGTTTGAACGGAAGAAAGGGGGAAATCAAGTCGCTCGGGTTTTCTCGGGACATTTGTAAAAAAACGCTAGAGTTCAGCAGCCGGCTATCTACTTTTGGGGCAAAGTGGCCGATTCTCCGATGAAGAGGGCGCGTTCTCATGAAACTTCCCGGGAGCATTTTGTGCCGGTCAGCGAGGGACTTGCAACCACCTTCGACTATCTCGCGCGAACGGAGAATCAGGCTGCCGTGCAGGTGCTGATTCCGGCGCTCGACTCGCCTGATCGAGCCATCCAGGAAGGGGCCTTGCATGCGCTCTTGCGCCGTCGCAGCCTGGTCGGCCAAAATGAAATTCTGCGCCGCCTGCATCTGATCGACGATCGTTGGAAAGCGATTATCGAAGAGCACCGAACCAGCATGTCGCACGCGCTGCGCCATGCGGTCCTCGACGTTTCGCCCCAACTGGCCGCCAATGGCTGCCAGGCCATTCTTTGGCTTCGGGAATACGATTTACTGCCGGCACTGATCAACGCGCTGGAAGACGAAGCAAACCCGAACGCGGCTCTGGCGGCCAAGACCGCGCTGGAACTCGTGGACTTGTTCTACGCGGAGCTGACGAGCGGAAAACCATCGCAGGCAGTGCGTGATCCCGACTTGTTGCGCCAGCGGATGACGAATTGCCTGGAGGAATCGGTCCGCCGCTTCACTCGGCATCGGCGTCTGGAGGTCATTGAGGCCTTCTTGACCCTGGCCGCGCACGATAACGCGACGCTCAAGCAGATCCTGCTCGACCCGCTCGACAGCCGCTACCTGACGGTCATCGACGCCTTGACGCACAGCCCGCGCTGCGGCGCGCGGCGATTAGTACTCGATTTTCTCGAGGATCCCCACGCGCCTTCCGCTGTTCTGGCCTTAATCGCGCATCGCTCAGATTTCGAATTCATCGAGCTGTTGCTTGACCGGATTGGCCGGGAGCCGTCGACCTTCATCCAACACAACCTGACCCGCATCGGCAATGTCACATGGCTGCATAATCCCCGCCCGCTGATCGATCGCCTGGATGACGGCAAGCAGCAAGCGCTGGTGCAACTGGTCATGGCGTCTTCCATGAACCGCCTGGAGGCGTTCCAAACGATTGCTTACCTGATCGTGCAGGGCAAGTCGGCCGGCCGGCGAGCTGCCGCGATGGCGTTGGCCGAGTTCCACGGCGTCGAGGCCAATCAGTTAGCGCTCAAGGCGCTTTTGGACGATGACGACGAGGTCCAGGCCCGCGCCATTCGGCAGCTCCGAGATCGAGGCATCCCGGGCGCCATCTCGATCCTGCTCGACATGCTGGCGAGCCCGTCGGCGGCGGTTCAGGCAGCCGCTCGCGAGAGCTTGTCGGAGTTCCGCTTTCCGCGGTTTCTGGCTTCTTTCGACATGCTCGATGAAGAAGTGCGCAGCACGACGGGAAAGCTTGTTCGCAAGATCGACCCTTCGACCATTCCCTTGTTGGAAGAGGAAACGCATTCGCTGTCGCGTCGGCGCCGGATCCGGGCGTTGCAAATGGCCTCGGCCATCGAGGCGGTGGCGGAACTGCAAGATTCGGTCCTGCGGCTGCTCATTGACGAAGACCACCTGGTGCGCGTCGAAGCCGCCCGCGCCCTAGGCCAAGTGAAGTCGTTGGAAGCCTATGCCGCGTTGTCCGATGCTAAGCATGACCGGAGCCTGACAGTGCGCGAGGCGGCGGCCGCCAGCCTTGAAAAGATCGCCCACGATTCGCCAGGAATTGCCCTGCTGGTCGATGGGGCGCAGCGACAGGAACTGCCCCATGGATAACCTATTGCTATCGATCAGCGGCGGCCTGCTGGCCGACCAGACCGACGTGCTGCGGAACCTGGCGCGGGGCTTCCCGGCCAATCCCGCCGCGCCCGATACGCATCGCGTTCTGACGAGCATCGCCCTCATTTTGGGCTTCCTGGTTTTGATCTGGCTGTTGTCCCGACTTGCCAAGCGGCAGGAGAAACCAGGCAGCTACAACAGCCCGCGCTTGCTGTTCAAATCGCTATGCGAAGCCCATCGGCTAGATCGGCATCAACGCCAGCTACTCGCCCGGCTGGCAAAGTTCCGTCGGGTCGAGCACCCGGCGGCTTTGTTCCTCGATCCAAACTTGTTGGACACCGAAGACCTGGCGCCAAGTCTGCGAGAACATGCCGGCCGCCTGCGGGCGTTGCGCGAGCGGTTGTTTGTCCAGCGAATCGAACCCGTCGAGCCGGCCCGCCACGCGCCTCTAGAAACCGCTCAGGCCAGCGCCGCCGGCATTGAAGCCGGCGAAACAATCGCCGAGCCGCAAGAAGTGTAGCGGCTCAGGTCAACAACGTCTGGCGCCTGACCAGCGCGGGCGTTAATACGCGCTCTTCTTCGTTGCGGCAGGCAATCCCGAGCCGCTGCGACCAGGCGGGCGGCGAGTACGGAAGACATCCGAGACCTTGCCCGTCGCCGTCCGGCGTCCGCCATCCGGCTGCTCCGGCGGGACATCCTCGGCATTGCCTCGGCGGCCGAAGCGAAGCACTTGCTTTGGATTCTTCCAGCCGACGTGATCCAGGAACTTGTCGACCGTCAGCACGCGCACGCCGAGGCGTTCCGCCTCCTTCTGAATGTTGGTGAACGCGCCTTCCAGCGCGGTCTTGTCTTCGGGCGGCGTTCCCTTGATCAGATAACGCGTGTTGACGGTTACGTTGCCCGTCTGTTTGCCTTGCTGTGTGACCTCGGCATCGATCCGTCCGCCCGCCATGCGGATCAGGTCGCGAATCATCTCGCGGTCGTCCTCGCCGTCGCCATCCAAATCGAAGCCGCCCACGATGGCGAAACTCTCGGTGCGACCTGGCTGCCACAGCGGCGTGAAGATTTTGTCATCCTGCACGATCGGATTGTACAACTCGTCATCGAGAATGCGGGCTTCGGCAAAGTGCGGCCCCAGGATCTCCGTCACTTCGATGCGCCCCTTGGTCTTTTGATCGCCCCCGACTTCATCGTCGCTGCCGACGACGCTGAACGTCACCTGACGCTGCAAACCATCGGCCTGACCGACATTGATCCAGACCGAACGCGCCTTCTGATTGACCCATAGAATCTTGCCATCGGGAACTTCAAATCCGCTGGTCGGGTCGATTTCGGTGATGCGCTCGTTCAAGAATTTGTTCGTGCCGACCAGTTTGTTGCGCTCGCCGGTCAGCGCGTCGATTTCTTTTTTCTTCGTCTCGGCGAGTTCCGTCATCTCCTGGTTTTTCTTGTCGAGCTCGGCCTTCAGGGTATCGAGTTCCTGGTTCTTCTTGGCTCGCTCGTCCTGGAAGATCTTGTTGGCTTCTTTCAACGCTTCTTCGGCTTGCTGCTGCTTAGCTTCCGCCGCCGCCACCTGAGCCTGCTTGGCCTGCTCAATTGCGGCTCGCTCATCCGTCACCTTCTGGATGTCCACACGAGCGGCGGCAAGTTCCTGCTCCTTTTCGTGCAATGTGTTGTACGTGTATTCCAAAGCCTGACGGTAGAACTTCTTTTCGTCAGCGATGCCGGCCATGTAGCTCTTGATATCTTCGGCAAAGCTCGCCTGGATCTCCGGCAACTTGGCCTGCTCGCCCACGCCCATCATCTTTTTCAAGGAGTTGGCTTCGTCCTGGATGGCGCGAGCGGCGGTGTCAGCCTTGGCAGCTTTGTCGGAATCGGCCCGCGCACGCAGATCGGCATCCTCATAGGAACGGAAAAAGACGAATGTCGTCACGCTCAGAATGATCGTCAACATCACGAAGATGATGAGTGCGATTTGCAAACCTTGATTTTCGCTACTGGCCATGCTTCAACTCCCTTGGCGGCCTCGGCTTGCTCGCACGTTGGCGATCGCTGCCGAACGACCATTTGAGACATCAGGCGCCCTGGCCCGATTACTTCGACTCGAACTCGGTTCCGAACAGAATTCCGCAGCGACCGTCGAGCGGAAGCTGCGGACAGAATTGATAAACCTTGCAGATCAAACGACCTAAGTTGAGTCTAAACAGGCGGCTAAGTGCTGTCAAAGAAAAAACGGCCCGCCCACGGCCCGGTCCGCCACACTCGGGGCGGCTCGTTTTTGCGGTGATCTTTGGCCCGAATCTGGTCGATCGGTCCGCAGCCCGCGGAACCGGGCCAGGGGCCCTGCCGTGCCGTCAGGTGCCCCGCACCAGCCCGAACCACTCGATCTGCCGCCGCGGGCAGAATCGCAGCCCAGCGCGGTCGCAGAACGGCTTGAGCCAGCCGGATTGGCGGGCCAATTCCTGCGGGTCGGTCCCTTGCGGCATGAGCAGCACGCGCGAGCGGTCGACTTCCCCAAGTGCCCTAAGATACTGCTCGACCTCGTCGCAATCGCATGGACGATCGACCACGAACTTTAATTGATAGGCATAGTCGCGGACCAGTCGACGTATCACTTGCGGGGCATGGCGGGTCTGCTCATGACGGCGACTCCAGCGAGGATTCAGCCGGGCCGCAGGGGTTGAATTCGAGAGCTTCGGGCTGATCGACATCAGGTCGCACTCAACCGGCAGGTCCAAGGTGCCTGCCGTCTCGATCGTCACGTGCATTCCCTGCTGGCGCAAGGCGGCGGCGAGCGGGACAAGCTCTGCGAACAGCATCGGCTCGCCCCCCGTCAGCACGACGTGATCGCACTCGTACTGGTCGATCTGGTCGAGGATTTCTGCCACGGAAAGATCCTCCCCTTCGGGCGACCACGAGGCGAAAGGGGTGTCGCAAAACCAGCAGCGCAAGTTGCAGCCGCTGGCGCGTACAAACACGCTTTCGGCGCCTGTGAGCAGCCCTTCGCCCTGGATCGATAGGTAGATTTCAGCGACTTTCATGCGGCGTAGGGCAGGGGATCGACGAGCCCCGCCTCGGCAAATCCTTTTAAGCGCAATTGGCAGGCGTCGCATTGGCCGCAGGCCAGCCCTGCGGGTCCAGGATCGTAGCAAGTGTGCGTGAGCGAGTAATCGACGCCCAGGTCCGTTCCCCGGCGAATGATTTCGGCTTTCGTCCAGTTGACCAGCGGCGTATGGATGGCGAACCTCAACGTCCCCTCGACGCCCGCCTTGGTGGCGAGGTTCGCCATGCGCTCGAACGCCGCGATATATTCCGGGCGGCAGTCGGGATACCCGCTATAGTCGACCGCATTGACGCCGATGAACAAATCGGCTGCGCCGATCGTTTCGGCCAGCCCCAGCGCCAACGATAAGAACACGGTGTTCCGAGCGGGGACATAGGTAACCGGGATATCAGCCGACATGGCATCGGCGGTTCGGCCTTTGGGCACTGGCAACGAACTGGTCAGCGCACTGGCGGCAAATTCCCCAAGCCCAACCTTTACTACGTGATGCTGCTTGACTCCGATGGCCGATGCTACGCGACGGGCCGCCTCAAGCTCGAACTGGTGCCGCTGGCCGTAGTCGACCGACAGCGCATGCAGCTCAAGCCCCTGATCGCGCGAAATTGCCGCGGTCGTGGCCGAATCGAGGCCGCCGGATAACAGGATGACTGCGGGGTTGGGCATTGGCTTCGCGTAAGAGGCGTCAGGCGTCAGGCGTCAGGCGTCAGGCGTCAGGAGTCAGGAGTCAGGAGTCAGGAGTCAGGAGTCAGGAGTCAGGAGTCAGGAGTCAGGAGTCAGGAGTCAGGAGTCAGGAGTCAGGAGTAGAAACAAT